>CAZJAL010000004.1:0-142194 GCA_964544175.1 uncultured Limnohabitans sp.
TCGTAAGAAATGAGAGAGTGTTTCTCTCAAAATGCAAATGGTGGAGCTGGCGGGAATTGAACCCGCGTCCACAAGCCATTTTCGTACAGTTCTACATGTGTAGTCGTCTGATTTGAGTCTCGTCAAACCAATCGCGCAGCGACACGCTATTGATCCAACCAGCATCCTATTTTCTCGCGCCACACCAAGATGCCCGATGTGACGCCAGCCCATATGTTTTCCCTTGCAGCCTGGAAGCTTTAGGTTTTAACGCCTATTGCCCCCTTGCCCAGCCTATCGGCCAACTGTTGCAAGGCTCACCGGATTAAGCGGCGAGTGCGAAACGTTCGTCGTTTGCAGTTAGTTTTTTTTCTGCTGTTTTACGAGGTAACAGAACCTCGACATGCCCTGCCACGCGTCCGAACCCATGTCGAAACCAGTGCAGCCCCAAGTCTCGTATTTTAGGCCTGTTCTGCAAATTGCAAGAGCTCAAGGCAGTTTAAAGCGGCCTTATTTGCAAATTGCAGCAAATCTTAAAGTCAGGTCTCTACTTAGGTCAGGCTTTCAACCCGTCCAAATCGCAGCATGGTGCTACCCACCGTAAAGCGCTTGCTGCGGGTTGGCATGATCAAAACTGAATTGTCATAAGGCGTACGGAGTGTATGGCCAGCATCTTCTGCCAAGGCGGTGCCTGCTTTTTCAATCACTTCAAGGCCGTTATAAACATCAAGCCATTCAAAGTCGAGCGACTTAGCAGCGTAGCCTTCAGTGACTTGCACCACCTTCTGCGTAACTGCAGGCAAGCTGCAGCGCGAATCGGCCCAGTCGGCAGCGGCAACGCCGGTTACCTTTAAGAACTTCAAGGTGGTTTCGCGGGCAATTTGCTCGCAAGCTTTTTCCCAATGTTGGCCTGCCTCTAACAAAATGGCGGTGTTGTGTTTGCTGGGGTCGCCAAAGGCCGCACGTTCAATCATGCGCAGGCCATTGACATGCCCAGTGTCTACCATCAGCCATTCAGGCAAGCCAATTTTGGTGGCCAAATTGATGGACTTTTGTCCTCCTTTGGGCCGCACACCGCACACCATCAGAGGGGCGCTGGGAGCACTCATAGAATGCAAATCAAGCAGGTAGTCGGCCGTATCAATGTAGGCAACCAATTCACGTGCTCGGCGCAACTCAACGCTGTCACGTGGGCCGTTTAGAACCTCATCTGACCAAACTCGGTTGAAGTCTTCTTCTACATAGCGATTGCCATCTGGCTTTTCGGGATCCCACAATGCATAGGCGGCCACATTGGCAAAGATGAACGAGACCACACCGCAAGTGGGCTGAAAATTTTGCTTGAACAAGTAGTCCAAAGTGATGGCACCACTCAGTTCATTGCCATGAGTGAGGGCTTGCACAATGACGTGAGGTCCTGGCTTGCCAGAGTCAAGCCGTGTGACGTAGTCAATGCCCACATTGCTTTGCCGGTAGGCGCTGATGTCGGGTGCTGTGAGTTCAACTTTGAGGGTGGGCACTGCATTGTTCATGGTGTGTTTACTTGACTGCTTTGGATGTTGCGAATTTGGCCAAGACGGCTGTTAGGCCTTGCAGGTCTTGCGCCAGTTTGTCGTAATGAGGGCCTTTGCCGCGACCCGTGCTGTCTGTGTAAAGACGCTTGTTCAATTCAACTTGCAAACTGTGCTTGCCTTGCGCTGGGTTTGAAAACGCACGCACCAGCTCCACACCTTTAAAAGGGTCGTTGATTTTGACGTCATATCCACAGCCTTGCATGAAGTCTTTGACAAGGTGTGTAAATTCAGCATCGCAAGTGGTGCCATCGCGGTCGCCGAGCACCACATCGGCGCGGGCAATGCCGGCGCCGCCTTCGCCCATTTTGCCGCTGACGGCGTTCATAGAGTGACAGTTGATGTGATAGCTCACGCCAAAGGCTTGGTGGTGGTCGTCAATCAATTTTTGCAATTGGGCTTGGTAGGGCAGGGCATAGCGTTGAATACGCTGTTGCACTTCTTCAACGCTCAATTTTCGATCGTAGATAGGGCGCCCATCGTCCAGGGTGCGCCAAATGAGCGACTTGCCAATGTGCGCTTTGCCGCTGGGAACATAGGTGTGGGGCCAATCGCCGTCGATCATCGACAAATCAACATCGCCAACATGTCGATTGGGATCGATGTAGGTGCGTGCAAATTCGGCCAAAAGCAAATGAGCGCCGTGTTGTGGGGCATGTGACCACAAAGCATCAATGAACACGTCTTCGCCATCGCGCAAATCGTCTAAAGGCAGGCAAGCATTGAAGTCGTTTGGGAAGCTGGGGCTGGAGTGGGGTGAGTCCATCACCAGCGCAACGGCTTGGGGTGCTAGGTGAAGGCTGAAAGCCTCAGTTTTGATCAACGCTGACATGGATACCTCTTTAGCCCTGTAAGTTGTAACTCATTCTAGAGGCATGTTAGAGGCTTGCTGCCTAGAAGTTCAAAGTACGCTTGGCAAAGGGGCTTTATTTTTTGGCGTCAGCTGCAGGTGCTTTGCCGTCTGCAGGTTTGCCATCCCCTGGCTTGGCTGTGCCGCCTTCTTTCACCCGCACCACTTTGCATTTTTTATGGGCAGGTGCGGTGGAAGTGGCGGGGATGTCCTCACAGATTTTTTCTGTTTTATAAGCCCAAACAGAAGTCGTGGCCAGCAAAAAGCAGGCTGCTATGAAGCTGGCGCTCATTATGTTAAAAATTCGAATAAACATGTTGCTAGCCATTAAGATGCGACTGAAATGAAGACATTGTCGACTTTAATCATGCCCAAATTATCTGAAAGAAGAATCAATTGTCAAATCTGATTCGTTGGCCTTTGACAGCCTTGGCGGTTTGGGGTGCTGCTTGGTACTTGTTTCTTTTCTTTACCAACCAGGGTGTGCATTCCTCTGTGGCCATGTTGTTTGCAACCATGCTGGGCGTCATGGCTGCAGCACTGGGTTGGCACAAAGGCATTTCGCAAGCCCGTGCCGCTGCATTGGCCATGGGATTTCCCGTGTCCTTTTGGCTAATGGGCACGGCCAGTTTTCCCGCTTGGGTTTGGTTATTGCCCTTGATCCTGATCATTTGGATTTATCCCATGCGCGCATGGCGCGATGCACCTGTTTTTCCTACGCCTCTCAATGCACTGCGTGATGTGCCGCGCTATGCCATATTGCCAGCCCAAGCCAAAATTTTGGACGCGGGTTGTGGTGCAGGAGACGGTCTCAAAGCATTGCGTTTGGCCTATGTGAATGCGCAGTGGATCGGCATTGAATTCAGCAGCCCCTTAAGCTGGGTGGCCAAGTTCAGATGCCCTTGGGCGTATGTTCGTTGTGGTGATATTTGGCAAGACCACTGGGGTGCCTACGACATGGTTTATTTGTTCCAAAGGCCCGAAACCATGCCCCGCGCAGTCGAAAAAGCCAAGGCAGAAATGAAACCAGGCGCTTGGTTGGTCAGTTTGGAATTTGAGGCTGCAGAGCTTAAACCAACGGCGCAAACAGAAGCCAGCCCCAACCGTCCTGTTTGGATGTACCAAGCACCTTTTACGGGTCAATCCCGAGAGACACGCCAGCGCCATTGACTATGATCTCTGAATTCTTTTGATTCGGAGAATTTCATGTTCAAACCCGGCCTCATGATGGACCGTCCCTTGCTCTTGTCTGGCATTCTGGAGCACGCTGCTGCGCAATTTGGTGGGCAAGTGGTGGTTTCGCGAGAAACGCATGGTCCTCTGTTTCGTTATACCTATGCCGATTGCGCCAAGCGCGCTCGCAAATTGGCCAATGCACTCAAAACTTTGAATTTGAAAGAGGGCAGTGTGGTGGGTTCTATTGCTTGGAACAACCACCGCCACCTCGAAGCGTATTACGCCGTGTCTGGCAGCGGCATGGTGATGCACACTTGCAACCCTCGTTTGCATCCTCAACAACTCATTTACATCATCAACCATGCCGAAGACGAAGTGGTGTTGTTTGACATCACCTTTGCCCCCCTCATCAAAGGCATTGCAGCGCATTGCCCTAAGGTGCGCGCTTGGGTGTGCCTCACCGAGCGTGCGCACATGCCCGAAATCGAAGGCGTGGCCCATGTGATGTGCTACGACGAACTCATTGCATCTGCCAGCGATGTGTTTGAGTGGCCCGAGTTTGACGAGCGCTCAGGTGCGGCCATTTGCTACACCTCAGGCACCACCGGCAATCCTAAAGGCGCTATGTATTCGCACCGCGCTATTGTGATCAATGCACTCTCGGGTTGCTTGCCAGGTATTTTGAATTTGTCGGCCGACGAAGCGATCTTGCCTGTTGTGCCCATGTTTCATATCAACGCGTGGTGCATTCCGTATGCAGCGCCTATTGCTGGTGCCAAGTTGGTGTTGCCAGGCCCCAAGTTAGACGGTGCCAGTTTGTACGAATTGATGGAGTCAGAAAAAATCACCATCAGTGCAGGTGTACCCACCATTTGGATGGCCCTCATTCAGCACGTCGAGCAAAACAAATTGCGCTTCAGCACCATGAAGCGCACTGCGGTGGGGGGCTCTGCCATGCCCACTGCCCTCATTGCAAAGTTTAGCGATGACTTTGGTGTGGAAGTGCGCCATGGTTGGGGCATGACCGAAACCACCGCTGTGGCCACCATGAGCAGTATGACGCCTGAACAGCGCGCCATGCCGGCAGCCGATCGTCATGCCTTGGTTGGCAAACAAGGCCGCTCGGTGTTCGGCGTCGACATCAAAGTGGTAGACGAGGAAGGCAACACCTTGCCCCGCGATGGCAGCTCACAAGGTGAACTCATGGTGCGTGGTCAGTGGATTATTTCTGGGTATTACAAGGGCGAAGGCTCGCCCTTGGTCGACGGTTGGTTTCCCACTGGCGACATTGCCACCATCGATGCACAAGGCGTGATGCAAATTCGCGATCGCACCAAAGATGTGATCAAAACGGGTGGCGAATGGATCAGCTCCATTGACTTAGAAAACGCCGCCATTGCGCACCCCGCAGTAGCCATGGCTGCTGTCATTGGCGTCAAGCATCCTAAGTGGGACGAGCGTCCCTTGATGTTTGTGGTGCGCAAGCCTGGTCAGGCGGTTGAGAAAGAAGAGATCCTGTCTTTCTTAGAAACCAAAGTGGCCAAGTGGTGGGTGCCAGACGATGTGATCTTTTTGGAGTCCTTGCCCGTGGGCGGCACAGGCAAGGTTCAAAAGGGTGACTTGCGTAAAACCTATGGTGGCGTGTTTAGTTGATAACGCCATCAGATCTTAAAAGCGATAGCCAAGACCCACACCAATCAGTGTGGGGTTGAGTTTTAAGACGCCACTGTTAACGCCACCTACAAAAACATCTGTCTTTAAGTTGAGCTTTTTGAAGTCAATGTTAAAGCTGAGGTTTTTGTCGATAGGAAAATCAACGCCTGCTTGCAACACGCCGCCCCAGTTGTGGCTGTTAAGGTTAGCGCCGCCGTTTAACAAATTCACCTGCGTAATTTGCGTGTAGTTTAAGCCTGCGCCCAAATAGGGCGTGTAGCCTGCAAAGTTATCAAAGTGATATTGCAAAGTGATCACAGGCGGCAAATGTTTGAAGGTGCCAATGTCGGTGCCCATCGCCGCAGAGCTGACGGTTTGCTTTTGTGGCACTGTCAAAATCAATTCAACGGCAACATTCTTGTTAATGAAATAGCTGATGTCCACTTCTGGAATGGTTTTGTTGTTGACGCTCAAACCCAAACCTGTTGAATCTTTGTTGTCCATGTCGAGACCCACAGCACGCGCGCGAACCATCCATTGGCTTTGATCGGCAAAAGCAGCGCCAGACAAGAGTGCGCAAACAGCAGAGGCAATGATGAGTTTTTTCATGATTTGATTTCCTTATAAAGACGGTTTGCTTAACCGTTCGTTCATTGGAAGTCTTTCGTGTTGGCCGTTCATTGCGCTGAATCAATGTGGCTCAATCAGTCCCTTGATGTAGCTCAAGCAAAATTCAAAATGAGTCTAAAAGTACTCGACGATGAGGGCTATGAATTCGGCC
The DNA here is from genome assembly GCA_964544175.1 of uncultured Limnohabitans sp. Classification (GTDB taxonomy): domain Bacteria; phylum Pseudomonadota; class Gammaproteobacteria; order Burkholderiales; family Burkholderiaceae_C; genus Limnohabitans_A. The sequence continues at coordinate 6,011 of CAZJAL010000004.1, forward strand.
AAGCCAACACAAACTGCCGCTGTGCCTCGGTCTCTGGGGTGTTCGGCTCTTCTTTGCGCTTGTCTACAGCTTGCCACTTTTGCATGAGTAAATCTAAGGCTGCTTGCCCGTCTAGGCCTTGGTTGACAAGCCATGTGGCCGCCACAGTGCCCGTTCTGCCGATGCCTGCACGGCAGTGCACGTAGACCTTGCCACCCTGACGCAAGGCTTCGTTGATGCTGTGCAGAATGCCTTGCATTTGCACAACATCGGGCACACCAAAATCTGCAATGGGATGGTTAATTCGCACGGCAGCGCCCAAAGGCCGATAGGCTTGTAAGGGATCTGCGGCTGTTGTGAGATCGATAAAGTGCGTGATGCCCATTTGCGCCAACAATTGCAAGCGCTCAAGTAGCATGGCTTCCCCTTCTTTGCCGGGGTGCTCGCCCGCAAGAACATGACCTGCCCACAGCCAGTAGGTATTGCCGTGGGGGCGGGGCAGTGCATCACCGCGCGGGTCTAAAAAAGAAAGCCCGCCGGCGGAGCCAGCGGGCTTTGAGCATGAAGACATCAGTGCGCCAGAATTTTGGACAAGAAGTCTTGTGTGCGTTCGTTCTTTGGATTGGCAAAGAACTCAGTGGCGGTGTTTTGCTCCACGATTTGACCTTGGTCCATGAAAATCACACGGTCGGCTACGGAGCGGGCAAAGCCCATTTCGTGCGTCACGCAAATCATGGTGATGCCTTGGTTGGCCAATTCAACCATCACGTCCAGCACTTCGTTGATCATCTCGGGGTCGAGTGCCGAAGTGGGCTCGTCAAACAACATGATTTTGGGTGTGAGGCACAAAGAGCGGGCAATGGCCACACGCTGCTGCTGACCGCCAGACAACTGCAAGGGGTACTTGTTGGCTTGTTCGGCAATGCGCACGCGCTTGAGCTGTTGCATGGCGCGCTCTTCGGCTTCGGCTTTGGGGATGCTGCCTACCCACATCGGCGCCAGGGTCAGGTTTTCTAACACCGTGAGGTGAGGGAACAAGTTGAACTGTTGAAACACCATGCCCACTTGGCGGCGCACCGCTTCAATGGACTTGACGTCGTCAGTGAGCTCGGTGCCGTCTACCGTGAGGGTGCCCGCTTGGTGCACTTCCAAGCGGTTGATGCAGCGAATCAGCGTGCTTTTGCCAGAGCCTGAAGGGCCGCACACCACAATGCGCTCGCCTTTGGCCACCGACAAGTCGATGTCGCGCAACACGTGGAACTCACCGTACCACTTGTTGACTTTAGAAAATTCGATGATGGGACTTGAGGTACTCACTTCACTGTCTCCGTGTTCCAGTATTCAGATGGGATTCCAGCCATTGGCTGTAGCGTGACATCGCAAAGCATGCGATGAAGTAAATGGCGGCCACAAACAATTGACCTTCAATGAAAAATTTGCGCCAGTCGGCATCGCCCAGCGCCAATTGCACCGCGCCCGTGAGGTCGTACAAACTCACAATGGTGACCAAGGAGGTGTCCTTGAAAGCACCAATGAAGGTGTTCACAATGGCAGGCACCACCAAGCGCAAAGCTTGGGGCAACACAATCATGCGTTGAATTTGCCAGTAGCTCAGACCCAAGGAATGAGCGGCCTCTACTTGGCCTTTGGGCAAAGCTTGCAAGCCACCGCGAATCACTTCAGCCAAGTAGGCCGCTGTGAACAGGGTCATGCCAATGAGCACGCGCACCAGAACGTCAATTTTGGCGCCTTGTGGCATGAACAAGGGCAAGATGAACGAGGCCATGAACAGCACCGAAATAAGTGGCACACCGCGCACAAATTCGACAAACACCACGCACAAAGTGCGAATGGCGGGCAACTCAGATTGACGGCCTAGTGCTAACAAAATGGCCAAAGGAAAGGCCACAACCAAGCTAACACTGGCCAGCAGCAGCGTCAGTGGCAGGCCACCCCAGCGAGCTGTCTCGACTTCGGTCAGCCCGGCAAAGCCACCGTACATCAGCGCAAAGAAGAAGGCATAAACCAGCACCCAAGCCACTGCAAGCGCAGGGCGCCAGAAGGTACGAAGGCAAGACACCACCAAGAGCAGCACCACAACAGCACTTGCCACCAATGGGCGCCATTGCTCTTCAAATGGGTAGCGACCAAACAAAATGAGTCGACCTTTTTCGGCCACCACGCCCCAACACGCGCCAATGCCGTGAGCTGCACGGCAAGCTTCGTTGTCGGCATTGGGAATGGCGTACCACACGGTCCAGTTGAAGATGGGCGGAATGGCCCACACCAACAATGCCAAAAACAAAACCGTGAGGAAAGAATTTAAGGGACCATCAAAGAAGCCTCTTTGAATCCATGCCCAAACACCTGTTTCGTTGACAGGTGGACGGCGCGCCTCGATGGGCTCGAAATGTTGTTGATAACCGGTGGTTGACATCATCGGTCCTTGATTCGCACACGGCGGTTATAAATATTCATGAGCGCTGAGGTGAGCAAGCTCAAGCTTAAATAAATGAGCATGACCAAGGCAATGCACTCAATGGCCCGACCCGTTTGGTTCAGAGCCGTAGAACTGATGGACACCAAATCGGGGTAGCCCACAGCCACTGCCAATGAAGAGTTCTTGATCAAGTTGAGGTATTGGCTGGTGAGCGGCGGAATGATCACGCGCATGGCTTGTGGTAATTGGATGAGGCGCAACTCTTGTGTGCGCTTGAGGCCCAAAGCCACCGCCGCTTCGTGTTGTCCAAAGGATACCGACTGAATGCCAGCACGCACCACTTCGGCAATGTAGCCCGATGTGTAAACCGTGAGGCCCACCAATAAAGTGAGGTACTCGGGCGTGACCGAGCCTCCTCCAACCACACTGATTTCTGTGATTTCTGGAATGTTCATTTCGCTGGGTGCGCCGCCGGCCAACCAGCCAATGACACCGCCCAGTACAAACAAACCCAAGCCAGGGAAGAAACTTGGTTTGGTGTGCCCTGTGGCTTCAAAGTGTTGCTGGACGTGTCGCGACCAGAATTTCCAGGCACCGAAGCCTACGCACAAACCGATGAGCGTACCCCAATGGCCGGGCTCCCAGACGGGCAGCGGATATTGCAAACCATTCTTGCTAAAGAAAACGCCTGCCAAAGGCTTCAGGGGTTCTTCAATGGGCGGCAACAACTCAGTCATGGCAAAGTACCACATGAAGAGTTGGAGCAACAAAGGAATGTTGCGGGTAATTTCGACGTAGCTGGCACACAAAGATTTAACCAAAGTATTTTTGGTCAAGCGGCCAATGCCAATCAGGGTGCCCAGTAAAGTGGCCAGAACCAAACCTACCAGTGCAACGCGCAAAGTGTTGGTCAGTCCGACAAGATAGGCTACCAAATAATTTTGTGATGAATCGAATTCAAAAAGACTTTCGCCAATGCCAAAACCAGCAGGTTGGAGAAAGAAATCAAAGCCACTTTGAATGCCACGCGCGCGCATGTTGGCAAACGTGTTGGACATCAAGTAGCCCACGGCAAGGGTCAAACCCACAATGGCTAAGATTTGATAGACCAGTCCGCGGAAGGCTTGGCTGCGCCAAGACCATTGTCGTTTAGGAGGAGGTGGGGTGCTCATGAGAATAGACCGGCCCGCGCGAGGCGGGCCGGAAGTCTTTGGTTTAAAAAGTTTTCCTCATGGAGGAGAACGCAAAGCTGAGATTAACGTACGGGAGGTGCGTACATCAAACCGCCTTTGTTCCACTGGTTGTTCAAACCACGTGGCAATTTCAAAGTGGACTTAGGACCGACGTTGCGCTCGAACATTTCACCGTAGTTGCCCACGGCCTTGATGGCGCGGTAAGCCCACTCTTTGTCCAAGCCCAACAACTTGCCTGTGTCTTCAGATGTACCCAAGATACGCTGAACCACGGGGTCTGTGCTGCTGGCCTTCATTTGATCCACGTTGGCTTGTGTGATGCCATATTCTTCGGCTTCGATCAAAGCATAAGCAACCCATTTGACAATGGCGAAGAACTCGTCATCACCACGGCGCACGGATGGGCCAAGGGGTTCTTTAGAGATGAGTTCCGGCAAGATGACGTGGTCATCGGGGTTGGTCGCTTCTTTGTTGCGCACAGAAGCCAAACCAGAGGCGTCTGTGGTGTAAGCCTGGCAGCGGCCAGCGAAGTAAGCTTTGTTGGTGGCTTCTTGTGTGTCAAACACAACAGGCTTCATGTTGAGCTTCATGACTTTGGAGTAGTCATTCAAGTTCTTTTCTGTGGTGGTGCCAGACTGCACGCACACTGTGGCGCCCTTGAGCTTGGTGGCGCTGGTAATTTTGGATTTCTTAGGAACCATGAAGCCTTGGCCGTCATAGTATGTAGTGCCTGTGAAATGCAAGCCCAAAGAGGCGTCGCGGTTCAGGGTCCAAGTGGTGTTGCGTGACAAGATGTCGATTTCGCCAGCTTGCAAGACAGCAAAACGCTGAGCCGCATTCAGGGGGGTGTACTTCACTTTGCTAGCGTCGCTCAGCAATGTGGCTGCAACGGCTTTGCAAACGTCCACGTCCAAACCAGCCCAAACGCCTTGGCTGTCGGCTGCAGAGAAACCAGGCAAGCTGGGGTTGACGCCGCAATTCAAAGCACCACGTGCCTTGATGGCATCGATGGTTTTGCCAGCAAAAGCGGGAGTGGCCAAAGTGCCGAGCAATGCCAATGCAGCAGTTGCCAGCAAAGGACGTTGAATCAATTTGCGAATGGATTTCATGGACTAGCTCCGAAATAAAGAAAAGCATATTCTGCATGAAAAAATGCTGTAAAAACCGCGGGTAATTGCTGACATGATGAGCACAAAAACCACTAAAGCCCCACAAATGTGCGGTCTATTGCTGTTTGCCCCAGACAAGTGCTACCGGATTGAGTGCACGCCATAATCTCACCAAAAAGTTGCATAGACCCATGGCAAAACACGTTTCTGAGACCCCAGCTACTCAATGGCTGAAGCAAAAAAAGTTTCGTACACAGAGCATCCTTATGACTATATAGACCACGGAGGCACGGCCGAATCGTCCAAGCAATTGGGTGTACCCGAGCACGAAGTGGTCAAAACCTTGGTGATGCAAGACGAAAACGCCAAAGGATTGGTCGTTCTGATGCATGGCGATTGCAAAACCTCAACCAAGAGCCTGGCACGCCAAATTGGCTGTAAATTGGTCGAACCTTGTAAGCCCGATGTGGCGCAAAAAAATTCGGGTTACATGGTGGGCGGTACTTCACCCTTTGGCTTGCGCAAGCCGATGCCCGTTTATGTGGAGTCCACTATTTTGGAATTACCCAAAATTTGGATCAATGGTGGCAAGCGCGGGTTTTTGGTGGGCATTGACCCCCAAGTGCTGGTGAACGAGTTGGGTGCCAAACCCGTTCAATGTGCTTTGCCCCAATAAATGGACTGCTGCTTCAAAGGTCTTGCAGAGCTGATGCAATTTGCAATTCAAACAGCGTAGGGTTGGCCAATGCTTTGGCATTGAGCAAAGCCAGTTTGACCAAAAATAATTCTGATTTTTCGGGACCTGCTTGGTCGATGGCTGTGGCCAATGCGTCGTAGACCTGCTCAAGGCCAGCAATGTCTAAAGTAGCTTGTGTGTTCATGCGTTCAATCCCAATAAGGATGCTGTTTGCGTTAATTGGCTTACTGCATGCAAGCCACTTGCAGGCTCTGCAGTAAACGCGCGGCATCAAGCTGTTGCCAACGTGCACAAATGTGCTGGTCAGGGCGGAATAAATAGGCCCCACCAGCTTTGACGGCATAACGATCTGCAAATCGCTGCTGCGGATCTTGCAAAGTTTGGTGTGCGCCAGCTAACGGTGCGGCTTCTGCGCTGATAGCAGTCAGTTTTAAGGGGATGCCCTGCTGCTGAATGCGTGCTACTGCTTGTGCAATTTCGGACGGAATACCTTGTGCATCGGCCACAAAAACCAAATCAAATCCGCCACCCAAGTGGTCCAGCAAATAGTTGTCTGCCTGCAGCAGAACATTTTGTGGCGGTGCGCCTAAAGCTGGGCCGCCCGTGAATTGTGCATTGTCGTCATGCGGGCTGTTGAGACCAGAGCTGCTGTATTCATGTGGCCGAGATGTGCGCCAGTGGTAAAGCGGTCTGACAAACTCTTGCGTCAGTGACAAAGACAAAACCGCATCGCGCAGCAATCGAAAACCGCGGCTGGGCGGTGCCATGAAACGAGTGCTTTTGCCGGCTTCAGTGATAATTTCTCTGGCTGCGCCAACACGTTCTGTGCTGTGGTTTTGCATCAATTGTTCTGGCGCGAGGCCCTTGATGACAAATGCCAGATGCCAGCCTAAAGACTGTGCGTCTTGAAACGCCGTATTGGCGCCACGCACGCCAAAGATGGGCAGCAAATGCGCTGCATCACCCGTAAACACAATGCGCTTGTGCACATACTCGGGCAAGGTGAGGGTGCGAGCAGAATAGACAGAATTCCAGTCCATCTCCCATGGTGTACCTTCAAAGCCAATCATCTTGAGCTGCGCATCAATGCGCTCTTTCAATGATTCAGGGCGCAGTGCCTCTTCTGGTGTTTCGCCTGGCGACAATTGATAGTCCACTCGCCATATGCCATGCGGCTCGCGGTGCATCAAGATGGTGTTGCCACGATTCCAATCGGGGTCAAAAAATGCCAAACGCTCTGTTGGGTAGGGCAGGTCGATGCGTATGTCGGCAATCACGAAGATGCTTTCAAACGACGCACCTTCTAACTTCAAATTCATGCTGCTGCGAATTTCGGAACGACCGCCGTCTGCTGCCACCAGCCACTCTGTTTCTAAGGTGTAGGGGCCTTCGGGTGTATCAATCTCGGTCTTCACGCCGCCTTCAATGTTTTCAGCCTTGACCAACTTGTTGCCCCAGCGCACATCGATCAATTCGTTGGCAGCACAGGCATCATGGAGGTACTCTTCCAAGTACTGCTGCTGAATGTTGATCATGGGAAAAAATCGATCGTCTGGATCGTGCGGTGTTTCCATGCGAAACACTTTTTGGCCACGGTAAATTGAATTGCCACAGCGCCAAGGCAAACCGTTTTCTGTGACGCGATGTGCCACCCCCACTTGTTGCAAAATTTCCATGGAACGGCGCGTAAACACAATGGCACGCGAGCCTTGCGAAAACTGCAATTCGGCGCTGAGCAACACACTGGATACACCGTGCCTTGCCAACTCTAGTGCGGTGACCATGCCTGCTGGCCCTGCGCCCACAATGACAACTTTGTGCTTGGGTTGGGGCGGGTTCTGCGACGACAACCAAGGTTTGAAGACTTGGTAGTTGTAATAGATGGACGGACGCGGTTGGGTGCTAGGGGTGTGCATGGCAAAACACGCTGGTTCAAACCCCTAGCATAGCAAGATCAATTGGCTTTGATGCCTGCCGCTTGAACCAATTTGGCAATGCCCTCTGTTTCCGATTTGATAAAGCCATTGAAGGCCGTGCTGGTCATGGGCATTGGGGCTGCGCCAATGCTGTCGAGTTTGGTTTTGAATTCGGGTGAGTTCAAAATTTTGCCCACTTCTGCATTGAGTTTGTCCAGGACGGGCTTGGGTGTTTTGCTAGGTGCCAACATGCCGACCCAAAACGTGTACTCCGAGCCTGGTACGCCCGCTTCTGATGTGGTGGGCGTGTTGGGCAAGTCGTCAGAGCGTTTTGGGGTACCTACTGCCAAGACTTGAAGTCTGCCGTCTTTGATGAGTGGCAATGCAGACACGATGGGCGCAAAGAACCAGTCGATTCGGCCGCTGATGGTTTCTGTCAGGGCCTCGGGCGTTCCCTTGAATGGCACATGAGTGGCCGTGATGCCCGCAGCCACTCTGAACTTCTCAGCATTGATGTGCGTGGCAGAGCCTGTGCCAGCTGAAGCGTAATTGAAACCATCGGGTTTGGCTTTGACTTTTGCAATCAGGTCTTTGACATCTTTGTATCCTTTGCTAGGCGACACCACCATCACGTTGGGCAGGCTGGCCAAAGAGGTAATGCCTACCAAATCGTTCAAAGTGTCGTATGGCAAGTTGGGGTAGATGGCAGGGTTGACTACGTGACCTGAAGAGTGAACCAAAAGCGTGTAACCGTCTGGATTTGCTTTGGCCACTTGGTTGGCTGCAATGGTGCCACCAGCGCCTGGTTTGTTTTCAATCACCACGGTTTGGCCCAAGGATGTGCTGAGCTTTTCGGCAACGGCGCGGGCCACAATGTCTGTTCCGCTACCGGCCGTAAATGGAACTACCAATTTGATGCCTTGCTTGGGCCAATCTTGTGCAAGTGCGTTCAGACTCAAACTTGAAATTGCGAGGGTGGCCATTGCAAATTTGACAATGCCGTGCGCAAATTGTTTGCTTTTAAATGGTGAGTGATTGGTCATGTTGTCTCCTGTTGATGTGCTGCGTTGAATTAAATGAATTAGTTGGGGTTAGCTGGGGCTTGCTGGCGGGTAGGGCATGGCCAACAAGATACTGGCTATTTCATTGGTTTTATTGACCAACTGTCGTTTCTCGCCGGGTGCAAAACATGCCGAGTCGTGTACCTTCAGGATGGCCTCGGTGATCACGCCATTGAGCTCAGAAACCAAAGTGACTTCGCCCGACAACACCACATAGTGTTTTTCCATGGGCGAGCCGTCGAGGCCAGTATGGCCACCTGGTTGAATCTGTGACACGCCCATCCACAAGGCTTTGGATGGACCGGCCTCATGGCCTTGCAGGCGAAGGCAGGTCATATCGAAATGATTGGGCGCTTTGTATTCGGGCGCTTGGCTAAATCGCGTGATGTTCATGGCTTCAGCACCATTCTGTTTTTGGCCCCGGCCAACACAGCTTTGTAGGCGTCCAAGGCGTTTGGCAGATCAATCATGTCTGCGGCATCGACGGGAAAAGGTTTAAGCGTGCCGTCTTCAAAGCCAGGTCTTAATTCGGCCAACAATTCGCAGGAGCGAACGCAGTCCAGTGCCAAGGTGTCGATGCCTACAAAGTTGTGCATGCCGCGATAAAACTTGAACAAGTCAAACGGAACTGTTTGACCTTTGGTGGCAATGATGAAAATTTGCGTAGCCCCTTTGGCCATCACGGCGTGGCCCACTTCCCAATACACTTTGTCGACAGTGTTGAAGACCAAGTCGGCGCCTTTGCCGCCTGTCAAATCCATGATGCGGGTAGCAGGTTCGATGTGGGTGCTGTTGATCACTTCAACGTCCGAACACGCAAAACCCTCTAGCTGATCTTGGCGTTGAACGGCAATCACTTTGGCGCCTGCTCGTGCAGCAATTTGCACCGCGGCTTGACCCACTTTGCCATTGGCACCCAGCACCACCACAGTTTGCCCAGCCTTGACACCACCAGCGCGGCTAAAGCCTTCACAAGCTGTCACAAAGGGCACGCCTACAGCGCCTGCCTCTTCAATGCTGATGCCTTTGGGGGCTTCTTTAACCGCTGCCACAGGCAAAACCAAATAGCGTGCGTGCGAGCCATTGCGCGTGATGCCGATGTCGCCGCCAGAACCCCAAACTTTGAGACCTTTTAGTGCGGCAGGACCTTCAACCACCACGCCGGCAAAATCGCGACCCGGTGTTCGCGGAAAAACAGCGTGGGGCATGATGCCCAAGGTGGCTTTGACGTCACTGGGGTTGACGCCTGCGGCCAACACTTGAACCAACACTTCGCCAGTTTGTAAGCTGGGCGCAGATTGCGGTATGCATTGCAGTTGCAAAGTGTCAATGCCAATGGCTTTGCTTTCAACGTGCAAAGCGTGTGCGGAAGAAGCTGTCATGAAACTCAAACTTTCTTTAAATTCAGCATGTCGCGCGTCTGCGCGGCGGTGGCCACTTGGCCGCCCATTTGCTTAATGATGTCGGCAGCTTTGGCCACCAACTGCGCATTGCTTTCGGCCAACACGCCTTTTTCTAAATAGATGTTGTCTTCCATACCCACGCGCACATGGCCGCCGTAAAGCCAGCTTTGCGCCACGATAGGAAACTCGCTGCGTCCCAAACCAAAGGCAGACCAAATGGCGCCTTGAGGCAACAAGTTGCGTGCATAAAGCAAGGTTTCGGGCGTGGCCGCAAAGCCGTACTTCACACCCAATACAAACGTCCACATACCAGGGCCATCAAGCGTGCCATCAGCAATCAGGTCTCTAGCAAGGTGCAAATCGCCAGAGTCAAAAATTTCCAACTCTGGTTTGACGCCACTGTCGCGAATCACTTTGGCCATGATGCGCACGTTGCGCGGCGTGTTGATCACCACATCGGCACCACTGTTCATGGTGTTGAGGTCAAGAGAACAAATATCGGGCTTGATGATGGCAATGTGTTCAACGCGTTTTTCGGGTGGCACCAAGGTGGTACCGGGCGCGTAAATTTTGGGGTCGTTGGCATCAGGCACAAAGCGACCACCTGGGCCTGTCGTGAGGTTGATCACCAGTTCGGCATTGCGCTTGCGAATACGGTCCACTACATCTCGGTAATGTTCCAGTTCCATGGATGGACGGCCTGTGGCGGGGTCGCGCACATGAATGTGCACGGCAGCTGCACCTGCTTCGGCCGCTGCCAAACATTCGTTGGCAATTTGCTCGGGAGTAACGGGCAAATAGGGCGTCTGCTCGGGCTTGGTGATGTTGCCTGTCACGGCACAGGTAATGAGGGTAGGGCGATCCAACATTTACAAACTCCTTCCGCCGTCCACCACAAAGCGAGAGCCTGTGGCAAAGCGCATGGTGGTGGCACACGCTTCAATGGCCGATGCTGTGTCTTCAACGTGGCCAATTCGTTTGAGCGGAATGGTGGCCGCTGCTTTGTCGTTGAAGTCGGCGCCGCGGCCCGGCACAAAGGCAGAATCCACCACGCCAGGTGATACAGCAATGACACGAATTTGAGGTGCCAATGCTTTGGCCAATGACTTGGTGAGCAAGTCGACACCGGCTTTGGCAGCGGCGTAGGCCAAGTTGCTGCCAGCACCGGTAAAGCCAGCGATAGACGACACATTGACAATGAGTCCGTCGCCAGAGGCCTTCAGCAAAGGTGTGAAAGCACGAATGGTGGAAAACACGCCGCGCAAATTGGTTTGAACCACTTCGTCAAACAACTCGTCTGTGAGGCCTTCCAAATCGTTGGCTGCTACAGGCTTGGTAAAGCCAGCGCTGTTGATCAAAATATCGCAGCGGCCCGCACGTTGTGTAACTTGCTCAGCGGCCGCTTTGAGTGCGGCAGAGTCGGTAATGGACGCTGTCAGTGCAAAGTGAGCGCCCGAAGCGACGGCAGGCAATGTATTTAAGAGTTGTTGAACGCCTTCGGGGTCGGAGCGATCTACAGACACAATTCGAGCCCCCAGATTGGCCAATCGGCGGGCCGTGGCAAAGCCAATGGCACCTTTGCCGCCAGTGATCACAGCAACGTGGCCATCTAGGCGCGAAGTAGGTTCAAACGTCATGCAATGCTTTCAAGAAATGGAACAACTTGTCCGGAAAATGTTAAAGATGAATTAAGGAATGGGCGGCGTGGGCAGTTGCATTTCGCCAGCTTGTAAAACGAAGTCGTAAATCAACTCGTAGCCCGTTTCGTTGGGCCCCGTACGTTTTTGAAATGTGCCTACTAGACTTTGAAGAACAGAGAAAGTGACATCGGTTTGAAGGCGAGAGTCGTTGTCTGCAAACACTTGTGTGGTGAGAACTTGGTAGCCTGGTTTGGAAACCATAAAGTGCACATGCGCGGGTCGGAACGGGTCGCGTTGTTGGTTTCGAAGCAAATCACCGCATGGCCCATCAACTGGCACAGGGTAGCCTGCAGGCAAAACAGACCGCAAATGAAAGTGGCCATTGGCGTCGGTTTTGAACTGGCCACGCAAATTCATGTCGGGCTGGTTACTGTCTTGGTTTTCATAAAAGCCCAAGGGAGATGCCTGCCAGATGTCGACCATTGCGCCTTCAATGGGCGTGCCGTGTGCATCACGCACATGGCCAGAAATGCGAAAGGCTTGATCGGCTACTGAGGCTTCTGGACCATGCGAAATGTTGGCGCCCGCTTCATAGATGGGTGCGTTTTTACGCCAAAAAGGGCCTAGCAGTGCAGAGTCGGTTCGATGCTGACCGGCCGTTTCGGACCGCTTGTCGTTGTTAATCAGCGTAATTAGGGTAGAAGCGCCCAGAATGTCTGAAGCCAAAATGACCTCGTTTTTCTTTTCGCTGGTGGCCTTGCCCAAACTGACCAAAAATTCACAGCCCATTTCAAATTCGGGGTCTGTAGGTTCTACTTCTCGAATAAAGGCATGGAGGTGCTTAACCAGAGATGTCATGACCTCACGCAGGCGTGGATCTGGGGTGTTCTTGAAAACCTCAGCCACCTGATCGGTGATGTTGTCTCTGGTCACATAGGTCATCTAAATCTCCAGCAGGGCGTGAGCAAAATTTTTGTATGAAGATTATTATGAAGTCTGTGCTTGCGCAGCGTCACGGTACAAATACTCATAAGGCAAGCCTGTCAACTCACAATACTAGGAGACACAAATGAAGATTAGCAAAAGATTTTGGGCTCGTTGCTTGGTTGCATTGCCTTTGGTGGCAAGTCTGGGGCTGCAAGCTCAAACTGCAGCGCCAACAGCGCCTGCACCAGGCGTTATTCAAGTGATCAGCTTTGGCGGGGGTTTTAATTTGCCCTTGTGGGCAGCCAAAGACCAAGGCTTTTTCAAGCGCCACGGTATTGAGGTGCAACACACCATCACCGTCGACTCCAAGCAGGTTTTTTCGGGCTTGATGGAAGGTAAATACCATGTGGCTGTTACCGCCTTGGACAACATCTTGGCCTACCAAGAAGGTCAAGCCGAAATCAAGTTTGATCCTCCCAGCGACTTTTTTGGTTTCATGGGCTCTGATGATGGATTTTTGAGTTTGGTGGCGTCACCCTCCGTCAAAAGCTTTGCAGATTTAAAAGGCAAAACAATTTCCGTCGATTCCATGAGCAATGGTTTTTCATTTGCGCTGCGCGACATGCTGGCGCGCAATGGCATCAAAGAGTCAGATGTTCAATGGGCTAGGGCTGGTGGCACAGACCGTCGATTTGCGGCCTTGATGGACGGTCAACACGCGGCCACCATGTTGCGCGCACCATTCGACCTGCAAGCCAAGAACCGTGGTTTTAACCAACTGGCCACTACACGCTCTACCATTGGTAATTACATGGGCATTGTGGGCGCTGCACGCAGAAGTTGGGCAGCCAACAACGAAACCCAAGTGGTTAGCTTTATTCGGGCCTACCGAGATGCCATTCGTTGGCTCAAAGCGCCTGAAAACAGACCTCAAGCCCAGGCATTGCTCATGAAATATGTGCCCAACATGAGCCCGCAAATTGCTGCGCAGTCTTGTGATCTTTTGTTAGACCCACAGTCGGGCTTCTTCTCAGACGTACAGCTGGATGACAAAGGCATTCAAGCTGTGATGGACCTGCGTAGTAACTTGGGCGACAACCCCAAAAAGCTGACCGATGCCAGCAAGTACATCGACAAGCAATATTGGGTGAAGGCCATGCAGCCCTGATTTCTCAGGGATGTGTGCTTGGCCAGCCCTTATTTGTATTTGGCTTCTAGCGCGTCAAAGAAGGGTTTTTGAACCAAGGCTTGACGCTCTGCAAATGTGGCCACCAGGTTTGGATCTTCTTGAAGTTCTCCGGTGGCTTTCAGTTGCGCTAGTGCGTTGGTCATTCCCCTTACTGCGCCTTGCAACGCTGCGTTGGCATACAGCACCAAACCAAAGCCCATGCCGGCCAAAACTTGTTGAGGCAGTGCAGGTGTTTTGCCACCAATCACCACGTTCACAATTTGCGGACAGGTCAGTTCATTGGCAATTCGACGCATTTCCTCTTCGCTTTCGGGTGCTTCTACAAATGTGATATCTGCGCCGTGCTCGGCATAGGCTGCAGCCCGGTCTAGGGCTTCGTTGATGCCAAGTACGGCTCGTGCATCGGTGCGAGCAATGATCAAAAAGTCAGGGTGCTGTCTGGCATCTACAGCCGCTTTGATTTTGCCGATCATCTCGTCTGCAGGCACCACAGCTTTACCTGCAAAGTGTCCGCACTTTTTAGGCATCAATTGGTCTTCTAGCTGGATTGCGTTGGCACCGGAGCGCTCTAAGGTGCGCACCGATTGACGCACATTCAAGGCATTGCCAAAGCCTGTGTCTGCATCGACGATGATGGGGAGGTTGACAGCATCACGAACTGCTGCAGTGTGTTGTGCCAAATCGCTGAGACCGATAAAACCCAAATCTGGAATGCCATAAAAGGTGTTGGTAATACCTGCACCGCTGAGGTACACCGCTTCAAAGCCCACTTGCTGAATGACACGCGCCGCCAGTGCATTGGCAGCTCCCGCCACCAGCAAGCCATTTTTTTGGTTGACGCGCTGGCGCAAAAATGTGCCAGGGTGCACAGAGGTCGAAGTCATTTAATCTTCTTTCATGCCTGTAGCGCGAATGACGGCACCCAGCTTAGCGCGCTCTGCATTCACAAATTCGTTGAAGCTGGCGCGTGTACCGCCGACGGGTTCAATGCCCATGATTTTGAGGCGGTCCGTAATGGCGGGGTTTTTCATGGCGGCATCGACGGCCGCGGCCATCTTGTCCATGATTTCAGGGGGAACACCTACTGGTGCATGAATGCCTGCCCAGTGCGCAATTTGAACTTCTGGGTAGCCCAATTCTGCAGTTGTTGGCAAGTCTGGGGCCGCTGACATGCGCTTGGTCCAAGTGGTGGCCAAGGCTCTGAATTTGCCACCTGCTTGGGTATGTGGCAAGGACACGATACTGGCCTCTGAGGTGCCCTCTACTTGGCCACTCATGACTGCAGTTGAGCCTTCAGAACCGCTTTTATAAGGAACAGGAATGAGCTTGGTGCCGTATTTCAAATTCATCATTTCGGCCACAAAGTGCGGCGTACTGCCAGTGCCAGCAGTGGCGAAGTGAGCGCCTTGACTTTGTTTGGCAAATTCAATGAACTCTTTAAGGCTGGTGTGCTTTGATTTGGAAGATGTGACGATGACCGATGGCGCCAAACCAATCATGACAACGGGTACCAATTCGTTGTCTTTATAGGGCACAGACTTCTTGATCATGGTGTTTGAAATAACACCTGCAGCACTGATCAAAAACGTATAACCATCTGGCGCACTTTTAACGCCTAAAACGGTTCCCAAAGTGCCGCCTGCACCCGGTTTGTTTTCAATGACGACGGGTTGGCCCAAAACTTTGGTTGCGCCTTCAGCAGCAGCCCTCGCTAACAGATCATTGGCTCCTCCTGCTGCAAATGGCACGATGAATTTGATGGGCTTGTTGGGCCATCCGGTGGCAGCATTGGTAGCATTGGCAGTAGGACTTGCCATTTGTGCCATGCTTTGCATGCTGACCAAGCTTGTTGCAGCAAGGGCTAAAGCGGCTGATTTTGCAAGCGCACTTCGGCGCGTCAAAGTGAGATGGGTCATGCGAACTCCTTATGGCCAAAGACAATGAGAAATCTCAGTGTTCATTTTGAATCATTCAAAGATCACATGCTATGAAAATTTCTCGCTGCTCAGGCTGCCTGCATGTCGCAAGCCAAGGCGTTTTGTGATCATCGCACTCTATCTGGAAGCTTGACGCGCTCTGCTCTCAAAATTAGAAGCCCAGAAAAAACCAAAAGTGCAATTCCCAGCCATGCCAGCATGTTGGGTACTTCATCCCACACTATATAGCCTATGAGTAAGGCAAATAGCAAGCCGCTGTAGCGAAATGGCGCGACCAAACTCATTTCGCCAGAGCGCATTGCCACAATTAAAAAGTAGTAGGCAATAGACAGGAAAAGCGATGCACAAAAAAGCAAAGCAAAAGAAGTGTTGGACACAGGCACCCAGACCTGTGTAAGCGTGATAGCACCTGCAGCCGCCGCAACGGACACAGCAGTGGACAAAGTAATGAGCAAAGCGGGCACATGTAATCCGATGGCGCGTGTCAGTGTGTCGCGCGTTGCATGAAACAAAGTGGCCAATACGCAAATCCATGCATAAACATTGAAGCCATCTGCGCTGGGCTGCACCACCATCAATACGCCGGCAAAGCCCAGCAAAATGAGCGTACCGCGCTGCAAGCTTACGCGCTCTTTAAAAAAGAAAATGGCAAACACCGTGATGAACAGCGGTGATGCCAAATTGATGGCGGTGGCATTGCCCAGTGGCAGATGAAACACGGCGGTTAAGTAGGTCAGGGAAGCCATTGCATCGACTGTGCCCCTCAGCCACAACTTGCTGTTGAGCATCATTCGCCAGTTTTTCAGATGCCCCATGGCCTGAGCCATGATCAAAACCAAACTAGTGGCCATGAGGCCGCGAATGAAAATAAGCTGTGGGCCTGGCAGGGAGGCGCTGACTTGCTTGACCAAGGCATCGTTGGCAATGAACAAAGCCATTGCCAGGCTCATTGCCAAAATGCCGCGTCGATTGTCTGCGTTCATGGGGCTGCCAATTTATAGTCCATGAAAAAAGCCCCCTGTGCATGCACGGGGGGCTCTAAGTTTGGTGGCTCTTCACGGATTCGAACCGCGGACCTGTGGATTATGATTCCATCGCTCTAACCGACTGAGCTAAAGAGCCTGAGCCAAAAATTATAGCAAATGAAATGGGGTGAATGTTAGAACTTTTGAATAAAGTTTGGAGCCTTGCCGTTTGAGTAAACTGCCTCAAAACAAGCTCAGTGAGTAATCTCTATGCAAATGAGTCCAGTCATCGCAGTTCATATGACCGCTTCATTAATTGCTTTGGTCATTGGTCCCGTTGCGATGTGGGCTCGTTTAGGGGAAACAAAAAGACCTTGGATCCACAGAGCGATTGGATATGGCTGGGTCTCTATGATGATCGTATCTGCCGTCTCTGCCATATTCATCAGAGACTATGGACTACCCAATGTATGGGGCTATACGCCCATTCATTTGTTAATTCCGTACACCGTGTTTTGGCTTGTCTATGCTTTCAGAGCCTTGGCAATGAAAGAGATTGAAAAGCACCGCAAAGCAATGATTGGTTTGTATCTGGGTGCTTGTATCGGAGCTGGTGCCTTTACATTGCTGCCAAGCCGCTATTTAGGTGGCATTGTTTGGTCGTATTTTGGGTTTATCAATTAGAAATCTCGCTACCGCAGATTCTCAGTACTTTTGAATCAAGTTTGGGGTCTCGAAGGATGTTGGTAGCAATGCTAAGGATTGAAAAGGCTTCAATTAGTCAATTTCTTTATCGTTGGATCAAATGCTAGCGGATCAAGTTGGCGCTGAACATTGGCAACTGAGTTGGGATTGTGAAGAACTCGTTTTGACTGATTTTTCCCTACTGAAGCAGTAGCACTACTACTTGGCATTGAAGTCGTCTTTGGCACGGATTTAACGGCATTAGATTGGACTTTTTGACGCTGTATCTAATGGATGTCCTTTAAAAGGACAAACTATGCGTACGGATCATTGACGCAGGTTTGATTCCAGCATTGAAGCCATGCTAGTGGTTTGCCGTGATGATCAGGTGTCGTTTAACACGACAGAGGGTGTTGATTGTGTTCTTTGGAAGCGGAGAATCGTAAGGATTTAGGTGCGCATTAACTGAAGTGCGAATGTTTTGGCACCGCGCAACATCATTTCAATTGCCACAGAAACCAGCACCAAACCCATTAATCGCTCAACTGCCACCACCAAACGGTTGCCAATGACACGCAAAATGCGCTCTGCTGAAACGAGCACAACTGCGCTGATGATCATGGTGACGCACAGCGCACCAATCCACTCCAAGCGTTTGTCGGGCTGCTGAGATACCAAAAGCAGCACGGTTGCCAAAGCCGAAGGACCGGCTAAGGCGGGTATTGCTAGGGGAACGATTAATGGTTCAGTCAGGATATCCTCTACTTCAACAACATTAGATGGAAAAACCATACGCAATGCAATCAAAAATAAAATTACACCGCCGCCAATTTGAAGGGAAAGTTCACTCAGATTCATAACTATCAAAAAGCCCTCGCCAACAAACATGAAGGTAAGTAGCAAGCCAAACGCAATCAAAATCTCGCGCAGTATCACTTTGGCACGGCGTTCGGGAGGAACATGTTTCAGAGCGTTGGCGAAAACAGGAATATTACCAATCGGGTCGGTGATGAGAAGTAGCAAAATGGTTGCCGACAGAAATGTGTAATTCATCATGATGAGCCTGATTGAAAATTCATAAGTTCAGTCAAGTATGTGGTCTTGACCCTGTATTCCAGTTTCGCCGGTATGTTGAAGTTACCGATCTATTCTCCCTGAACAGCGTTGGCGACAAGTATCCAAGTGCGCTGTGCGGGTGATACGAATTGTAGTCATCGAACCAATCTTTCAGCTGAGCCATCACAGTTTTTGAATCTGGCCTGTTAGCCAGCTTGGCGTAGTCCCGCTTTAGTGTTTTCACAAAGCTCTCCGCCATGCCGTTACTTTGAGGGCTTGTTACTGGTGTTGTCACAGGCTTTAAGCCTAGCTGTTTTGCAAAGCTTTTTGTCTCTGCGGCCGTGTAGCAGCTGCCGTTATCTGTCAGCCACTCAATCGTTTTGGGCGTCTTACCATTCGATCTGAATCAATTCTCCACAGCCTGCATCATCAAGTCGCTAACCAGTCCTGCATCAATGCCTTTTGTAGTGGCAACCCGGCTCAAGATCTCCCTGTCACAGCAATCCAGTGTGACCCTGACCCGAAAAATCTAACCATTACAAAGCGAAATGAACTTGTTCCCAATATCACTTATTTAGTAGCTATTAGAGAAGTTTCCCCATACTCAAACGAGGTTCAACTGAGTAGCCAATAGATTTGTAGAATGCGGCAGTCGCTTCATTTGTATCAAGCAGTTGTAGGTTGACTTTCATACAGCCTAATTCAGCAAGTGCTTTTTCTGCGTGTTGAACAAGTGAGCTGCCCAAACCATTGAGTCGTATTTTCGGATCTACAGCGACTGAATACAACCAACCGCGATGACCATCGTAGCCCGCCATAATCGTGCCAACGACGTCTGTGTTTACAACTGCGACAAAAAACAAACCATCATTTGTAGCTAACTTTTTTGAAATAGCCAAGTTGGGTTCGTTGTGAGCAGTTTCATATCCAAATACTTTTTGCCAAAGTTCAACAACTTGGATTCTGTCTGTGGAGTCTTTGTATTGACGGATTGTTGGCATAACTTAGACTTGATTGAGGAATGTAGATTTTTTCAATCCACTATGTCGCAAAGAAATCAGTTAGTCAAATCTTCTGTTGCTTTGTTATTGCTGAATAGATCCAACATCTTTTCTGTTTGATTGATAGACAAAGGCTTTGACTGATTTGTCCCAACTGAAGCAGTAGAACTAATACTTGGCATTGAAGTCGTCTTAGGCACGGATTTAACAGCTTTAGTTTGGACTTTTTGACCGCTGTATCTAATAGATGTCCTTTATAAGGACAACCTGCGCGTAAAAAAAGTTGACGCAGGTTTGGTTTCAGCGTGGCTACCGTGCTCGTGGGTTGATGTGGTCGGCAAGTGTCGTTTTACGCGACAACTTGCCTTATTTGAATTTAGATAAAAAGAATACAAGCCAGTTATTTATTGGGTGCCTTGTATTTGGCAGCTTTGGCAGATGCATTGGTCATCGCTGTTTTCATTGCTTTGGTAGAAATCAATTCTTCTACTTCAATTTCTTGGAAGGCACCGCTAGACATGGTGATCATTTGGGCTTCAGTGATTTGTTCAGCAGTTCCTTCAATTAAACAAACGATGCTGCCATTTGAAATTGAAAACAATACTTCATGAGTTTTTAGACCTAAAGACTTGAAAAGCGTTTTTGCAGCCTCTCCTCTATCGCTTGGTGCGGCAAGCATGCCCTGAAAAGCCGTGGTTGTGTAGCGTGAACGAACTAGATAAAAAGCCATGATGTGTCTCCGTATTTAGATTGGTAATTGACGAGCTAAGTTGCTGCGAACCCAGCTGCTTAATCCGCTTGCAGTACCTTTGGCTTGCCATGCTTGAAATGCGGGATCTGCATAAACGGCATCTGTGCATTTGCCATATGCTTCATAACTGGCATAGCGCGTATCAAAAACCATGTTCCCTACCTCGCCTGCAGAGACAGCCCAAATTGAAACTTCAGCACCGTGCTTACGCCAAATGGCAGCACTTTCCGCTACAAGCTCCATTAACTTTGCCATATCGGCACCTGGGTTGGGTTTAAAAACCACTTGAGAAATCATTTCAGCCATTTTCAACTCCTGAAGTTACGAGACCGCACATCTTCATGAGGTGCGAGCGTAAATTTGACGCTGACTTTTTAAAACAAGAAATAGCTGAACAAAAAATATCGTTGGGGTTTACCCAAGCAATTCGTGCATCAACCCATTGAAAGAGAGTAAATGTTAGAACTTTTGTTCAGGGCTACCTTGCTCGAGAGGGAGGGCAGACTTTCTGACGCTGTATCTCTTGTGCTGATGTCTAGCAACGCAATTTCAATTTAAAGACATTTCTCGCAGCTGCGCAAAAACCGTTGCTGAAAGTTGAATGCAGCATGGGAGCCGTGCTTTTGGGTTGTCTTGGAGATCAGGTGTCATTTCAAACGACAGTTGTAGGGTGTGTATAAATTTATCAATCGTCTAGTAACGGGACGCTGGCATTTCACCCAAGGCATTTCGTTCACAAATTTAAATTCACTTCACGGCAAACCATACACGGAAATTCACTTGGTAACCCATTTGTTCATTCCAGCGCAGTTTGACTAGGATAATTAGCGGTTTTGGCCTTCGAGTATCAGAATGATTCGGACATACGCCCACCGCCTGCCTACACTGCCCTTGGCCCTTTTACTTTTGTGCTGCAGCCCGACTCAAGCGGCACAACCCACCCCATCTTCAGCCACCTTCGATGCCCGTGAAAAAGATTGGCGCAATGGCGCCATCGTTTATCAAATATTGGTCGATCGTTTTGTGCCATCCAACAATTTAACGGCTAAAAAACACCTTTATCCTGCCCCCAAAGTATTGCGAAATTGGCAAGACTTACCGCAGAGGGGTATTGAATTGGAAGACCAAAAGCTCAACAGTCAGGAGTTGGAGTTTTGGGGCGGTGATTTGAAAAGTGCGCAAACAAAACTTGACCACGTCAAAGCGCTGGGCGCCACAGCCATCTACCTCAACCCCATTCACTTGGCGTGGACCAATCACAAATACGATGCATTGGACTACAAAGCCATCTCGCCTGAATTTGGAAATCGACAAGATTTCAAAAACTTTGCAGCCCAAGCCCATCAACGCGGTTTAAAGGTTGTCTTGGATGGCGTCTTCAACCACATGGGTCGCAACTCTTCACAATTTAAAGACGCAATGGCCAACCCACAAAGTCAGTGGCGAAATTGGTTTGCCATTGGTTCGCAATACAAAGGGGGGGCTCGCGTTTGGACTGGCTTTCAAAACCTACCCGAGCTCAATTTAGAAAATCCAGCTGTTCGCCAGTACTTGTACGAAGCCCCCGATTCTGTGGTCAGGGGCTACTTAAAGGATGGCGCAGATGGCTGGCGCTTAGACACGGCCTACGAGTTGGGACTGCCCTATATGCGCGCGCTGACTCAAGCTGCGCGCAAAGAGAAGAAAGACGCTATTGTCATTGGCGAAATCGTCAACTATCCAGACCAATGGTTAACCGCCATGGATGGCGTGATGAACTTCACACTGCGAGAGATTATCTTGGGCTTGGCCAAATCAGACCTCAGCCCAACAGCCGCAGCGCGCATGACAGAACGGCTGATCAGCGACGCAGGCATTGAACCCATGCTGAAATCGTGGACGGTGATTGACAACCACGACATCCCTCGAATTGCAACTCAGTTGCCGAATGTTCAGCAGCGAAAATTTGTTCAGTCTTTGCAATTTACCCTTCCCGGCTCTCCCAATGTTTATTACGGCAGTGAAGTGGGAATGACTGGCGGCGGTGATCCAGAAAATCGAAATCCCATGCGCTGGGATTGGGTTAGTGCCGACCACCCCGAAATGGTTTGGATGAAAAAACTCATTACGATCCATCAACAAAACAAAGCGCTTCGTGTCGGCAACTTTAGACGCATCGAAAGCGAGAAACTGTTTGCTTTCGAACGCTATACCCACAAAACCCTAGACACCCGTCTCGTGCTTGCCAACCCTAGCTTGTCACCTGTCACAGAACGAATTTTGGTGGCCAATGCAGGTTTGATGGACGACACCCCGTTGGTTGACCTATTAGGCAATGATCCCCAAAAACACGTGACAACCATGGGGCCTGGTTTGATCACCGTCACGGTGCTGCCTCAGTCTGTCATGGTGCTCAAACCCGTTGAACGAGATTTGGGCGGCTATAGCCGCTACAAACGTTATCCCTAAAAACTAAAAGGCTTCGAAAGCAATCCAGAAACGATTGAAAAAAATTGATTGAGTCAACGAGGCTACCTTGGTTATGGGAACTTTAGAAAAAGTTGAACTTACAATGAATTTACTTAGTAAGACACTTAGTCAATCAAATGAGTCAATTCAAGATCCGAACACTCGAAAGAATTGATGCGCAAGAGTTTCAGCGCTTAAGACTTTTCGCACTTCAAAACAATTCAAGTTCATTTGGATCTAGTTTTGAAGAGGAAGTCAAAAAATCCCTTGAGCAATTTGAAGCCTTCATTGAGCCCAAAAGTGAAAGAGTATTTTGGGGGGGATTTGAAAACGATAGGCTCATTGGAATGATTGGACTTGGTCGTGAAGATGGCGTCAAAACTAAACATAAAGGATTTATACGAAGTATGTTCGTGGATCCATCAGCGAGAAAACTAGGTGTTGCTTCCGAACTGCTAAAAACAGCTATCAGTCATTCCGAAGCTCAAATGAGATTAGAGCAACTGACTTTGGCTGTCAATTCAACGAATTTTGAAGCCATCAATTTATATAAAAAGTTCAGATTCGTTGAGTATGGAATTGAACCCAACGCTTTAAAGATTGACGATAGGTATTTCGCAGAAATATTGATGTGTAGACTAAGTGTTCCTTAAATATTGAGGAACGCCGTCAAAGATTAGTCCCAAGAAACTTTTGAATCAAGTATCGAGTCTAGAAGGATGTCTTCAAAATTCGCCCCCTGCGTATAAATCGTTGACGCAGGTTTGATTTCGGTGGGGCTACCATGCTACCAGCTTGGAGCGATCATGAGGTGTCGTTTTAAACGTCAGTTGGTGGTAATAGTGTTGTCCTTTTAAAGGGCAAACGGTTGACATCTCAAAAGGCAAAAAAGGCGCCCGAAGGCGCCTTAATCTCATCAATGCAAATTTACAGAACTAAATCGGTCTGACTAATAAAAGTTACACCAACAAGCTCTATTTGAAACTCAGCGGCTGTATCTCTGTCGTTACTTCCATACAGAATACCATTTTCAAACCATACAGCGCCGTTTGCGTTGGCGAGTGACAAATTAGAAGCATTGCCAATGAATGTAAATGCATCATTTGTCCAATTTCCAACTTTAGCGTCAATGGATGACAGATCAACTTTGTCACCATTTGTAAAGTCAAAAATATGATCACGAGTGGTGCTAGCCAGACCTGATTCAAATACATTTGTAATTTTGAATGTGTCGTTACCCAATCCGCCATAAAGATCGTCTGCGCCTGTGCCGCCAATCAATGTGTCATCACCGTCTTCACCATAAAGATCGTCATTGCCAATTCCGCCAGTCAGAGCATCAATACCAGCTCCACCGTTCAAGTAGTCATCGCCATTACCACCGTCTAAACGGTCATTATCTAAACCGCCTTCAAGGTGATCAACGCCTTCGCCACCTGATAAGGAGTCATTACCTAAGCCGCCATATAGGTCGTCTGAGCCAGATTCGCCGTTTAATTGGTCATCCCCATCGGCACCATACAGATCGTCATTACCGTTGCCACTTGACAGCCGATCATTACCGTTTCCAGCATAGTAATGATCATCGCTATTGTTACCGCGCCACTGGTCATCGCTGTCAGTGCCTGAAGTGTTTCCATTCCAAACACTACCATCTGTCGCAATATAAGATTTTGAAACCTTAGCGAAAACACCATCACCATCTAAATCTGAGTAGACTGAGGTTTCTGTAATGCCACGCTCTACTATTGATGAGCTATCAGTGCCATACGACTTGGACATTTTGGCAAAAATTCCATCGCCGTCAATGTCGCTGTAAATAGTGGTTTCTATACGGCCATGCTCTGACTCAGTTTTAACGATGTTGGCACCGTCTACAGCCCATGTTTCGTCGCGATCCATTTTTTCAAATTTAGCGCGACCGTTTTTAATTTCATAAACTGCAGTCACCGCACCGTTTGCGATGTTGAATTTATAGCCTTTGTTTGAATCGTTGCTCATATAGTTCCCTGTGGATCAATTGAAATTGCTTTACTGAGAACTTGAATTTAGTGAGCTTAGATTAAGCCATCCTTAAGGCTTTAAGGACTTGAGAGGCTTTAATCAAAAAAGCTGTACTTTTCAAGAACTTTCACTTGACCAAGTCAAATGGAGCTTTAAGCCCCCCGAAAGTTGGGCAGCTGCTTCAATCTGTGTGTCTAACTCTCCATTTAGAACGGCAGTTTTGATAAGATCAAATGCCCTGCGTAAAAATCGTCTTTCATGTTTGGTTTTGGCGGGTCTACCACGCTCTCAAGGCTTTCATGAGAAATGCAAGGAGCGCCAACTCAAAGCCGTCATGAAATTGACTTTCAAATGTCAAAGAATGAAGTTTTGAAATAGAAAATACCAAATGAAGATAAGCACAATTTCTCTTTGCAAACGTTGGTGCACACTTGCGCTCTTTTGCGTCACAGCCCAAGTTGTCATGGCCCAGCCTTTTAGCTTTGTGGCATTGGGTGACTTGCCTTATGGTCAAGCGGCACAAGGCTATGCGCCCTACAAATCGCTGATCCGCTCTATCAATCAAGAACGTCCTAATTTTTCCATTCACGTCGGTGACTTCAAATCGGGCTCTACCCTTTGCTCAGATGAAGAGTCCCAAGTGCAACTCGGGCATTTTGGCTTGTTTGACAGCGCCCTGGTCTTCACGCCGGGCGACAACGAATGGACCGACTGTCACCGCGTCAACAATGGTGGTCATGATCCCTTGGAGCGCTTACAAGCTTTGCGCGCCACTTTTTACAAGCCGGGTTTGTCGCTGGGCAAGCAGCCACTGCCAGTTATAAACCAGTCGGTAACGACACCGGCCTTTGCCAAGTTTGTAGAAAACCAGCGCTGGGTTCATCAGGGCGTGGTGTTTGCCACGCTGCACATCGTGGGCAGCAACAACAACTTTGAAGTACGTGACCCACGTGCCGTGGCTGAATTTTTTGAACGTGAAAAGGCCAACATCGCCTGGATACGTGAAGCCTTTGCAAGCGCCGCACAGACACAGGCCAAAGCCATTGTTCTGGCCATGCAAGCAAGCGTGCTTGAATCCAAGAGCCTGTGGGAGGACTTCCCTGCGCACTCTGGTTTCCGCGCAAGCATTGGTGAGACTTTGCTACCTTTGGCGGCGCAATCCAAAATCCCTGTGCTGTTGATCCACGGCGACACTCATGTTTTCCGTTTTGACCAGCCCTTTAAGCTGAACAACAAGCCAATCACGCAACTCACCCGACTGGAAGTGCCCGGTGCCGCTGACGTGCGGGCAGTGCATGTTACGGTGGATACCCGCCAGCGCAACCCCTTTGCTGTGCGCTTGTTGGAGCCGGCTGCCGCGCCTTGATTCGTGTGTTTTCATCATAGGAATCGTGTCATTGGCTTGAACGGATCATCCAGTGTCGTTAACGACAGTTGGTGATCAAACTCTCAATGACCAGTTGCTTTGGATAGAGGAGCCGCAGGTGTCCCATCTTCATTGATCCTATGCTTGGCATAAACGACATGATCTTCAGGATAAGTTACCCAAGGAAATGCTTCATCTGCAAACATGTGGGTATCAACTTTGACCAACGAAGGATCGTCAAGTGTGCCAATCATCATGACTCTGCCGCTTGGAAATCTTTCCGTTGTAAGTGAAACTGTTGTGCCGCAAGTTGGGCAAAAATGTTTGTAGAGCTTTCTGCCATGCTCATCACTTTGGTAAGTGTATGTGGTGGGTGAGTCCCCTGAAAAGATGACGTTTTCATCCAAATAGGACAAGCCTGAACGATGTGCGGTGCCTGTGTCTTTTTGGCAGAATCTACAGTGGCAGGCGAATGTTGCTCTTGGCTCGGCCGTTAATTCGTACCGAATCTTTCCGCAGAGACAACCACCTTTCATGTTCGACATTTAGAACCTCTATCATTTCAGTTGGAGCGTGGTCACAATATGTACCCAGCTTGTTCGCACTTAACGCTTAGCAATATACAAGGAATCCTCAAAACTTGGGATCAAGAGTTGTCAAATTGACGGATGTATAGATTCCGGGAGCTTTTGGCTTGTCTAGGCATTTAGAGCGTTGGCCATGAAAGAGATAGAAAAACAGCGCAAAGCAATGATTGGTTTGCATTTTGCACTGATCAAATAGGGATACAGCGAATTGTTTTCAGCCTAGTTACCTTGCCTCTCGGTTCCAGTATTCATCCAGTATTGAAATTACTATCGTAGACCAGCGCGCCAAGCCCGAAGAAAATCCTGCACTTCCTCACTGGGGTGATGACTCTCTTTCCAATACTCACTGCAATCAGGCTTGCGCCCGAGTAGTTTCATGTTGACCAACTCACGACGCAATGTTGCTTGGTCGCCAAAGGTGTGAAACCCATTGATGATGGCGTTAACTTCTTTCTCGGTGTATTTTTCATTCTCAGCAAAGTGGGTCCACAAAGCCCACATGGTCATTTGTTGAATCGATAGCTTGTTGGGCAGTCGGACCAGCCGACCGGCGTCATCAAACTGAAAAAGTGCTTTGCGCACAGTATTCGACATGGACGCCAAATTCACATCGTTTGAAGTTTCTTTGTTTTCGGAAGCAATCTTTGTATGATCAGGGTTAATTCTATGAAGTGTAGGCATGGCTATGTACTCAAAAACCTGGGTAAAGCTAACGTCTTCATTATTGCGTAATTCACCTCTAGCCATAACTGACTTGAGTAGAACTCGTTGCAATTCAACATTACTATGGCTTTACAGATGAACAGCATTGATTTTCTTGTTCAAAGAGACGACTTGACTAGGTCAGAGTTTCGAGAGGTACCGCATAAACCACTTACCGCTGGACAGATTCGTCTTACGATTGACCGTTTCGCGTTCACATCTAACAACATAAGTTATGCCCAAGCAGGCGATGCGCTCAACTATTGGGCGTTTTTTCCAGCACCAGAAGGTTTTGGCAGCATCCCTGTATGGGGATTTGCAACAGTGGTTGAGTCGGAGCTTGATGATTTGCCCACAGGCGAGACTATCTGGGGCTACTATCCAATATCAACGCACGTGGTTCTAGAGCCTAAGCATTTAACTTCTAGAGGGTTCATTGATGGGGCATCTCACCGTCAAGAGTTGCACACCATTTACAACCAATACACCCGATGCCAAGCTGATGCTTGGCATGTAGATGGTCAAGAAGATTTAGAAGCCTTGCTGCGGCCGCTATTTGCAACTTCATGGCTTGTTGAGGATTTTCTGGCTGATCAAAACTTCTTTGGGGCAGACACGATTTTGTTGTCTAGCGCATCCAGCAAAACAGCCTACGCCACTGCAGTTCAACTTCAACATCGAGCTGGCATTCAGGTGGTGGGCCTCACATCTGCTACTAATCAGAGATTTTGCCAAAGCCTAGGCTGCTATCACCAAGTATTGACCTACGAGCAGTTGGCGGAATTGCCTGACGATACAAAATGTATCTACATAGACTTCGCGGGCAATGCAAAACTTCGTTCAGACATACACATGCGATTTAAGCATCTAAAGTATGACTGCGCTGTGGGTGCGACTCACGTTGATCAACAGGGATCGGCAAAGGGTTTGCCTGGGCCTAGAGCAACATTCTTTTTTGCACCAGCGCAAGTGGCAAAGAGAAGCAGTGAATGGGGCAATGCTGTGCTGATGCAGAGAATCATTGCGGATTGGAAATCATTTATACGTATGGTTTCCAACCCTCAAGCGCCATGGTTGAATGTTGAGTCGCACTTTGGACTCAAGGTTGTTTCAGAAATTTATTCCCAAATTTTGTCTGGCAAGGGCGATCCAAAAGTTGGACTTATGGCGTCTCTTAATCAATACAAGGGTTGATACTCTATTTGCCAGTTTGAATAATTTGGGTTCTTTAAAGGTGCTTTGTCATAAACACACTTAATGGATCAAGTTTGTAGTCGCCAAATGGCCCACAAATTTCAAAACCATTTTTCAAATACATAGACCTAGCTGCCAAAAACTCTTCGGATGAGCCAGTTTCCAAACTCAAGCACGTCATCCCTTTTTCTTTAGCGTGACGAATGATATGAGTCAGCACACTTTGTGCAACACCTTGCCTTAGAAACTTTGCCCTAGTTCTCATTGTTTTCACTTCACCGTGCTGCGAGTCAAGCGTTTGTAGTGCACCGCAACCACAAAGTTCAGAACCCATCCAAGCAGTCCAAAAAGTGATGGCTGGCGTGCGTAGTTTTTCCAAGGGTAAAGCGTGAACACTTTCAACGGGGGTGTTGGCCAGCATGCCTACCAAATGTTCTAAAGCAATAGATTGCGACTCTTCGCTTGAAAGATCGTCTAATCGTATCTCTGCTTCCATGGTGATTATTTTTTACCTTCCACGTGCCTGGCAAACTTATCCAAGATAGCTTGCCAGCCTTCTTCTTGTTCCTCAACCGAGTGTTCAGTTTCAGCAACAAACGTGATGCAAACTTTTACGCCTTCTTTAATTTGCATAAATTCAACCGAGGCAGAGCGATTGAAGAATTCGTACTCGATCAACTCGTTCGGAATGATTTTTGTGTAGGTACCAGCAAAGTCAAAACCAAAGCTGCCATCTTTGGCTTCCATGCGTGAAGAAAATGTGCCTCCGACTCGCAATTCAACGCTTGAGGATGTTGTGTGCCAATCATCAGAGGCGGCATTCCATTGAATGATGTCTTCGGGCGATGTGTATGCACGCCAAACTTTGTCGATGGGTGCTTGGACAATTGTTTCAATCGTAATGTTCATGTTCGTCGTTGGATAAATGATTATTGTCGACCCAAAAGCATGGCTTCTACAAGTTCTTGAACAGCCAATGCTTCTTGCGCTGTGGCCAGCTTATGTGTTTGCCCACGAAGCCATAGATCAACTTCGTTCAATTGGCGTTGCAAGGCACTAGAACGTGGGTCTTCTTGTGACCAGTCAACAGCTTCTTGCCAAGGGCCCCCGTCTGATCGCCAGAGTTGGTAGAACTCCCGGAATTGATAGTTCATGCGGCTGCCACGCACGGTCACTTCTTGTCGATCGGGTTGCATGCCGCCGGTGGTGGCCATCACTGTGACGGGTTTACCATCAGCAGTAGTCAGTCGAGCCAGCATGTCGAGCTCACACAATTTTGGGTCTTGGGGATAGCGCGGCGATGCATGCAGTAGTGATAGGGGCCCCAAGTAGCGGCCAGCCAAAAACAAGAAATGCGAGATGACCTCTCGCGTGTAGCCGCCTTCATCACGAAAGCGCAACCAATCAGCATCCTTTTGCCATGCCCGCGGCCAAGCAGGGTAGTTCACAACAATATCAATTCCTAGTAACTCGCCAGTCTCGCCGGCTTGAATAGAGCGAGACAATTCTTCGAAGCCTCGTGAGGCAGCTTGCGTGAAATTGACTACGCTTGGCAAACGTGCTTTTTCCAATTGCAACAAGAGGTCTCGACTTTGTGCGTTGTCGGTGCCTAAAGGTTTCTCCATGAAAACCCCTTGACCCTTTGCTGCCGCCTCAAGTGCATAAGTTTTACGAGGTGCAGGGGGGCAAGCCAGATAAACCACGTCGGCTTCTTGCATTGCTGCTTGAGCACTTTGAGCAATCGGTACATTGGGCGCATTGGCCGTCATGAGTCGCGTTTTGGCAATGGCGTCATGTGAAGGGTCCCACAGTCCACTCACCTCAAATTTGGGATGTCGCAACACGTTTTCCAACATGCGCCGACCCATGATGCCCAGTCCTATGATTGCAAATTTGTGTTTCATGAATGTCTCCAACTGAATCTGAGCTTAACAAATTTCTGGTAATGTTAGGCGCTGTATTAAGGAGTCACAATGAAGTCACACACTAGCTTGCTTGAATTTACAGCACAAGCCATGGACGACGGGTTCGATGAAATACTTCAAAAAGAATGGTCGCCTAACCTGGTAATTGATAAACATACACACCCCTTCGATGCCCGAGTGCAGGTAGCGGCGGGGCAGGTCAAACTAGAACTTGCTAGTGGCGCGCAAACATTTGAAGCGGGTCAAAGCTTTTTCATTGCACGCGGTACCGAGCACGCCGAGCAATATGGTGAAAATGGCGCAACTTTTTGGGTTGCACGAAAGTTATAGTGCTTAAGGCCTTGCCAATTTCAGAATGAACAAATGTCACATCGCAACACATTCATCTTTATGGCTAAGTTGCTAACAGCCACGGCCCTGTTGGTGGGCTTGATTGTTTTCGCTGCCAAAGACTTGGTGCCCGACATGCCCTACGCCCAAATGTTTGCATACATCTTGATCGGTGCAACTGTGCTGGTTGTTAACCTGGTTGGGCTTAGCGTTATTTATCTCAACATTCAGCAGTGGGTCTTGCGCAAGGGCGGCACGGATGTGGCTTGGTTTTGGTTCAGCAGTGAGCCCAAAGGTTTGGCAGCTTTGCGAAAAAAGCTTCAGAAGGACTGATACTTTTAAAGCGCAGCGCACACGCCAAATGTGCGCATCTAATTGCACTTGTCTTTTGCAATGTCGTAAATCAGGGGCACGATATTGAGCAATCCCAAGCCATGATCGTTCTTGAGGCAGTCAGGCTTAACTGCTTTTTGTACATCGGTCGCAAATTTCTCATGTTGCTTTTTGGCCGCTTTGGCCGACTCGTCTTCAAGCAGTTGCCTAACAGGCGACTTGTAAGTGGTATCTTGGGTTTTGGATCCAATGCTCAGATTCAGCTGGCTAGGTGCAGTGCTGGTCTGTGGTAACGAAGTCGGAGGCGGCTGTTCAATTGCATTGTTATTTTGGTCGCCTTGAATGGTTTCCATTACCGGGCTAGAAAAGGCAGCAGGTTTTGACGCAAGTTGCGTCTGTGCCAACCTAGGCAAAGCTTTCAGTTCAATCAAATTTTCTATCAGTCGTATTTCAACGACTGTTGAGTTGTTTTTTTGGCTGTCTAATTTAAAAGAGTGATTGGCAAAATAGAACAGCGGCGCAAAGGTGATCAGGGCCGAAAGCGCTAATGAAAATACCTTAGGAGAGTTTCCCGAAAAGTTCAATTGACGCGAGCTGAGCATTTTCAAATCATAAATTAACTGCCCGCCACTAATGGCTTGAACTTTCTAAGGTTTAAAGCTTTTGAGCCAAAATCTTAAA
Organism: uncultured Limnohabitans sp.; assembly: GCA_964544175.1. GTDB lineage: Bacteria > Pseudomonadota > Gammaproteobacteria > Burkholderiales > Burkholderiaceae_C > Limnohabitans_A. Next base: position 37,529 of record CAZJAL010000004.1, read on the forward strand.
GATAAAGCCACTTCTGCCGATTAAACAAGGTGAAAATTTATTGTGGCCAAATTTAAACTTTGTGAAAGTCGATCACTTGAACATTCAAACGATTCTAGGGCTGGGCTGCTTCATCAGCTTGGTGACGGCTTCTGCAGCAGTTGGTCAGGCCAGACCTAGGCCTGCGCAACCCCCCGCTGCGCAAGCTCCGGCGGGCGCTTGTGTCATTGCAGAATTTAGACAAATTGCCATGACACATCACGATCCACAGGAGCGTCAGTACAAAGTCCTTGATTGGTTGCAAAAAAATGGCACTTCTTGCACGCCGGTTCAATTGTCTATCCTGATTTCTAGCAAAGCTTCTTTGTTAGGCACATCAGATGGTGGCATCGTGGATGCATCAATCGATCGAATCGTTGAAAGAAAAATGGGCAACGACCATGCATCAGTGAGTCGGTATTACCGACCTGATGCCCAAGGTCTGGTCAATAACAAGGATGAGGGTACAACCAAGACAACTCAGTCTGGCCCTGCTCCCAGCCCAGTTGTGAATGCGACTGGCGGAGGTGTTCCAGGCATGCCCTTGCCCAATGTAGTTGCCATGGCCAATTCACCCACCTCTGTGACGTCAAACATCAACATGGGTGGTACTAAATTGCCTGATGAAGACATGTCGCGCAAGTATCCATTGCCTAGCGAGCCTATGTTTACGTTTCCACCGGCCTATGGCGCGCCAGTTTTAAATTATTTTGGAAAAATCAGGCGTCAATTTGTTCGCTCTTTTTTCATGGAAACATTGTCCCCAGGAAAATGTCCTGAGGGCATGACTTGGCGAAATGATGGGTGCGAAGCCACTGTCAATGTTGCTTGGAAATTCGGAGAAAAGTTGCCGCAAGGCGTTAAAACCTATCCAGTTGAACCAAAGTTGGTAGATAAACTGAATTTTGATCCTGGCTACACCTTCGTTAGAGTGGGCGGCGACATCTTAGCGCTTGAACGTGACACTGGGAAAGTAGCCGATGCCGTATTGAACTTGGGTAAAGCTACATAATCAAATGCTCTAACTGAATTGCTTAGCCAACATGACTTTCAATCTTCAAATCCAAACATCGCTTCATTGGATGACCAGACCCTTTGCCTTGTTGATCTCGATCGTTCTAATTTTGGGAATGCAAGCGTGTAGCAGTTTGCCTTCCGAAACCTATGTTCCCAAAAGAGGACAAATGGGCAAAGATGTTATGTGGTTGCCAACCAGTGATGATTTGGTGCACCAGTTGCTTGAAGTGGCCAAGGTAGGGCCAAGCGACGAAGTGGTCGATTTAGGTGCAGGCGACGGCAAGATACCAATTGCAGCAGCCAAAAGTTTTGGCGCGCGTGCTTGGGGTATTGAATACAACAAAGATCTAGCGGCACTGGCCAATCGGAATGCGCAGCGTGCAGGCGTAGCCGACAAAGTTCGAATTGTTCATGGTGATATTTTCAAGGAAGATTTTTCAAAAGCCACAGTGGTCACCATGTATCTTCTGGAAGAGTTGAATGCCCAACTTCGCCCCACCATTTTGGCGATGAAACCAGGAACCCGTGTGTTGTCCAACACATTTTCTATGGGCGATTGGGAGCCAGATCAGGTTGTACGTGTGTCAAATGGCACAGGTTACTTTTGGACTGTGCCTGCAAAAGTGGCAGGACAATGGTCAATTTCAGGGCTTGAAGACAAGGGCGCATCGACTTTGAAATTAGATCAAGTATTTCAAAGAGTCGCTGGGGCCTTGGTACTACAAGGCAAAACACAAAATATATTGGGCGCACGTGTGGAGGGTGATCATTTGCACTTCAGCTTTGTAAATTCAGAGGGCCAGCTTAAATCTGTCAAGGCCCTCGTTGCAGGAAACAGCCTGAGCGGAGAAGTGGTTCCCCCCTATGGCATGCTCGAAATGCAGCCAGTGCCCATCAAAATTGAAGGAAAGCGTCAGTAAAACAAGCTGCAAGTTTTAATTGCAAATGATCACAAGTCATAACCATGTGACCGAATGATGGCTTTAACTTTGTCTGTTCGAAGATAAGCGAGCAATGCCGTTGCCGCAATGTTGTTTTTGCCAGCCATTAGCAATACAGCATCTTGTTGAATAGGTTTGTGCAAATGACTGGGCACAATCCAAGCCGAGCCGCTTGATAACTTTCCATCTGCATAGACCTGCGAGAGTGCAACAAATCCAAGTTGAGCATTTTCTGTGTTTACAAATTGAAATGCTTGGGCTATGTTTTCACCTTGTACAAACTTTGTTTGAAGCCCCTGGACCAGTTCCAACTTGTGAAGAGTTTCAAGGGCTGCTGCACCGTATGGGGCGAGTTTGGGGTTTGCAATTGCCAAGCGCTTGAATTGACCAGATCGCAGCACATCTCCGTTGTCGTCTACAAAGCCTGCTTGCTTGCTCCACAACACTAGTTTTCCTGTAGCGTAAGTAAATCGTGTGCCGCTAACTGCCAGTTTTTCCTTTTCTAGTTTGAGAGGCGTTTCTTCGTCTGCAGATAAGAAAACATGGAAGGGGCCGCCATTTTTAATTTGGGCGTAGAAACCACCTGTAGACCCCAAAGACACGACTGCTTTGTGTCCTGTGTCCTTTTCGAACAGCGGTGCGATTTTTTGCATAGGTGCTGCAAAGTTTGCAGCCACTGCAACCGTCACTTCAGCGCCATGTGCAGAAGAAAAGAATAGGACCAGAGTGATAACAAGCTGAAAAACGCGCAACATCATGACCTCGATGTTTTATGAAGCAATTTCCATCGTAGCACCGCTATTTCTTTTGTCTTTGTTTTTTCAAATGAATACCTTTGAATTAAATGATGCAAAGAGTCAACATTTGGCATAATCCCAATCATGCAATCCCTGCGCAATGCCAAATTCATCACCCGCCTCGTGCTGGTGTGGTTTGCTTTGTTCCTAGGATCTGCAATTGCTTCCACCATCGTCAACCCTGGCAATATGCAAATGGTTTGTACATCAGGTGGCAGTATGAAGTTGGTTGATTCCGATGGCAATTCAGACTTCAAAGCTTCAGCCAACTTAGATTGTCCTCTGTGTGTTGCCATCACTGCACCACCATCGGCGCCCCAGGCGTATTTAGAGAATATTTCGTCGCTATCGCATGCGCTGCGCCCAATTACAGCGGCGCACATCGCATCTCTTACTGCGCCGCCGCTTCCTTCGCGTGGCCCACCTTCTTTCCTCTGATTGAACCTTGTCTGGCTGGTGCACTTAGCACTTGCTAGTTTTTCTCCTTTTAACGCGCATTTTTTGGGTCAGTTTTGACTCAATCAGCGTATGAGTTGCATCAATCATGAACAAATTATTGACCCTTAATTCCGTCAGTGTTGCCTTGTTGGCATTTTTCTCTAGCGCTTCAACATTTGCACAATCAGATACCGTGGTTGTGTCTGGCTCTCGTACAGAAACTAAGCTTTCTGAAACTCCCGTTTCTATTGGTTCTGTAAATCGCAGTCAGTGGGATCAGGACAAAGTCAAATCGGTCGGTGAGATGATCAACCGCATTCCTGGTGTGTTCTGGAACGATTTGGGTAACGAACAGCACAGCATGGCCATTCGCCAACCCATCAGCACCAACGCTGTTTATCAGTACTTAGAAGACGGCATTCCAATTCGCCCTTTAGGTGTTTTCAACCACAACAGTTTGAACGAAACCAATATGAATGGTTCAAGTGCCGTTGAAGTGGTGAAAGGCGCTGCATCTTCTTTGTACGGTAGCAACGCTGTTGGCGGCGCTGTCAATTTCTTGACGCAAAAGCCTTCGCGCACACCAACGGGCTACTTCGGATTCCGTCAAGACCATACCGATGGTTTCTATCGTTTTGACACGGGTGCCAGCAATACCTGGGGCAACCTCGGTCTGCGCTTCTCTCACTACACGTCAGAGCGTGATCACACCAATTGGCAACAGTACAGTGGTGGCAAGAAAGACTCGTTCACACTCCGCAGTGATTACGAACTCAGTGCCACCAGTTGGTTGCGAGCTTCTTTGGTTCATACCAATTTGGACACAGATACGGCGGGCAGTCTTTTTGAAAATGACTACCGTACCAACCCTGGCAAAAGCATCAATACATTTACATGGCGCAAAGACAAAACAACTCGCGCTAACGTGGCTTGGGAAGGCGAAACAACACGCAAGGGTGTTACCACCGTCACATTTTTTGCACGCAACAATGACCATGGTCAATTGCCTGCCTACACCATCAGTGGCTGTTCGGGTGCCACTTGCCGAGGCACCATCAACAACAACCACGTTGAGTCTTTGGGCATTGATGTGAAGCACGTTCAAGGCTTAGATTGGGCCAGTGCACGTTTGGTGACAGGTGTCTACATCGACAGAAGCCAAAACGACTATGTATCTGACAATTTGAAAGTCACCCGTGATGCGGTTTCTGGTGTTTACAAATCCTATTCACTGAACAATGCTGCCAGCCCTTCAGGTGTCAGAGACTACGGCGCCGGTATTGCGAACGATGCGCTCTTTGCGCAGTTAGAGTTCACGCCTGCCAAAGACTTTAGAATGGTTGTTGGTGGTCGTTATGACACCATCACCTACGATTTCGTCAATCATTTGGTACCCAGTGCCAACTACGGTGCGCCCAATGAAACTCGCAGCTTCTCGCGTGTCAGCCCCAAGCTCGGCGCAACCTATGCACTCTCGAATGCGCAAAGCGTGTATGCCAACTTGAGTCAAGGCTTTACGCCCCCTGAGGTGAGCCAACTTTATGGCAAAACAGCCATTCCCGATTTGAAACCATCGGTCTACAACAACCAAGAAATTGGCTGGCGCGCCTTGTTGGCCAATAACATTCGCCTCGACTCAGCCTTGTATCAACTTGAAGGTCAAGACACCATCGTGTCTTACACCTCAGAAGTGGGCGACAGCTTCAATAAGAACGCCGGCAAGACACGCAGCCGCGGCATTGAATTGTCACTTTCACAACAGCTGGCGCAGTGGGACTGGCGCTTGGGCGCAACTTGGGCCAAGCACGAGTTTGTCAATTATTTGGTCAGTGCCAAAGCAGGTGCAATAGAAGATTATTCAGGCAAGTTCATGCCACAAGCGCCTGCACACACGATCAACGCACAAGTGGGTTGGAACTTCACACCCGATTCACGCATCGCATTGGGCGTGGTCAAACAAGGCCGCTATTGGATGAACAATCTGAACACTGTTCGCTACGAAGGGCATACCTTGTTGAACTTAACAGCCAGCCATAAATTACAAGGTGGCTTAGAAGTTTGGGGTCAAGTCCGCAACCTGACGGATGAGCGTTATGCAGACAGTGCATCTAGTTCATTCAAAGGTGGCGCTTTCAATCCCAACACGCAAAACACCTATTCACCCGGCGCACCGCGCAGTGTGATGGTGGGCGTGACCCAGTCGTTTCTCTAATTGAACTGAACGAACCCCATGACCAACACCTTTGCGCCTTTATCCGCTCGCCGCAGAAGTTTGCTGTGGCGCGTCCACTTTTGGTCAGCACTGATTGCCAGTCCGTTTGTACTGGTGGCCTGCCTAACGGGACTGCTCTATGTGTTCACACCACAAATTGAGCGCTATTTGCACGGCCATTTAGATACCGTTGTGCCTCAAGAGCAGGTCCGTCCCTTAGACGATGCCGTTGCTGCTGCCATCAAGGTGATGCCAGAAGGCTGGTCTATGCATTCAGTCATACCTGCGTTTGAAAAAGACGACAGCGTGCGTGTTGCGTTTACTGCACCCATGCAAGAGAAAGCCAAAGGGGGTGGTCATTCTGGCCATGGTGCTGGTCCTGTTCCTGGTGCAAGCGCAGGGGCCAATAAAACTGAAGGCAAACCTCAGTTCTTGCGTCCTAACTTTGGGATTCCTTCCAGAGCCGAGGTGGTGTATGTCAATCCCTACACAGCAGAGGTTATTGGCCAACTGAAAGAGTCCGACAGATTCGCCACTTGGGCACGCAAGCTGCATTCCAGCTTGCTGCAAGGTGACAGTTGGCGTTGGATGATCGAGTTGGCTGCCAGTTGGACCATGGTCATGTTGGTGACGGGTGTTTTCTTGTGGTGGCCTGTGGCAGGTCAATCTGGTTTGCCCCAAAAAGACGCCAAGGGACGCATTGCGTGGCGGCAATGGCATTCGTTCATTGGTGTGGCGCTTGGCCTGATCACCTTTGTGATTTTGGCCACTGGACTGACCTGGAGTCAAAACGCAGGCAGCCAGATCAAATGGGCGCGTGATGCAACTGGACAAACGCCTCCCCGCATTCCAGCCAGATTCAATTCAAACCCAACTGTGGGTGCAAAGGTCTTGTCTTGGGAGCAAGCCGTTGCTGTTGTGAGACGCCAGACTCCCGAAGTTGCAATGATGATCATGGCACCCAAAGGCCCTGAGGGTGTTTGGCGAGCCAATCAAATTGACCGAGGTGATCCTACCAAGCGCTTTGATATTTTGCTCGATGCTTATTCGGGAGAAAAACTTTTTTACACCGGCTGGTCAGATCAAACCGCGTTTGGCAAAGCAACTGCAATCGGCATTCCATTTCACCGCGGAGAATTTGGTATTTGGAACCAAGTGCTTTTGTTTGTGTTTGGCGCTGGCATTCTGTTTTCACTGGTTTCGGGCTGGGTGATGTTTTTCAAACGACGTAAATCTGGCACGGCTATTTGGCCGGTTCTGTTGCCAGGTGCTTGGCGCAGTGTCAGCGTCTGGGCTTGGTTAGGCGGTGCAGTGATGCTGCTTGCCATGCCAGTTTTGGCAATGTCTGCCGTGCCCGTTGCAGCGATAGAAGCTTGGATGGTGTGGCGTAAGTCGCAATTGAACACCAACTAAGCGCCGTGTTTGCAGAATATTTATTTCGCAGTCAAAATTCATTCAATCTCGTAAATCAAGGAATCCGCATGTCTTTCATCAAAATCAGTTCTTTCGTGTTCTCAACCGTTTTTTCTGTATCCGCCTTGGCGCAAGCAGTCACCGTTGCAGATCCATGGATTCGCGCTACCGTGCAGGGCCAAAAGGCTACAGGTGCATTCATGAAAATCACTTCTAAAGACGGCGCCAAGCTGACTGGCGTCAGCAGTCCTGCTGCAGGTATTTCTGAAATTCATGAAATGAAGATGGAAAAAGACATCATGAAAATGTCGGCTGTTCCTAGTTTGAATGTGCCCGCAGGCGGCGCCGTTGAACTCAAGCCGGGCGGCTATCACGTCATGTTGATGGACCTGAAAGCACCCTTGGCCGACAAAGCCACTGTGCCAATCACCTTGACCTTTGAGAATGCAAAAGGCGTAAAGTCACAAGTAGAACTCCAAGTACCAGTCAGAGCCATGAATGCCAAGATGGAGCACAAGCACTGAGTTTGATTGCGACAACTAGGGTTAACACGCGTCAAAGGACGTACCAGACGCACTAGGATGACGGCAAAGGAATTTCACCATGGCTTCATTCTCAATTTGTACAAAAAGTTTCAAGCGATGCTTGCTCTTGGCAAGCTTGCTTCCTACATTGGTTTTTGCGCAGGCTTGGCCCACTAAACAGCCCATCAAGTTGGTGGCTGTTTTTCCGCCTGGAGGTTCCGTCGACCAGGTAGCGCGAATCATTGCACCTGTGTTGTCGCAGCAACTCGGACAAAGCGTCATTGTTGAAAACAAGGGTGGAGCATCCGGCGTCATTGGCACTTCGAGCATGCTGTCAGCCCCTGCAGATGGCTACACCTTTGCTGTGGTGTTTGACACGCACGGTGTCAACCAAAGCCTGAATCCCAACATGCCTTACGACAGCAAAAAGGACATCGTGCCTTTGGTGTTGGTGGGTACCTCCGCCATGGTGCTCACTTCCAATGTGGGCAATGAGTACAAAACTTTTGCCGATGTAGTGGCTGCAGCCAAAGCCAAAAAGAATGTGTCATTTGGCTCCATTGGCAATGGCAGCTTAGGCCACTTGGCCATGGCTTTGCTCGGCAAGAACGCTGGCTTAGAGTTCAACCACATTCCCTACAAAGGCGGTGGTCCCCTCATGACCGATGCGGTAGCTGGCCATGTGCCCTTGGCCATGGGCACAGTCTTCTTAAGCAAACCACACATTGACAACAAGCGCATTCGCCCCTTGGCCGTGACCTCTTCCAAGCGTGTGGCAGAGTTTCCAGATGTGCCAACCATTGCCGAAGCAGGCTTTCCTGGATTTGAAGCGCCTGCTTGGTGGGCAGTGTTGGCGTCTGCAAAAACACCACCAGACGTTGTTAAGCGCATGAACGAAGAGCTGAACAAGGTTTTGCAAAACCCCGAAATAGCCAACAAGTTGAGTGCTCAGGGCATTGAGATTTCGGGTGGCAGTGTCGACAAAGCCAAAACCTTCATCGACAAGCAAATTGACGTTTGGGCCAAAGTGGTTCGCGACAATGGCATCAAGTCAGACTGAGCTGCTTATTCTTCTGGCGTAATTTGGAGCGCCACCAACAAGCGAGCCACCATGTTGTAGGCCGCAATGGCGGTGGTCAACTCTACAATTTCAGTATTGCTTAAGCGCGACTGCAATTGCTTGAACAGCGCATCTTCTACCTTAACGCGCTGTGTCATTTGCGCGGCATATTGCACCACCCACTGCGACATTTCATCCAAAGACTGATCACTCACGCCGTCTGCGGGGTTGGCCTTGACAGCGCGTTGCAATGCATCCAGTTCGGCCTGCGTGCCGCCAGCTTTCAGAAAGTCTGGCGCGTGATGGTGATATTCGTAGTGCGCACCTGTTAGCAATGCCACCGTGCAAATGCCCAACTCGCAAAGTTGGCGAGAAGTGGACAAGCCAGTTCGAACATTGCGCATGTAAACATTCCAACCTGCGGCAACGGGTTCGCTCCAGAGCAGCGCTTTGTCGAGGTTCAAAAGCGCGCCACCCCGACGGGCCAAAATGGCATCCACCAAGGCTTGGGGTTGCGGCAGTTGTTCAGGGGTCCAGTCGGGAATGCGCATGATGTTCGCCTTGGCTTTTAAAGTGTAGGAGTGATATTCTTTGCAAAACTTTGAACAACATTATCAATGAACTCTTGATGACATGACAGACGCCATTCGTTCACGACTGCAGGGGCTGGTGATTTTTGCCAAGTCCAAAGAAAAAGTATCGGCTTTTTATCAACAAACCCTCAACTTAAACGTTCAAGAGTCCGAGAAATCACACGACTTGTTGGTGGGCGATGGCCAAGAAGTGGTGATTCACGCTATTTCAAAAAGATATGCCGACAGCATCGAAATTGCGTCGCCTCCCGAGCCTAGAGAGGAAAGTGCGCTAAAGCCTGCCTTTGTGGTGGACGATTTGGCGCGGGTGCGTGCTGCCGTGAAACAAACGGGCGGTTACTTGAAACCCTTGAAACAAGCATGGCGCTTTAGAGGCATGATTGTTTTGGACGGCTGGGACCCCGAAGGCAACATCGTTCAGTTTAAACAGCCAGATCCAGAGGCCTAAGGGCTTGGTCTTATTGACTGCAAGTACGAGTACGCGTGATGGTGCCGTCGGAACTGTGCACTTCGGTCCAAGCGGTGCAAGTGGGGTTGGATTGCGTTGTGAACACAGGTTCTTGTTGAACGATGACCGTTTGGGGTTGCACATACACAGGTTGTTTGACTGCTTCGTAAACCAACAAGCCCCCAATGACAGCTGGCACTCCCCAGCCCCAACCACTGCCATAGCCACGGACCCAATGGCCCTGTGAATGGACATTTGAATGGCCTTTAAAGTGGTGATTGAAATGCGAGTTAGGGTGGCCGTGGCGATGGCCACCATGCTGGGCCATGGCCGACACGCTTAAGGTCATGAGGATGAGGGCGATGAGTTTTTTCATGTCTGTCTCCAGAGGTTAAGTCTGTAACGTTTGGACTAGCGCTTCGGTTTACTTCTTGAAGGGTAAAAAAACATTCCACTTGTCGCGGCCTACAGGAATTCGATGAGCTCGGCGCATAGAAATGTAAAGAATGTAAGTAATCAGCAGACGGCCCATGATGACCAAGGTAATTCGAAAGTCTTGTTCGGCCAATTTTTCGGCATAAAAAATGGTGACATCGAACATCAAATTGAACAGACTGGCCACAAACAGCAACCCAAAAAGAATGGCGGGGTATTTGCCATTCTTATACGACCAGACGCCCACTGAAATAAAAATGAACAGAATCCAAGCTCTGAAATAAAGGGCTGGCATCATGTAATCCCGAATGGCAGGGTTCGAGAACAAGTCATTTGCCACTTCGCTTGTGAAGAGCGTGAGGCGTAAAAACCAAATGGCTGAAAAAAAAGTCAGAATGGCAAGGCGAAGAGGGAAGTAAGGGTCAACAACGTGGGTGTCTGCCATCGGCTTAGAAAGCAGTGCTTCAAGCTCTTGTGCCGTGACCAAAGGTTTGCGTGCCAACTGATTGCCTTGTAAAGTGAGGTGGCTTAAATCAATTTAAGCATTTGGGTTAAATTCATACAAACTTTAACGAGCGTTCAAACAATGCAATTTCGAATGGCTGCGTCACTTTTGATGCTTTTGGGAATGTCCGTCTTTCAGGGGTGCGCTTATATTTCGTCTGCCTCTGTGTATGAAGGCATTCGAGGAGCCGACAAAACCAAGACCACCGGCACTACGCAAACGCCTGCAGCATTGCCCACATACGACCGTTACGAAAAAGAGCGCGATGCTTTGAAAAAATAATGGCCCCTTGATTTTTCATTGATGTATCTTCAGTCAACTTCTATGTCACACATCTTTGCTCAATTGATTACAAGTTGCTTGCTCTTGTTTGGCTTGACCCAAACAGGACTGGCCCAAACTCAAACTCAAGCAACGTCCAAAGACTTCGAAACGCAAGTTCGTGTGCACGGCTTGTGGTGGGACTTGCATGAGGTCAATGTGGCCCAAGTTAAGCGTTTTGCCAATCAAACAGGCTTTGTCAGTGTTGCTGAAAAAGAGGGTTTCGGTTTTATTTATGAGTCGGGTTGGACTCAAAAAAAGGGTTGGAATTGGCGTGCACCTTTTGGCAAGTTGGCACACGATCTTGAACCTGCAGTGCAATTGACGTTTGACGAAGCGCAACAAATATGCAAGTTTCAGGGTAAAAGGTTGCCTACCGATGCCGAATGGGTCAAGGCTGCCTATCTTGAGCAACGTGACAACCCACCCGCTGGATTTGTGAAGGGCCAACGTTACCCATTTCCTAATGGCGCAAGTGCCAAACAAAGTCATTGCCTGAATGGCTGTGGTGATTACCCAGGGCGCGCCCCTCAAGGTGCACTCACCCGAGGGGTAGGCCATGTCTTGGTCAAAACGACTCCGCCTGGTGTCAACGGTCTGCACGAAATGGGTGGCAATGCTTGGGAGTGGGTCGATACAGGCAATGCGTCAGAAAAAATCACACGCAGTGCGTCGTGGTGGTACGACGCCGATCGTCAAAAAGAATCTGATGTGGCCACCAAGCCCCGCGATACGCGCGTTGGCTATGTCGGATTTCGATGCGTTAAAGATTAAACAAGATCAAACAACCGAGGTCCTATGAATTTCTCACCCATGATTGAACTCACCCGCAACGGCATTTCAGAATGCTTGCACTTGGGTGCTTTGGCTGTGACCGACACGCAGGGCCGTGTCCTTGCTCAGGTGGGCAACCCCCATTGGTTGTGTTTTACCCGGTCTACTTTAAAAGCACTCCAAGCGCTGCCTTTGATTCAAAGCGGTGGCGCAAAGCAACTAGGGCTGACGTCTCAAGAATTGGCGCTCATGTGTGCCAGTCACAACGGCGAGGACATGCACGTTGAGCAGGCTACATCTATTTTGAAAAAGAGTGACAACACTTATCAGCAGTTGCGCTGCGGTTGTCACGTGCCATATCGGTTTAGCTTCAACGACCAACCCTTGCCCGATGGTTTTGTAGTGGACGAGCGCCATCACAATTGCAGTGGCAAGCACAGTGGCTTTTTGGCCTATTGCTCCTTGCACGGCTTACCCAAAGAAACCTACACCGAACTAGAACACCCCTTGCAGCAGGCCGTGCGAAGAGCAGTGGCCGATGTCACTGGCGTCGCGTCAGAAGACATGGGCTGGGGCATTGACGGTTGTTCAGCCCCCAACTTTGCGGTGCCTTTGTCCAGTTTGGCGCGCAGTTATGCACGCCTCGCACAACCAGAGTCCGATGCTATGTATGGCGCAAGCTTGAAGTTGTTAGGCGAGGCCATGACGGCACATCCTGAGTTGGTGTCAGGTACGGGCCGCAGTGATGCCGACTTGATGCGAGTGGGTCGTGGCGACTGGGTCAGCAAGGTTGGCGCAGATGGGGTTCAAGTGATTGGCAGTCGTTCGCGCGGTCAAGCCTTGGCTTTGAAAATTGCCGATGGCAACAAGCCCGCTTTGTTTGCCGCCACCATTGAAGCCTTGGATCAGTTGGGATGGCTAGATGCGAAGCAACGCGAAGAGTTGATGCCTTGGCGCGCGCAGTCTTTGAAAAACATCAAAGGTTTGGAAGTAGGAGCACGGCGTCCTATTTTCAAAATTCAATCGGCGTAAGGGCCAATACAACTGGGTTGCGATTAGCTCTTGAATGTTTATCGCGCCCAGTTGGTTTTCCAAACGGCAAGTGCTGTGAGGACGCCATAGCACACCATGCCAATGGCGATCACCATGAACATCTGCTCTGCTGAGCCATTGTTCTGGGACAGCCAAACGCCACCCGCAGAAACCAGCACCAATCGGAAGGTGCCCGCCATGACAGGCCCCCACAATTTGCCAGCACCTTGTGATGCAAAGTACAGGCACAAGCCCAATGCAAAGAACCCATAGCAAGGTCCCACCACCCAAAAATATTGGCTGGCGCTGGCCAATACCATGGGGTTGCTGCTGAACAAGTTGGCCCATAAACCTGGCCACACCATTACCACCAAACCAATAGAGCCTACCAAGGCAGCAGACATCAGGGCCCCCATCCATGCCACCTTTTTGGCGCGCTCCACCATGTTGGCACCCAGCGCCATGCCCACCATTGGCAGGCACGCCACGCCAAATGCGAAGGTCATGGGAACCAACAAAAATTCCAAGCGGGTGCCGATGCCGTAGCCTGCCAAGGCTTCAGGGCCAAAGTTTGAAATTAATCGTGTCACGATCAGAATGGTGGCCACGGTGAGTACTGAGGAAATGCTGGAGATGCCGCCTACTTTGAGAATGTCCAGAAACAATTCTTTGGACAGTGGGCTGCTAAAGCTCAATCGGAGTGTGCTGTTTTTTGAGCGCAGAAACCAAAGAAAGTAAAGTGCACTGCCGGTAGATGAAATCAAGACACCGGCGGCTATACCGGCCATGCCAAAACTGGGAATTGGCCCAAGACCCAGGCCAAAAATTGCGCTCAATATCACTTGCGCCAAACAAGTGAAGAGCAAGCATTTAGAAGGCGTGCGCATGTTGCCAGAACCACGAATGACAGCGGCCAACGAATTGGTCAACCAAATGCAGACGGCGCCAGCAAACACAACACGTGCATACAGCAAGCATTGCTCAAGTGCTTCATCTTTGCCGCCCAATGCAGAAAAGATGGAAGGACCAAAGAGGCTGAATAACAAGGTGAAAAAGAGCCCGATCCCCAAAGCAATGAGCGCTGCATGGAGCACCAAGGCATTGGCCTTTGCCGAGTTGCCTGACCCTAAGGCGCGGCTGATGGCCGACGCGATGCCACCCCCCATAGAGCCTGCAGACAACATTTGTTGCAACATGACCAATGGGAAGACCAAGGCCATGCCGGCCAAGGACATGATGCCCAATTGACCCACGTACCAAGTTTCGGCAATGCTGACCAATGCGGCAGCAGTCATGGCCAAGCCGTTGGGCAAGGCCAAACGCCAGATCGTTGGAACGATGGGCGCTGTGGTCAGTGCGTGTTGCAAAAGGGGGGCTCTGATCAGCGGTGTGCGAAGTTGGCGGGGCGCTTGTTCAAAAACGCGTCCATGCCTTCTTTCTGATCATCGGTTGCAAACATGGCGTGGAACAAACGGCGTTCAAACATCACGCCGTCTGTCAGGCCGCTTTCAAACGCACGGTTTACGCTTTCTTTGGCTGCCATCACAGCCAACTGTCCCATGCTGCAAATCAGCAGGGCGGCGCCCAATGTTTCTTCCATCAATTTGTCGGTGGGGACCACGCGGCTGACCAAACCGGCGCGTTCGGCTTCGGTGGCGTCCATCATGCGGCCGGTAAGCACCAAGTCCATGGCTTTAGATTTGCCAACGGCGCGTGGTAAACGCTGAGTACCGCCTGCGCCGGGAATGATGCCCAGTTTAATTTCAGGTTGGCCAAACTTGGCGTTTTCTGCAGCAATGATGAAGTCGCACATCATGGCCAGCTCACAACCGCCACCCAATGCAAAGCCGCTGACGGCTGCAATGACGGGTTTGCGAATGCTGCGAATGGTTTCCCAGTTGCGCGTGATGAAGTCTTGCTTGTAGACATCGTTGAAGTTGTGCTTGGCCATGGCTGAAATGTCGGCGCCTGCCGCAAATGCTTTTTCGCTACCTGTCACGATGATGCAACCGATGGCTTCGTCAGCGTCAAAGGCCTTCAATGCAGCGCCCAATTCGTCCATGAGGGGGCCATTCAGGGCATTCAGAGCCTTGGGGCGATTCAGGGTGATGATGCCTACTTTGCCGCCTTCGGTGCGTACTTCAATGTTTTCGTATGCCAAAACAGTTCTCCAGTCTGGGGTTGAATTTCGTTACCCCTGACTATAACGGGATGAAAATAGGCTTTAATTCAAGGGAAAACATTAACCAACCGATCGGTCGGTTAATGTTACATTTTCTATTTTTAGCGCATGAGCAGGGCTTCAATCATGACCCAAGACCAAAACTTGGCGGGCACTTTGTCAGTGACTTTTGAAAAACGCGGTGCTGTGGCCATGGTCACGCTTAACCGTCCTCAGGCACTGAACAGTTTCACGCGGCAAATGCACCACGACCTATGGACTGCGTTCGATCAAGCCGAAGCCGATTCAGAAATTCGCGCTGTGGTGCTAACTGGGGCAGGCCGCGGATTTTGCGCCGGTGCCGATTTGTCCGAGTTCGATTTCACACCCGGTCCTGACATGGTGAAGCGGGCCGATCCTGGTCCCATCATTGACCAAGCATTCAATCCCAGCACGCGCCGAATTCAATCGCTGCGCATGCCCATCATTGCAGCCGTGAATGGCGTGGCCGCAGGCGCAGGCGCTTCCATTGCGATGGCCTGCGATATTGTCATCGCATCACCCAATGCCAGTTTCATTCAGGCCTTCAGCAAAATTGGTCTCATCCCCGATGCAGGCAGCAGCTGGTTGTTGGTCGAACGTTTGGGCATGCCCCGCGCTCTTGCTTTGGCCATGACCGGCGACAAACTGAGTGCGCAACAAGCCAAAGAGTGGGGTGTGATTTGGGATGTGGCTGACGATGCACTGGCCGCTGCCGTGGCCATGGCCGAGAGGTTGGCGGTGATGCCCACCAAGGCTTTGGTGGCCACGCGCAAGCTCATGATGGGCGCACACACCCGCAGCTTGTCAGAGCAGCTTGACCAAGAGCGCGATGCGCAATCTGCGCTGGGTCAAACGCACGATTATTTTGAAGGCGTCAAAGCCTTTTTAGAAAAACGCCCTGCCCAATTCAAAGGCGAATGAACATTCGGATGCCCATGAATACACCTTCAAATTCCAACTCAGTTCACTCTCAAGCGGCCATCGATTTGGCCAAGCAAGTGGGCGATTCAATGTTTGCAGTCGATATCGCCACCAAAGACACCATGGGCATGGAGCTCTTGTCGTGCGAACCTGGCCGTGCGGTCATTCGCATGGAAGTCAAAGAGTTGCATTTGAATGGCCACAAAATTTGCCATGGTGGTTTTATTTTCACCTTGGCCGATTCCACGTTTGCCTTTGCCTGCAACAGCTACAACAAGGTGGCGGTGGCGGCAGGTTGCAGCATTGAATTTTTAAAGTCAGGCCAACTGGGCGATGTGCTCACTTGCGTAGGACAAGAACAAACACTGAGTGGCCGTCACGGCATTTACGACATGAAGGTGACCAACCAAAAAGGTGAAGTCATTGCCATGTTCCGCGGTAAAAGTGCGCAGATTCCTGGCACTGTCATTCCTGAATAAATTGGACAAGTTGGAGATTTAGAAATGAGCAAAGCCTCCCCATTGCCCCTAGAGCCAATCGAAAAAGCCAGCATTGATGAACTGCGCGCTTTGCAACTCAAGCGACTCAAAGCCACGCTGCAACATGCTTACGACAACTCGCCGGTTTACAAAACCAAGTTTGACAAGGCGGGTGTGCATCCCAGTGATTGCAAATCTTTGGCCGACTTGGCCAAGTTCCCTTTCACCACCAAAGCCGATTTGCGCGACAGCTATCCATACGGCATGTTTGCCGTACCTCGCTCTGGCTGCTCACGCATTCATGCCTCGAGCGGTACCACAGGCAAACCAACCGTGGTGGGCTACACACAGCGCGACATCGACACATGGGCTACAGTGGTTGCACGAAGCATTCGTGCAGGTGGCGCCAAGCCGGGTGACATGGTGCATGTGAGCTATGGCTACGGCTTGTTTACGGGGGGCTTGGGCGCCCATTACGGTGCCGAAAAGTTAGGCCTTACCGTGGTGCCATTTGGTGGCGGCCAAACCGAGCGCCAAGTGCAACTGATTCAAGACTTCAAACCCGAGATCATCATGGTCACGCCTAGCTACATGCTGGCCATTGCCGATGAGTTTGAGCGCCAAGGCATTGATCCGCGCAGCAGCTCATTGCGCATTGGTATTTTTGGCGCAGAGCCATGGACCAATGACATGCGCGCCGCCATTGAAAAACGCATGGGCATCGATGCGGTTGATATTTATGGATTGTCCGAAGTGATGGGCCCTGGCGTGGCCAGTGAGTGCATCGAAACCAAAGACGGCCCCACCATCTGGGAAGATCATTTCTTCCCCGAAATTATCAATCCTGAAACAGGTGAGCCCGTGGCCGATGGCGAGATGGGAGAGTTGGTGTTCACCAGTTTGACCAAAGAGGCGTTGCCCATTATTCGTTATCGCACCCGTGACCTCACACGCTTGTTGCCGGGTACCGCACGAACCATGCGCCGCATGGAAAAAATAACTGGCCGCAGCGATGACATGATGATCATTCGCGGCGTCAATGTGTTTCCTTCACAAATTGAAGAACTCATTTTGAAGCGCCCCGAGTTGGCCCAGCACTACCAGTGTGTCTTGACGCGCGAAGGTCCAATGGACAACCTCAAGGTGGCAGTCGAAACGCGCCCTGGTATGCCGCCCGACAGCGCGGAAGCCCGCGCCGCAGCCAAAATGTTGCAGCACGAAATCAAGGTTTACATTGGCTCCAGCGTAGAGATTGACTTGCGTGCAGAAGGGGGTGTGGAGCGCAGCCAAGGCAAGGCCAAGCGCGTGCTCGACCTGCGCGGCAAGTAAATCTTTTTAGCCTTTAAATCCTTAAGCGCCGTTTAGCCAAGCGCTGCTACGGGCGCTGTGCGCATTGCTTGTATGGCTTAAGCGCCAAGTGTGAACATCTGTGGGCAATGTCAAAGGCAGTGCAAATACTTTTTGGTCGCGCGTGATGGTGGCCACGACTTTTTTCTCGTTGCCTAAAAGCAGTGGCAGGTCTTCTAATTTTTTCAAGCGCCAAGTTTGCGACTTGGCTTTGGGGCTGGCCACAGCCCACCACTCATCGCCTGCGGCCATGCCAGCTTTTTCTGCGGCACCGCCGCGTAAAACCGCTTTGATTTGAACCACGCCTTGTGTTTCTGCCACTCGCAGCCCCAGTCGCTGCGCCATTTGGGGCGGGTCTTCATGCACAACCACGCCGTGCGAGGACAACAAAGTTTTGAGTGGCAAGTCTTGCGTGCTGTGCACCCACGCTTTGAGTTCTTTCTTCCAACTTCTGCCAGTTTGGGCTTCAAGTTCGGCCAATAAATCGACTTCACTCAAAGGCCCGCCTTTGCAGCGAGCCCATAAACCACGCATCACTTGGTCCAAGTTAGAGGTGCCCTCTGAGCGCATTGTCAGGTCAATGCACAGGGCCACCAGTGCGCCCTTGGTGTAGTAGCTGATGGTGGCGTTTGGCGTGTTCTCGTCTTGACGGTAGTACTTCACCCAAGCGTCAAAACTGGCCTGCGCCACACTTTGCACTTGACGGCCAGGGGCTTGTAAAACCAGGTTGATGGTTTTGTTGAGCAATTTGAAATATTGCGCATCGTCAATTAACTTGGCACGTCGCAGAAGAAGATCGTCGTAATAGCTGGTGAAGCCTTCAAAGAACCACAGCAGCTCGGTGTAGTTTTCTTGGGTGTAGTCGTAGCGTTTGAATTCAGCGGGGCGCAGTTGTTTGACATTCCAAGTGTGGAAGTACTCGTGACTGATCAGGCCTAATAAAGTTACATACCCTTCAGACATTTTTTTCATGTCCAAGGCAGGCAAATCTCGTCGGTTGCAAATGAGTGCCGTTGAGTTGCGATGCTCTAAGCCGCCATACCCGTCTTCAACGGCATTGAGCATGAAGACGTAGCGTTTGTAAGGTGCGTTGGCGGCTGGCTTTTTCTCATGCCAAAACTTGATTTCAGTTTCGCAAATTTTTTGTGTGTCGGCAATCAAGCGAGCGCCATCAAAAGACGCCATGGCACCCGCCACCACAAACTCATGCGGAATGCCGCAGGCTGTAAATTGACCACGCCAAAAGTTGCCCAATTCAAACGGGCAATCGACCAACTCGTCGTAGTGTGCCGCTAGGTACTCACCAAAGCCTTGCTTGTTAACCTTAATGACTTGCAAGCCGGTGGCCACTGACCATGTAGAGCCCTTGATGGCCTTGAGCGTCAGGGCATGAGGGTTGTCTTCCTGACCGTGCACTCTTAAACAAACGCTGGTGCCATTGAAAAACCCGCGTTGTGTGTCTAACCACGCCGTGCGCACGGAATTGTCAAATGCATAGACCTCGTAGGTCAACACCAGTGGCGAGGTATTTTTGCAATCGATGTGCCACTGGCTTTTGTGATCTTGAAAAACTGCCACTGCTTTGCCAGCTTGTTTGGCTTTGAGATTTTGCAAATTCTTAGAAAACTCGCGCACCAAATAACTGCCAGGAATCCATACAGGCAAAGACACGACTTGGCCTGCATCGGGATTGTCAATTTGCAAAGAAATTTGAAACAGATGACTGTGGGTTTGACTTGCGTCGAGGGTGTAGTGAATGGCAGTCATTGTTTTTCTATCATGTAGCGGCAGCGCCAAGCAAGCAACTCAGTGTTGCAACAACAGTCAGGTGAAGTCGCATGGGCAGCCACTCTTGCAAGCCCGCTTCAACATAGGCTTTGCGATCGACGGTGTAGCAAATGATCAAAATCAAGGCCAACAAAGGCAGGCCCGCATAGGCAGGCATGGTGATGGCAACCCAAGCCAGTAAAGATGGCACCACGCCCCAACCAAAATTAAACAATGGCGCATTGTGCATGCGCGTTACATTGCGAAAGCCAATGCCCCAATGAATGCCACCCAGAAATGACACGATGGTGGCGCCGTAGCCTGCCAAGGCCAAAGTTACAAAAGGATGCAAGTCGGCATCAATTAGCCACATCAAAATGGCCATGCCCACAAAGGGGAGCAGGCCGGCATAGGCCAATCGTTTGACGTGCTTGCGAGTTTGATCAGCATGTGCATTCATGGCTTGACTGCGTTCAACAAGGTTTCAATTTGTGCGGATTCAATGGCACCTGGCACCCTAGCACCATCTGCAAAAAACAAGGTGGGCGTGCCATTGATGCGGTTCTTTTTGCCAAACTCTACAATGTTGTCAATGTTGTGTGTATCGCAAGCCACAGCAGGCGGTGCAATGTTTTGCAGCATCCAGTCGTTCCAAGTTTTGGCGCGGTCTTTGGCGCAGGCAATGTTGCGTGACTTGACTTTGGAGTCTTCACCCAGCACGGGGTACATCAAGTGATAAATGGTAATGTTGTCAATTTTTTGCAGATCGCGTTCAAAGCGTTTGCAATAGCCGCAATTGGGATCTGCAAACACCACCAGTTTGCGTTTGCCGTTGCCTTTAACTTGCGTAAAAGCGTACTTGAGGGGCAGGCTGTCAAAGGGGATGGCTGACAGTTTGTCGTTGCGTTCTTCGGTCAGGTTGCGCTTTTGTTTGGTATCAATCAAGGCGCCCTGAATTAGAAAATCACCTTTGGCATCGCTGTAAAAAATTTCGTTGCCCTGCACACGAATTTCAAAAACACCGGGCATGGGCGTTTTGCTGATCTCTTCAATTTTGGGCAAAGATGGCAATCGATCTGCCAATGTCTTTTTCAGGTTGGCGTCTTGAGGCCACACAGCAGCACTCCCCAAGAGCAGGCAGGTGGCGGTAAAAGCTTGTAGCAAGCGCATGGGTCTGTGTCCTAAAGAAAGAGGCCAATGTGTCATGGATTCAGGTTGTCGATTTCATGGCTTGTGAGGCCATCCATTTTTTCAATGGGCCCAACTGATTGAAGCTTGTCATGCCCCAGTTGCGGAGTTTTTGCAGTGGCATTGCAGGATGGGCAAATAATGTTTGGAGGCTGTCTGTCACAAAGCCCATGGCCATGACATCTGCTTGACGTGCACGTTCGTAGCGACGCAGCAACTTGGGGTCACTCAGTGGCCGCCAAAATTCCTTTGCTTGAATCACTTGGTTCAATTCAAGCGCATCGCCTAGGCCCACATTCAAGCCTTGGCCAGCCAAGGGGTGTATGGCGTGTGCAGCATCGCCGGCCAGTGCAAAGGCTTGCGCTTTTTGAGTGGCGCTAGCACTTTGAATTTGGCCTGTCCATTGTGTAGCTCTGGCCAATTGCAGGGGCCACACGGCACGCTCGCTGGTGAGCTGAATTTGTCCGGCAAACTGATGACTTGCACTTTCAAGCTGTGCACAAAATTCTGCGTCATCTGTATTTAGAAGCACTTGTGCGCGTTCTGGTGGGAGCGACCAAACGATGGCCCATTCGTGACTGTGCTCACCACCAATGGGTAGAAATGCCAAAATTTCGGGACCCTGAATATTTTGGAACCATTGCTTGGCAACCTGATGGTGCGGCGCTTCGGTTTTGATGCGACAGGCCAGCGCGTGCTGGGCGTAGTGTTTGACCTCAAATTCGACACCCAATTCGGCGCGCGTTTGGCTGGCGCGTCCTTCGCAAATGACCGTGAGAGGTGCTGCGGCGGGTTCTGACATTTCTTCGATGTAGGTTTGAAAGCGCACGGCTTGCGCTAACTTTTCTTCGAGGACGGGCACATCGACCATCCAGTTCAAAGCCTCCACGCCTTGCTGGGCTGCGTCAAAGCGCAACTCACCGCCCTGATCGCCTTGAATTTGCATCTGCAAAATGGGCGTGGATGCCGGGCTGTCTGGCCAGCAGCGGAGGTCGGTGAGCAATTGTTTGGACGCTAAATTGAGGGAGTAGGCCCGTACGTCGCTGTGACCGGTGTTCGATTTGTCAGCGCCAGTTTTGTGCACCAACGCCACGCGCAATTGCTGTGCGGCCAGCAGCAAAGCCAAGCTACGGCCCACAATGCCTGCGCCACGAATGCAAACGTCAAAGGAGGTGGAAGACTGCGTCATGGTGTGAATTGTAGGAGGCGATCAAAGCCCCTCGTCCCAGACCAGTTGAATGCCGTACTGAGCCTCTAATTTGGCCATGTCTTCTGGCGTGTCCATGTCGATGCGGTAATGCATGTTCGTGGTAGGCCATGGATGGCACCGCTCTGGGTGTCGCTGACGCCACTCTTTACCGCCCGGAAGGCTGGAGCGGTCCACGCTGCCCTCAGATTCAAGCTTCTGAGCAGTTTGCAGCAAGTCAGTCATTGCCCGATGACTCAGCATCACAGGATTGCCAGGCAGGGCTTTTTGACCAGAAACACCTACTTGCGGTTGCAACATCTGTGTTCCTTCGGGACTGTGCTTCACGGCTGCGACCAAGTCTTTGAGGTCTTGGGTGTCAATCAGTGGTTGGTCTGCTAAAGCCACCATGAGCCAATCTGGACTTAATGTTTGGGCCTTGGCCAGACCAAGGTGCAATGAGCTGTTTTGGCCATCGGCAGGCTGTGGGTTAAGGACACGGTGCACGGTCATGCGTTTGGGGACTTCATTGACTGGCACCGAATCCAAAACTCGCTCAACAGCGTCAGCGTGGTGACCCAGCACCAACACCGTTTCGTCAATGCCAGCCGCCTCTAGGCGGTCTAGGAGGCGTTGTAAAAGGGCTTGGCCATCGCGCTTCAGAAGGCATTTAGGCCGTCCCCCCATGCGGGACGCGGTGCCTGCGGCCAAGACAATCGCCACCACTCGCAGACGCGGGCAGGGGGGTGTCAAGGTGCATTCAAAGCGGACTTCGGTCATGGTTGGAAATTAGACCACGCACACCCTTTAAAATCACGGATTGTTCGAAGAATCCTAGAAAGTCCTCCATGAGCCTCAAATGCGGCATTGTGGGCCTGCCCAACGTGGGCAAGTCCACCCTTTTCAACGCCTTGACCAAAGCTGGCATTGCGGCTGAAAACTACCCTTTTTGCACCATTGAGCCCAATACCGGCGTGGTGGAAGTGCCCGATCCACGCTTGCAAGAGCTGGCGGCCATCATCACCCCCGAGCGCATCGTGCCCGCCATTGTGGAGTTTGTGGACATTGCGGGCTTGGTGGCCGGTGCCAGCACTGGCGAAGGCTTGGGCAACAAATTCTTGGCGCACATTCGCGAAACCGACGCCACCATCAATGTGGTGCGCTGCTTTGAAGACGACAACGTGATTCACGTGGCCGGTCGCGTTGACCCTATCTCCGACATTGAAGTGATTCAAACCGAGTTGTGCTTGGCCGACTTAACCGCCGTTGAAAAAGGCTTGCATCGCGTGCAAAAAACAGCGCGCTCTGGCGACAAAGAATCCATCAAGTTGGTGGCCATTTTGGAAAAGTGCCAAGCTGCTCTGAACGAAGGCAAGCCTGTTCGCACCATTGAGTTCAGTAAAGAAGAGCGTCCATTGCTCAGCCAATTCTTCTTGATCACGGCCAAGCCCGCCATGTTTGTGGCCAACGTGGCTGAAGATGGTTTTGAAAACAACCCCTTGCTCGACAAATTAAAGGCCTACGCTGCGGCACAAAACGCACCGGTGGTGGCCATTTGCGCCAAGCTGGAAGCCGAAATGTCGGAAATGTCAGACGAAGATCGTCAGATGTTCCTGGAAGAGTTGGGCCAATCCGAACCCGGATTGAACCGCCTCATTCGTTCAGCTTATTCATTGCTGGGTTTGCAAACTTATTTCACCGCAGGTGTGAAAGAAGTGCGCGCATGGACCATTCATGTGGGCGACACAGGTCCCCAAGCTGCCGGTGTGATTCACACCGACTTTGAAAAAGGCTACATCCGCGCACAGACCATTTCCTACGAAGATTTCATTGCCTACAAGGGCGAGCAGGGCGCTAAAGACGCAGGCAAGATGCGCGCTGAGGGCAAGGAATACGTCGTCAAAGATGGCGACGTGATGAACTTCTTGTTCAGCAGTTAAGAACGCTTACAGTGCCTCGGTGGTGCAATGATTGCGCCACCCTGGCGCTGTGTGAAGTTTGCTCATGCCGCATCGGGTTCTGATACGCATAAAGTGACAGAGCCGACTTGTCCAGCCGGTATAAACGCAGCTTAGATCATCAGGTTGCATTCTGAAAGAATAGACATGGCCAAACTACCCCTTAGCTTTGCTTGCTGGAATTACGATCGCACTCGCGCCCTCATGGACGGCAGTGTGCAAGTGGACGGCATCGATTTGAATTACTTGAACTTGCCTGTAGAAGAAACCTTCTTCCGCATGGCGCGTTTCCGTGAGTTCGATGTCTGCGAAATGTCGCTGTCATCGTATTGCGTGTCTTTGCACAAACCCGATCGTCCTTTTATTGCGATTCCGGTGTTTCCCTCACGCTTCTTCCGTCATTCCTGCATCTATGTGAATGCCAACTCGGGCATCAACGAGCCCAAAGATTTGATTGGCAAACGCATTGCCAGCCCTGAGTATCAAATGACTGCACCCGTGTGGATCCGCGGTATTTTGCAAGACCACTATGGTGTGCCTGTTGATGCGCAGCCTTACCTGTTCGGTGGCGAAGAAGAAACGGGCCGCATCGAAAAGCAAAAGCTGAACTTGCCACCCAACATTCAAGTGCACCCCATTCAGCCGCACCAAACCTTGTCGCAAATGTTGCACGAAGGTGAGCTCGATGCCCTGTATACGGCCCGCATGCCTTCATCCTTCTTGAAGGGCGATGGCAAGGTTAAGCGTTTGTTTGAAAACTACGTTGACATTGAGCGCGCGTACTACCGTCAAACCAAAATTTTCCCCATCATGCATACCGTGGTCATTCGCCGCGAAGTGTATGAGGCCAATCGCTGGATTGCGCAGTCATTGACCAAAGCCTTCATTGAAGCGCAGCGCCGCACCTACGAAGACTTGTACGAAACAGCGGCACTCAAAGCCATGCTGCCCTGGCTGACAGCGCACGTAGAAGACGCCCGCCGTGAGTTTGGCAACGACTGGTGGTCGTATGGTTTAGAAAACAACCTCAATGTGTTGGAAACCTTCACGCGCTACCACCAAGAGCAGGGCTTGTCACCTCGCAAACTCAGCCCACAAGAGCTGTTTGCGCCAGAGTCTCTAGAAGCTTTCAAAATCTAACCACCCAAGGTCCGCCTCATGGAATTCCTGCTCAGCACCGAGACGGTGC
This sequence comes from uncultured Limnohabitans sp., assembly GCA_964544175.1. GTDB lineage: Bacteria > Pseudomonadota > Gammaproteobacteria > Burkholderiales > Burkholderiaceae_C > Limnohabitans_A. The sequence continues at coordinate 62,295 of CAZJAL010000004.1, forward strand.
TGATTGCTGTGGCTTGCGCTGCCGCGATCCTGTTTGGCGGTATTGTCAAAGGCACCTTGGGCGTGGGTTTGCCCTTGTTTGCTGTGCCCATCATGTCGCTCATGATTGGCAGCACCCAAGCCATTGCTTTGGTGGCTGTGCCGGTCTTGGTGTCCAACATTTGGCAAGCGTGGCAAGAGGCCAGTTGGAAAGCCAGTTTGCAGCGCTTCTGGCCCTTGATGTTGACGCAGGCCATCATGACAGTGATCGCAGTGCACTGGACTTTGTCTTTCAGTGTAAAGCAACTCAACATGCTGGTGGCCTTTGCGGTGGTGCTGGCCGTGGTCTCGATGTTGTTCAAACCCAGTTTTAAAATTCCGCCTCAAAAAGAGCGCTGGGCGGGTGCTTTGGTGGGAACATTCTCGGGCGCTTTGGGCGGTGTGTCTTCACTCATGGGCCCCATCCTGATCAGTTACATGATGTCTTTGAAGTTAAAACGCGATGAGTTTGTAGGCTGCATCAGCGTCATTTATTTAAACGCTGCTTGGCCCTTGTACTTGGCGATGTATGGCTTTGGTCGCATGGAGTTGATGGACCTTGGCTATTCTGTTTTGGCCTTGGTGCCCATGGCTTTGGGGCTCAAGACCGGCCAAAAGCTTCGCCATCGTTTGAGCGAAGATGCTTTCAGAAAAGTTCTGTTGGCCTTCTTGGTGTTGGTAGCGACCTTGTTGGTGCTGCGTTAACTCATTTGCTAAGCCAATAGGCGTGTGCTCAAAACACCCATAGCAACAAAGACGTCATTACGACGTAGCGCAAAAATTTTCCAATGGCCATGTAAAGCGTGCAGGGTAAAAGTGGCATTTTGAGCCAACCTGCAACCGCACAGAGTGGGTCTCCTACGCCTGGCAACCAAGACAACAAGCAAGCTTTGGGGCCGAGTTTTTGAAGCCATTGAAGCGCATGAACATGCATTTTGTCGTTCAAACTGGTTGGCGTGCTGGCATTTGCATGTTCGGCCTCAAGATCATTGGTTTGAACTTTGCGTTTTTTCACATGGTCAACCGCCTGATGTGCCCCGTAACCCATCCACCAACTGACCATGCCGCCCAAAGTGTTGCCCGCAGTGGCCACCACAATAGCCGACCAAAACAAATCAGGATTGAGCTTGATCAAGCCAAAGACTGCGGGTTCAGAGCCCAATGGCAGTAGCGTGGCTGAGATGAAGGCAACCGTGAAAACAGTGGACAGCCCGTGCTGAGGCAAGGCAAGCCAACCTAATAATTGTGAGATGAGATGTGAGAACCATTCTTCCATTTGCTTTGAAGTGTAGCCAAAGGTTTCAATTTTGAAATTCCCTTAAAAATAATTCCCTTGCTGAAAAATTAAGCAATTACAATCGTGCCTCCTTTTTAAGCAGCCTTCCCGCTCCTCACACCTCCTCTGTCCATGCAAATCGGACCTTATGTCTTGCCCAATGCTGTGTTTGTAGCGCCAATGGCTGGCGTCACCGACAGGCCGTTTCGCCAACTGTGCAGGCAGTTTGGCGCGGGTTATGCTGTGAGCGAGATGGTGACGTCGCGCAAAGATTTGTGGAAAAGTTTAAAGACCTCGCGCCGTGCCAATCACGATGGCGAACCTGGTCCTATTGCTGTACAAATTGCGGGCACAGATGCACCCATGATGGCCGAGGCGGCGATCTACAACATTGATCAGGGCGCGCAAATCATTGACATCAACATGGGCTGCCCCGCCAAAAAAGTTTGCAACAAATGGGCAGGCTCTGCGCTGATGCAAAACGAAAGTTTGGCCATTGAAATTGCCGAAGCGGTGGTGGCTGTGTGTGCGCCACGCGGTGTGCCCGTCACTTTGAAAATGCGCACAGGTTGGTGCGATACCGAAAAAAATGCCTTGGTCTTGGCCAAAGCCTTTGAAAGCGTTGGCATTCAAATGGTCACAGTGCATGGCCGCACACGTGAGCAAGGTTACAAAGGCTTTGCAGAATACGACACGGTGGCGGCGGTTAAAGCCGCCGTCAAGATTCCGGTGGTGGCCAATGGCGACATTGATTCACCCGAGAAGGCGCTTCAAGTTTTAAAGTACACAGGCGCCGACGCGCTCATGGTGGGACGTGCTGCGCAAGGACGTCCTTGGATCTTCCGGGAAATTGTGCATTTCTTGAACACGGGCGAACACTTGGCACCCCCCTTGGTGGCAGAAGTCAAAAGGGCCTTGTTAGAACACTTGCAAGACCACTATGGTTTGTATGGCGAACTGACCGGTGTCCGTTCTGCACGCAAACACATCGGTTGGTATGTGCGCGATTTGCCAGGTGGCGATGACTTTAGAGACCATATGAATACTTTAGAAACAGCCGAATTGCAATCGCGCGCTGTTGCAGAGTTTTTTGAAGAAATGGCAGCGCGTCTCGAGCGCATGCCACAGGCTATTGCAGGCATTCGCCCTGACATGGCTTTGGAGACAATGGAATGAGCAAGAAAAAAATTGACGAATGCATTCGTGACAGCTTGAACACCTACTTTGCCGACATGGCTGGCGCTGAGCCGCATGGCATGTACGAGATGCTGCTTAACGTGGTCGAAAAGCCACTGCTGGATGTGGTGATGCAGCAGGCTGACCAAAACCAATCGCGCGCTGCCGAATGGTTGGGCCTGAACCGCAACACGTTGCGCAAAAAACTGATTGAACACAAACTTTTGAAGTGAAAAAAATGAAAGCACTGATTTCTGTCTCTGACAAAACCGGCATTGTCGAATTGGCCAAAGCCCTGCACGCACTCAAGGTAGAGCTGGTGTCCACTGGCGGTACAGCCAAGTTGCTGGCAGAGCAAGGTTTGCCCGTGACAGAAGTGGCGCAAGTGACCGAGTTTCCAGAAATGCTAGACGGCCGGGTTAAAACATTGCACCCCAAAGTGCATGGTGGTTTGTTGGCACGCCGCGATGTGCCCGAGCACATGGCCGCCCTTAAAGAACATGGCATTCAGACCATCGATTTGCTGATCGTCAATTTGTACCCCTTTGAAGCAACTGTGGCCAAGCCCGGTTGCACCTTAGAAGATGCCATCGAGAACATTGACATTGGCGGTCCCGCCATGGTGCGCAGTGCCGCCAAAAACTGGAAAGACGTAGCGGTGCTCACCGATGCATCGCAATACGCCACTGTCATTGCAGAACTCAAAGCCAGTGGCAAAGTTTCTGAAAAAACGCGCTTTGCCTTGTCTGTGGCCGCCTTCAATCGCATCAGTAATTACGATGCCGCCATCAGCGACTATTTGTCTTCATACAACTTGGAAGACGGCACCCGCACAGAATATCCAGCGCAATCCAATGGTCGCTTTGTGAAACTGCAAGACTTGCGCTATGGCGAAAACCCACATCAAACTGCCGCCTTCTATCGCGATTTGCACCCAGCGCCTGGCTCGTTGGTCACGGCTGTGCAATTGCAGGGCAAAGAACTGTCGTACAACAACATTGCCGATGCCGACGCCGCTTGGGAATGTGTCAAGAGCTTCTCTGAAGCTGCTTGTGTGATTGTCAAACATGCCAACCCTTGCGGTGTGGCGGTGGGTGCCAATGCACTCGATTCCTATAGCAAAGCTTTCCAAACCGATCCTACGTCTGCATTTGGCGGCATCATCGCCCTGAACCGCATTGTGGATGTGGCCGCTGCGCAGCAAATCAGCAAGCAGTTTGTAGAAGTGCTGATGGCACCTGCTTACTCACCTGAAGCGCTGGAGATTTTCAAAGCCAAAGCCAATGTGCGCGTATTGCAAATTGCGTTGCCCGAATTCAAAGCAGGCGGCACGCCTTTTGAACAAGGCCGCAATGCGCAAGACATCAAGCGCGTGGGTTCTGGTTTGCTCATTCAAACTGCCGACAACCACGAGTTGCAATTGGTCGACCTCAAAGTGGTCACCAAAGTGCAGCCCACACCTGCGCAAATGCAAGATTTGTTGTTTGCCTGGAAAGTGGCCAAGTACGTCAAGAGCAATGCCATTGTGTTCTGTGCCAATGGCATGACCATGGGCGTGGGGGCAGGCCAGATGAGCCGTTTAGATTCGGCGCGCATTGCCAGCATCAAGGCTGGTCATGCCGGCTTGAGCCTTCAAAATACCGTGGTGGCCAGCGACGCCTTCTTCCCGTTCCGTGATGGCTTAGACGTGGTGGTAGACGCAGGCGCCAATTGCGTCATTCAGCCTGGCGGCTCTATGCGTGACCCAGAAGTCATTGCTGCCGCCGATGAGCGCGGTGTGGCCATGGTCTTTTCGGGTGTACGCCACTTCCGCCATTAAGGTGTGAAATTTTGTAGAACGGCAAAGCTTTGAAAAAAGGCATGATGTGGGTCTGTGAAGACTCATCGCGAAATTTTTGAATTTTGCACCCAAAGCATCATGACTGCATCTACATCCTCACCCTTGACGTCCATTTCTTTGGGCGTGCCCGTGGTGGACTCTCACAGCCACGTCATTGCCGACGACCCCGTTCGCTATCCACTTGCGCCGATGGGCGGCAAACAATCGGATTGGTCTAAAGAGCGTCCCGTCAATGGCGTTGGCATGGCCCAAGCCATGAAAGACGCTGGCGTGGCCAAGTCTATTTTGGTCCAAGCCTCAACCTGCTACGGCCATGACAACAGCTACACGCTGGACTGTGTCAAAGCCAACCCCACTCAATTTGTGGGCGTTTATTCTGTCGACACATTGCAGCCAGATGCGGTGGCTCAGGTGCAGCGTTGGAAAGATGCGGGCCTGAGCGGTACGCGCGTCTTCATTGCCGGCCACACCGCCGCAGACCACAGCGTGCGTTTGGACGACCCGCGCAGTTTTCCCGTTTGGGAATACATCGCCGAGCACAAGATTCCCATGTGCGTCCAATTGCGTGCCGATGGTTTGCCGCAGCTCGAGACTTTGCTAAAGCAATTTCCCAAAGCCATCGTGTTGTTAGACCACTTTGCGCGTCCCGTTTTGGAAGAGGGCGCCCCTTATACACAAGCTGCCAGCTTGTTTGCGTTGGCCAAGTACGAGAATTTGAATTTCAAGTTCACCACCCACAATGTGCGTGAATCGAAAGAAGGTAAAGCCACGCAAGCCTCCTTCTGCAAAGCCGTGGTCAGCGCTTTTGGCGCCAAGCGCATTGCGTGGGGCTCTAATTTCCCAGCATCCGCAGGTGGACTCACCAAGCATTTGCAAGAAGCTCTCGAAGCCACCGCGTCCTTGACCTTGGAAGACCAACGTTGGATTTATTCAGGCACGGCACATGCGCTATATCCAGATCTGAACAAGGCATAAGCAACATGTCTTCCACCTTGAATTCTGTAAAGCCCAAACTCAAAACCCTGTTGGGCGACTATCCCAATACCTTGGCTTTGAAAAATGGCGTACTACGCCCGAAGTCGTTTGAATTTGACTTTGACCCTGTCAAAACCCCCAATCGCGCTTTCAAACGTGTGGTGCGTGAATTGGAATTTGACGTGGCTGAGTTGGCCTTGGTCACTTATTTACAAGCCAAAGCCTATGGCAAACCGCTGGCCCTCTTGCCTGCGGTGGTGGGCGAGGGGCGTTTCCAACACCATTGTTTGGTCTACAACGCAGAGCGCGGCAAAGTGACAGTGGCGCAACTCAATGGCAAGCGCGTGGGCATTCGGGCGCATGCACAAACCACGGTGACTTGGGTGCGAGGTGTGCTGGCCAACGATTACGGAGTTGAGTTGCCCAAAGTGCAGTGGGTCACTTTTGAACACGGGCACTTGGCCGAGTTTCCTGATCCACCGGGGTTTGAGCGTGCGCCAGAAGGCAGCAAGATGGTGGACATGTTGTTGTCAGGCGAACTGGATGCCGCCATTATTGGCAGTGACTTGCCCGACGATCCTCGGCTGCAGCCTGTGTTGCCCGATCCGCACGATGCAGCGCAAGCTTGGAGCCGCCGTTTGCAAATGTTGCCCATCAATCACATGATGGCCATCGACATGGACTTGTGCAAAGACCGTCCCGACCTGATCAAAGAGTTGTATCAATTGCTGGCCAAAAGCAAAGACATGACCAAGGATGCAAACCCCAGAAGAAGTGTGCACGCCGTTAAAGGCGAGATGGACCTCACACCTTTTGGCATTGAACCCAATCGCAAAGCCCTGGAAGTGCTGATTCGCTATACCTACCAGCAAGGCTTGATTCCCAGGCCCTACAGTGTCGATGAACTGTTTGATGAAACCCGTAACTTGTTAGGAAAATGATGCACTTCGAAGAAAACTTTTTGGGTCGTCGCCAACTTGTGGTGGCGGCATTGTTATCGGCTGGTTTAGGCAAGGCGTTTGCACAAGCAGGCAATGTCTCTCGCATCATTGTGCCGTTTGCAGCCGGTGGTGCCCGCGAAATGCCAGCCCGTGCCATTCAACAAGAGCTGTCACAAGAGACCGGTCAAAACTGGATTATTGAAAGCAAGCCAGGTGCTGGCGGTGCAATTGGCACAGCTTTTGTTTCAAAGGCTGCGCCCGATGGCAAAACCTTGCTCATGGCGGCATCCAGTCACTTCGTGACGTCTGCGATGGGTGCACGTCCTTTCTATGAACCCGTTAAAGAATTTGCGCCGGTGGCCAACATTGGCAACCAAAGTTACATCTTGATGGTCAACGCCAACGTGCCGGCCAAGTCTGCTGCCGAGTTCATTCAATACGCCAAGAGCAAGCCAGGTGCGCTCAATTACAACTCGGCAGGTCTGGGCAGTTCGACGCATTTGGCCATGGCGTACTTTGCCAAGACCGCAGAGATTGACATGCTGCATGTGCCCTACAAAGGCACCGCAGAAGCTGTAACCGATGTGTCTGGTGGACGCGGCCATGCGGTCATTGTGCCGACGGCTGGTGTGGGGGTTTATTTGCAAGATCCACGTTTGCGCGTGATTGGCATCACTGCCAAAAAGCGATCTTCACTGTTGCCCAACATTCCGACTCTGGCGGAATCGGGTTTGTCGGGTTTTCACTTTGAATCGTGGTTTGGTTTATTGGCGCCTGCTGGCACCCCTGTGGCTGTTTTGGAAAAGCTCAATGCAGCCGTGAACAAAATCATTGTGAACAAAGATGTCAAAGACCGCTTGTTGGCCTTGGGCATGGAGTCGCCTCAATGGAACTTAGAGGCCTTCAACAAGGTGTTCCTTGCCGACCGCGATCTGATGACCAAGATCGTCAAGGAAACTGGCATTACCCGCGATTCATAAGCAAGCCTTCTTCAAGCAAGGCGCTCGCTTTAGAGCGCTTTGAAGATTTCGCGTGCAGCACTGACGGTGTCGGCAATGTCTTGCGCAGTGTGTGCGCCGCTGACAAAACCAGCTTCGTAAAGCGCAGGTGCAATGTACACACCGCGGTCCAATAAACCGTGGAACAAAGTGTTGAACTTGCTGCCATCGGTTTTCATCACTTGCGGATAGTTGCTGGGCAAGGTGGGCAACAAGAAGAAGCCAAACATACCGCCCTCGCAGTCGCCTGCAAAGGGCACACCTTCTGCATTGGCGGCGGCTGTAAGGCCGTCGACCAACGAGCGTGTGGTGGCGCTGAGGGCATCAAAGAAACCAGGCTTGCTAATTTGGGCCAAAGTGGCCAAACCGCAAGCTGTTGCAACAGGGTTGCCACTCAATGTGCCGGCTTGATAGACAGGGCCCAAAGGCGCCAGTTGTTCCATGACAGCGCGCTTGCCACCGAAGGCTGCCAATGGCATGCCGCCACCAATCACTTTGCCCATGACTGTCATGTCGGGCTCGAAGCCAGGAATGCTTTTGGCATAAACGCTTTGTGCGCTACCCAAGGCCACGCGGCAACCCGTCATGACTTCGTCAAACACCAACAAGGCACCGTATTGGCTGCACAGCTCGCGGCAGCGTTTCATGAAGGGCACGCTGGCGCGAACAAAGTTCATGTTGCCAGCGATGGGTTCAATCATGAGGCAAGCCAATTCGTTGCCGTGGATCTTGAAAGCGTCTTCCAGTTGTTCGATGTTGTTGTACTCGAGCACCAAAGTGTGTTGCACCACTTCGGGCGGCACGCCTGCACTGGTGGGGTTGCCAAAGGTGGCCAAGCCAGAACCCGCTTTGACCAACAAGGCATCTGCATGGCCGTGATAGCAGCCTTCGAACTTGATGATTTTGCTGCGACCCGTAGCGCCACGGGCTAAACGCAAAGCGCTCATGCCTGCTTCTGTGCCCGAGCTGACCAATCGCACCATGTCCATGGAAGGTACCAACTTGAGCAAGGCTTCAACCAACTCGACTTCGCGCTCGGTGGGGGCACCAAACGAGAAGCCATCGAGGGCGGCTTTTTGCACGGCTTCTAGAACAGCAGGGTGGCCGTGACCCAAAATCATGGGGCCCCAAGAGCCGATGTAGTCGATGTACTTTTTGCCGTTGGCGTCCCAAAAGTAAGCGCCTTCAGCGCGCTTTACAAAACGGGGTGTGCCGCCCACTGCGCGGAACGCGCGAACGGGAGAGTTAACGCCGCCAGGAATGACTTTGCGGGCGCGTTCGAACAGGGTTTCGTTGAGGTCAGTGTTTGGTTTCATTGATAGGCATTTCAAAAAAATCAGCGTTCAGGTTGGGGCCACCTTCTGGGGCGTCTTCACCATCTTCAGGTTCGGGCAGTGCCCAGAATAAGCGATCGGGTACAACGTGGCCCATGCCAGGTCGAAAACCCTCGTCAAGACAACGGTCGAGATAATGCAACGCCTCACTGGCGGCCACTGAAAGATCCAAGCCCGTGGCGAGTAAAGCTGCCAGAGCAGCAGACAAGGTTTCGCCAGCGCCACTGAAAACGGCTTCGATGCGCTCAAATTTTTCATGGCCCACCACAGTTTCGGGGGTGGCCAAAACATTGTCAATTTGTTGATCGGTGGCAGTAAGGCCCGTGACCAAGGTGTAGGGTACGCCAAATTCGGCGGCAGCTTTTGCGATGTCGCGGGGGCCGGGGTTCTTTTCGCTGGACCAATCGGGCAAAAGCCAGCGCCTGAGCGTGCTGTGGTGACCCACCAAAACGCTGGTTTGAGGCAACAGCAGTTCACGAAAAGCATCCAAGTATTGGTCGATCTGGTCGTCTTCCCACCAAGACAGGTTGGGCATGTAGGCTACCACGGGCACGCCGTCGTAGTCGGCGGTGAGCTCGGCAATGATGCTGATGTTTTCGGCGCTGCCTGCAAACCCAACTTTGATAACCTGAGGGGGCACGTCTTCCAAAATGGCACGGGCTTGATCGCCTACGGCTTCTTCTGTGAGCGGAAAGAAGTCAAAAACTTGGGCGGTGTCTCGGGCGTAAGCTCCTGTAAGCACAGGCAAAGCATGGGCGCCCACTGACGCAATGGCCAATACGTCAGCGCTGATGCCGCTGGCGCCACTGGGGTCACTGGCATTGAAAACCAAGACGCAAGCCAGAGAGGCGTCGTCTTCGCTGTCGGTTGCGGCGTCGGGGGCGTCTGACGAAGGTAAAGATGTGGTCATGGGTTACAGTGAAGCCCGATACAATCGTTTCATTCTATTCGACACTGGTGACACACTGTGACTGATACTAAAACTTGGATGTGCTTAATTTGCGGCTGGATTTACGACGAGGCCGCAGGATGTCCTGAAGATGGCATTGCCCCCGGCACCGCCTGGGCCGATGTGCCCATGAACTGGACCTGCCCAGAATGCGGCGCCCGCAAAGAAGATTTTGAAATGGTGGCGATCTAAGCCACTTTTTTAACCACGGCGTAACGCGCCAAGGTTTTTTCTCTGGCCTCTGCATGGTTGACCACTGGCAGAGGGTAATCTTTACCCAATGTGATGCCCGCAGCTTGAAGGGCCAGCGGCTTGGCTTCCCATGGCGCATGAAGATCTGCACCTTCTAGCCCTTTTAGCTGCGGCAAATAACGCTTGATGAATTTGCCCTGCGGATCAAATTTTTGGCTTTGTGTAACAGGGTTGAAGATGCGAAAGTAGGGCTGGGCATCGCAACCACTAGAGCTGGCCCATTGCCAGCCCCCGTTGTTGGCCGAGAGGTCGAAGTCAATCAGGTGCTGGGCAAAGTATTGTTCGCCCCAGCGCCAATCGACCCCCAAATCCTTGGTGAGAAAAGAGGCCACCACCATTCGAAGGCGGTTGTGCATGTAGCCGGTTTGGTTGATTTGCGCCATGGCTGCATCGACCAGTGGATAGCCTGTGCGGCCTTCGCACCAAGCTGCAAACAAAGCTTTGCCGTGTGGCCCGTGATCCCAGTGGATGGCATCGTATTCGGCCTTGAAGCAGCGCTCGGCCACATGCGGGAAATTGGCCAAGATTTGGGCGTAAAAGTCGCGCCAAATGAGCTCAGACAACCACACGCTTGCGCCCTCACTGGTTTTATAGCGGCGCCATGCCTCTGTAGCCAATTGGCGAATAGACACCGTGCCGAAGCGCAGGTGCACGCTGAGGTAGCTGGGCCCTTTGACTGCCGGAAAATTTCGAGTTTCTTCGTAGCGGTCGATGCGGTGCAAAAAATCTTCGAGAAGGCTTTGCGCCCCCGAGACACCGGATTTGTAATGCAAGGCCGTCAGGTCGACCGTTTCAAAATCAATGTCGGGCAGCGTGGGTACCGGTTTTTGGAAAGCCTGAGGCCTTGGGGCCAATGCGGCTGCATGCTCGGCCACAGGGTGGGGCGCCAAATCTTGCGCTTGCACCTTTTTGAGCCAAGCGTTTTTGTAGGGGGTGAAGACGGTGTAGGGGTTGCCCGCCAAGGTGAGCACCTCTTGTCGCTCAAACACCACGTGGTCTTTGTAGGTATGAAGGGCAATGCCGGCATTTGCCAAGACGCCTCGAACTTGGGCGTCGCGGGTAAGGGCGGCTGGCTCGTCGTCGTGGTTTGCAAAAACAGCCTGGGCCTCTATGTGTTTGGCCAGATTCGCTATTTCTTTGACAGCATTGCCGTGCAACACAATGAGCCCCACTTGAGCAGCCACTTGGGGGGCAACACCTGCCTCGGTGGCGGCTTGGCGCAGCAGGTGGTCCAATTCAAGCAAGGATTCTTGGATGAAAGCAACGCGCCTATCTTTGCGGGGCAATGGGTTCAGGATGTCGGTGTCAAAGACAAATACACACTGCACTTTGTTGCAGTTTTTGAGGGCGTGGTACAGGGCGGCGTTGTCGGCAACGCGTAAATCTCGCCGAAACCAGACCAAGCCGGTAGAAAAGGGTTTGTTCATGGGTTTGAGGCCGTTAAAATTGGGGCATGTCTGCCGATTTTGCCTCCACTCAGCTTTCGCATCATTTTTTGATTGCCATGCCCGGTTTGGAGGACCCAGTATTTGCCAAGAGTGTGGTTTATTTGTGCGAACACTCGGAGCGGGGTGCCATGGGCCTGATCATCAACAAGCCCGGCGATCTCAGTCTGAAGCATTTGTTCGAGAAAGTCGAGCTGCCCCTTACGCGCCAAGACCTGTTGCAATCCAATGTATTGCAAGGCGGACCCGTTCAAACCGAACGAGGATTTGTGTTGCACGAACCCATGCTGGAAGCAAGTTCCGATGAAAAAAGCAACTCTATTTATGCCTCCACCTTGAGTGTTCCAGGTGGCTTGGCCATGACCACCTCCAAAGATGTGCTGGAAGCCATGGCCAATGGCTCCGGACCTCAGCGTGTCTTGGTCACTCTGGGCTATGCATCTTGGGGTGAGGGCCAATTGGAATCTGAGATTGGTGAAAACAGCTGGCTCACTGTGGCTGCCGACCCGGCTGTTATTTTTGACACGCCCATCGAGCAACGCTACGACAAAGCGCTTAGCTTGTTGGGCTTGCAACCCTGGATGTTGTCTTCTCAGGTGGGCCACGCATGAGCCTAGACCAGGCGCTCTCTGTGCCTGCTTCGCAGCAGAGTTTTTTGGCTTTTGACTTCGGCATGAAACGCACTGGCGTCGCTGTGGGCAATCGCATGCTGCGTCAAGCCACCCCTCAAGCGACGGTGGTGGCCGAAGGCGATGCCCGCTTTTCGCACATCGAAAAACGCATCAAAGAATGGGCCCCCGATGCTTTGGTGGTGGGCGTGCCTTTTCACCCAGATGGCGCTTCGCATGAAAACACCCTTCGAGCCCAAAAATTTGCGCGGCAACTGCGCGGACGTTTTGGTTTGAACGTCTACGAAGTGGACGAACGTTACAGCACCACCGAAGCCATTTCGGCGGGTGCCAAAGATGCCGACGCTGCGTCGGCTTGCATCATTTTGGAACAATTTTTAAGGAGTCTGCCTTGAGTGCATTGGCTTTGAATGCAGAGGCGCTGTACGGCGAACTCTTGCGCGGTGTGCGTGCCATGTGCACCCCCGAAACACGTTTGGTCGGCATTACTTCTGGTGGCGCTTGGTTGGCAGAGCGTCTGCAAAAAGATTTGGGATTGTCTGGCAAACACGGAAGTATTTCTTCGGCCATGCACCGCGATGACTTTGCACAGCGGGGCTTGTCTGCCGGTGGTCAAACCAGCTTGCCCTTTGAAATTCAAGGTGCCGATGTGGTGATTTTGGACGATGTGCTTTACACCGGTCGCACCATTCGCGCAGTCATCAACGAGTTGTTTGACTACGGCCGCCCTGCCAATGTGCGCTTGGCGGTTTTGGTGGACCGCGGCGGCCGCCAGTTGCCCATTCAAGCTGACTATGCCGCTGCACGCGTGGCACTGCCCATTACGCAATCGCTGGCGCTGGCACGATTGGCCAATGGCGAGTTCAGCTTTGAAGTTCAAGAAGACAACAGCACAGCAGGGAAAAAATAACAATGCTCTACAAACGCAATCCCCAACTCAACAAGAACGGCGAGCTCATTCACTTGCTGTCGACTGAAGGTTTGTCGCGCGACATCCTCACGCACATCCTAGACACTGCGGCCAACTTTGTGAGCGTGAGCGACCGCGAAGTCAAAAAGGTCCCCTTGCTGCGCGGCAAAAGCGTCTTCAATCTGTTCTTCGAGAACAGCACACGCACTCGCACCACGTTTGAAATTGCGGCCACGCGTTTGTCGGCCGATGTGATCAACCTCGACATTGCCCGTTCGTCTGCATCTAAAGGCGAATCCTTGCTCGACACCATTGCCAACTTGTCGGCCATGGCAGCCGATATTTTTGTGGTGCGCCACTCCGAGTCGGGCGCGCCTTACCTCATTGCACAGCATGTGGCGCCGCATGTGCACGTGGTGAATGCGGGCGACGGCAGGCATGCACACCCCACGCAGGGCTTGCTCGACATGTACACCATTCGCCACTACAAAAAAGATTTTGCAAACCTCACGGTGGCCATTGTGGGCGACGTGTTGCACTCACGTGTGGCGCGCTCTGACATTCATGCGCTGACCACCTTGGGTTGCGCCGAAGTGCGCGTGGTGGGGCCTCAAACGTTGGTGCCATCAGATATGGCGCAAATGGGTGTGAAGGTTTTCCATAACCTCGAAGAAGGCATCAAAGACTGTGACGTGGTCATTACCTTGCGCTTGCAAAACGAACGCATGAGCGGCGCTTTGTTGCCTTCAAGTCAAGAGTATTTCAAACGCTTTGGACTCACGCCAGAAAAACTGCAATTGGCCAAGCCCGATGCCATCGTGATGCACCCTGGCCCGATCAACCGCGGCGTGGAAATTGACTCGGCCGTGGTGGATGGACCGCAAAGCGTGATCTTGCCGCAGGTGACGTTTGGTATTGCGGTGCGCATGGCTGTGATGAGCATCGTGGCGGGCAATGAAGCTTGAAGAACCAGAAGAAGAAAGAACAAAGACCATGAAAATTTTGATTCAAGGCGGTCGTGTGATCGACCCCGACAGCAAAACTGACACTGTGGCCGATGTGGCCATCTCAGACGGCAAAATTGTGGCCATTGGCAAAGCGCCTGCAGATTTTCAAGCGCAAAAAACCATTGATGCCAAAGGCCTCATCGTGATGCCAGGTCTGGTGGATTTGTCGGTGCGACTCAAAGAGCCTGGCCACGAGCATGAAGGCATGCTCGATTCTGAATTGGCTGCGGCTGTTGCAGGTGGTGTTACCAGTTTGGTATGCCCGCCAGATACTGATCCTGTGTTGGACGAGCCTGGTTTGGTCGAAATGCTGCGCTTCAAAGCAGAAAAACTCAATCGATCGAAGGTCATGCCTTTGGGTGCGCTAACACGCGGCCTCAAAGGTGAAGTATTGACCGAGATGGTGCAACTGACCGAGGCGGGCTGCGTTGGTTTCAGTCAAGCCGAAGTAGCTTTAGAAAATACACAAGTGCTGCAACGCGCTTTGCAGTACGCCAACTCCTTTGGTTACACCGTGTGGCTGCGCCCGCAAGAGTTGCATTTAGGCAAAGGCGTGGCTGCCAGCGGTCCTTTGGCCACCCGCATGGGCCTGTCTGGCGTACCAGTGGCCGCCGAGACCATTGCCCTGCACACCATTTTTGAATTGCTCAAAAGCATCAAAGCCCATGTGCACTTGTGCCGTATCAGCAGTGCCGCAGGCGTAGCCTTGGTGCGTCAGGCCAAAGCCGAAGGCTTGTCTGTCACTTGCGACGTCAGCATCAATTCCTTGCACCTGACCGATGCCGATGTGGGGTATTTCGACAGCCGTGCGCGTGTGTCGCCACCGCTGCGTCAACAGCGCGACCGCGATGCACTGCGCGAGGCCTTGGCCGATGGCACCATCGATGCTTTGGTCTCAGACCATAGTCCTGTGAGCGAAGATGAAAAAGCCTTGCCTTTTGCAGAAGCAGAGGCTGGCGCAACAGGTCTCGAGTTGTTGCTCAGCTTGGCACTCAAGTGGTCGCAAGACAGCAAAGTGCCACTGTCTCGCGCCATTGCCACCATCACCAGCGAAGCCGCTCGCGTGTTAAACAAAGACATGGGTCAGTTGAAAGTAGGCGGACAAGCCGACGTGTGCATCTTGGACCCAGAAGCCCATTGGCAAGTGACCTCTGACAACTTGCGCAGCCAAGGCAAATACACGCCGTTCTCTGGTTACGACTTGCCCGGTCGGGTGCAATGCACCTTGGTGGGCGGACAAGTGGCCTATCAAGCTTAAGCATGCGCGCAGCCCTCAAATTGCTGCATGGCATGTGGCACGTGCTGGTGGGATGGGTCACCATCTACTTTCGGTTTCCGCAACTGAGCCAGCAACAACGTGACGCTCGTGTGCAGGTGTGGGCCATGCAGCTCTTGCGCATCTGGGGCATAGACCTAGAGGTTCGCGGTCAGCCCGTTGTTTCCGGTCCTGCGCTCTTGGTTAGCAATCACATCTCTTGGCTTGATATTTTGGTCATCCATGCCACACGGCACTGCCGTTTTGTGTCGAAATCGGAGTTGCGCGACTGGCCTGTGTTGGGCACCTTGGCCACTGGCGGCGGTACTTTGTACATTCAACGCGCGCAACGCAAAGATGCGATGCGCATGGTCAAAGACATGGCGCAGTCATTGCGCAATGGTGACGTGTTGGGCGTGTTTCCAGAGGGCACCACGGGCGATGGCATTGGCATGCTGCCTTTCCATGCCAACCTCATTCAGTCGGCCATTGAAGCCGATTCACCCATTCAGCCTATGGCTTTGCAATTTGTAGATTCTGCCTCGGGTCAGATCAGCATGGCTGCGCGCTACATTGACGATGACACCTTGTTGGCGTCTGTGTGGTCAACGCTCAATGCCCAAGGTTTGAAGGCAGTTGTCAACTTTGGTGAATTGCAGACGGCCCTAGATCGCGACCGCAGAGCATGGGCGCAAGACCTACATCAAGAGGTTTTCTCACTCAAAAATAAGTGCATGGATGCATGATTTTGAGCTTCCGTCTAATATGACGGCGGAGGCAAATACCATGATTTCAAAAAATAGACGTCAATTACTTTTGGCCACGGCTGCATCGACTTTGGCACCTTGGACCCATGCGCAGAGCGTTTATCCCAACAAAACCATTCGCTATGTGGTGCCCGTAGCCGCTGGCGGTGGCGCCGACATGATTGGTCGCGCCACCTGCGAGCGTTTGACCAAGGTCTTGGGGCAAAGCATCATCATCGAAAACGTTTCTGGCGGCGGCGGCGCCATTGCGTGCCAAAACGTGGCCAAGAGCACTCCCGACGGCTACACATTGCTGCAGGCCTATGTGGCCACACATGGCACCTCGCCTGCAACGCGAAAATTAAACTACGACGCCCTCAAAGATTTCACCCCCATTGGCATGATTGGCACGGCACCCAATGTGCTGTGCGTCAACCCTGGCGTGCCCGCCAACGATGTCAAATCTTTTGTGGAATACGTTCGCAAACAACCTGGCAAAATTGCCTATGGATCCGCGGGTGCTGGCTCCCTGACGCACTTGGTGGGCGAGCTGTTCAAGCAGCAGACAGGCTTGTTCATGATTCACATTCCCTACAGGGGAGTGGCGCCTGCCAACGTCGATTTAATTTCGGGTCAAACGCAGGCTTTGTTTCCCAGTTTGGCTGGTGCGTTGCCTCACATCCGAAGCGGCAGAATGCGCCCCTTGGCTGTGACTGGCCCCAAGCGGCATGAGTTGCTCAAAGATGTTCCCACCTTCGAAGAGCTGGGCTACAAGGGCTTTGACGGGCAGCAGTGGTACGGCATTGTGGGCCCAGCGGGCATGCCGCAAGCCGTGGTCAAAACGCTGAGTGATGCGCTGGCCCAAGTTTTGGCGCAACAAGACTTTAAAGACAAGCTCTCGTCTGAAGCCGTTGCATTGATGCCATTGTCGCCAGAAGCATTTTCAGCTTACATGAAGACCGACATTGAGCGTTGGACCAAGTTGGCGCGCGATAGAAAAATTGAATTAGACAGCTGAAAGTTGAAGCCAGATGTCTAGACTCGACCCATTGCCCCCCGAAACCATGGCGACACCTTTAGAAGCGGTGCCCAATGACATTGCAGTGAAAACTGCGGGGCAAAGAGTTTGGCGAGCTGGCAAGCATCAGAGATAGTTGCTTGATTGGTGCCTCCGACAGGAATCGAACCTGTATCTAGCGCTTAGGAGGCACTCGTTCTATCCATTGAACTACGGCGGCGGAGGCTGAATTTTAGCCTTCAAACCCATCTACGAGAGCAATATGACCCTCTGAATTGGCTTTTCTGTGGGGCAAGATGGCCTGGTATTCGGGGCTGTTGTACCAAGTTTCAGCGGCTGCTCGGCTGGCAAATTCAATGACAACCCTGCGATTGCCTTGTGCAGTGCCTTCAAGTTGTGTGCAGTCGCCGCCGCGAACCAGATACTTACCGCCGTATTGGGCCAAGGTAGCGGGTACATGCTGTGCGTACTTGGTGTAACCCTCTGGGTTGTGAACCGTCACTTGTCCAATGAGGTATGCCTTGGCCATGGTGTCTCCTGAATATCAATAATTACTTGCTCATCATGCGCATCGCATCTTCCAACCCTTTGAGGGTGAGCGGAAACATGCGGTTGCTCATGAGTTGTTGAATCACAGCAATGCTTTGTCGGTATTGCCAAACCCCTTGTGGCTCGGGGTTGATCCAAGCAAATTTGGGGAAGGTGTGCGTGAGGCGCTGCAGCCATTCGGCACCGGCTTCTTCGTTGTTGTATTCCACGCTGCCGCCGCGCTGCAAAATTTCGTAGGGGCTCATGGTGGCGTCGCCTACAAAGATCAGTTTGTAATCTTTGTTGTACTTGCGCAGAATGTCCCATGTCGGAAACTTCTCTGCATAGCGGCGCTTGTTGTTCTTCCACATGAAGTCGTACACACAGTTGTGAAAGTAATAGAACTCCAGATGCTTGAATTCGGCCTTGGCAGCAGAGAACAATTCTTCAACACGTGCAATGTGGTCGTCCATGGTGCCGCCCACATCCATCAACAACAACACCTTCACGTTGTTGTGGCGCTCGGGCACCATCTTGATACCGAGGTAACCCGCATTGGCGGCTGTAGCGCGAATGGTGTCGGGCAAATCGAGTTCTTCAGCAGAGCCTTCGCGTGCAAATTTACGAAGACGACGCAAGGCCACCTTGATGTTGCGGGTGCCCAACTCTTGGGTGTCGTCGTAGTCGCGGTAGGCGCGTTGCTCCCACACTTTCACCGCACTGCGTTGTCCGCCTTTGCCGCCAATCCGAATGCCTTGGGGGTTTTGGCCACCATTGCCAAAGGGGGAGGTGCCGCCTGTGCCAATCCATTTGTTGCCACCTTCGTGGCGTTCTTTTTGTTCTTCCAAACGCTTTTTCAAGGTCTCCATCAACTCGTCCCAGCCCATTTTTTCAATGGCGGCTTTTTGTTCGGGCGTGAGTTCTTTTTCTAGAATTTTTTGCAACCATTCCAGGGGCACTTCTTTGGTGAAGTCGGTCAGCATTTCGACGCCTTTGAAGTAGGCGCCAAAAGCCTTGTCAAATTTGTCGTAGTGCTTCTCGTCTTTCACCATGATGGTGCGACTTAAATGATAGAAATCATCGATGCTGCATGCATCCGATGCTGGGCCCACCACGTTGGCTTGAAGGGCCTCCAAGACGTTGAGGTATTCGCGCACAGACACCGGTAATTTGGCGGCACGCAGGGTGTAAAAGAAATCGATCAGCATGCTTTAGGCCTCGCGCGAACGACTGAGTTGGTAATCCAAGTGGGCCTTCACAGAAGGCCACTCGGTGTTCAGGATGCTGTAAACGCAGGTGTCACGCAGGGCGCCCGCGGCATCGGGGTGATGGTTAATTTGATGGTTGCGCAACACACCATCCAACTTGGCGCCTAGGCGCTCAATGGCGCGGCGGCTTTGTTGGTTGAAGAAATGCGTTCTAAATTCAACGGCATTGCATTGAAGTTGCTCAAAGGCATAAGCCAGCAACAGACGTTTGCATTCGGTGTTAACGGGCGATCGTTGCACGCTAGCCCGATACCACGTAGAGCCAATCTCAACACGTTGGTTGGCCGCATCTATGTTCATGTAGGTGGTCATGCCCACGGCCTTGCCGTTGACTTGCACCGTGAAGGGCAACATGCTGCCTTGCTTGTGCAGGCTTAAGCGACGCTCAATTTCGGCAGCCATTTTGTCGGGTGTAGGAATGGCTGTGTACCAATGGCGCCAAAGTTCGCCGTCCTTGACCGCTTCAAGCAAGTCATCGTGATGCGCTGCGCTCAGTGGCATCAGGCAGACATGTTGGCCGCGCAAGGTCGTGGCTTGAGTAAACATATGGGGCGCTGTCATCACTGGTCTTTCGACGAATTTTCATCCGTCCCGTCGTCCGACTTGGATTGTGCGGATTGCGCTGCTTGCCAACGTCTGGCCAATTGCAAGCCCAGCCCACCACCCAAACCCACCAACAAAATGCCGCCAATGCTGTCTATGCCGTAGCCAGCTGCAAAAATATTCCAGCCAAGCAGGCGGCCTGCCCAAAAGCCCAGCAGGGCGCCGCCCACAAAACCTACGGCGTCCGATAAACCTTCAGCGAGCAAATTGCGTGACATGTTGAATTAACGGTTGCGTTGGTTCATGAACACCAGCTTTTCAAACAAGCTGACGTCTTGCTCGTTCTTCAGCAAGGCGCCAACCAGTGGTGGCACGCTCACTTTTTGGTCGGCACTTTGCAGGGCTTCCAAAGGAATGTCTTCGGCCACCAACAATTTGAGCCAATCGAGCAATTCGCTGGTGGAGGGTTTCTTTTTGAGACCAGGCAAACCGCGCACGTCGTAGAAGTTTTTCAACGCGACTGTGAGCAATTCTTTTTT
Organism: uncultured Limnohabitans sp.; assembly: GCA_964544175.1. Taxonomy (GTDB): domain Bacteria; phylum Pseudomonadota; class Gammaproteobacteria; order Burkholderiales; family Burkholderiaceae_C; genus Limnohabitans_A. Next base: position 81,941 of record CAZJAL010000004.1, read on the forward strand.
CAAATTGGGGAAGTGCACATCCACGATTTGCTTCATGGTGTCGGCTTCTGGAAACTTGATGTAGTGGAAGAAGCAACGGCGCAAGAAAGCATCAGGCAATTCTTTTTCGTTGTTGGAGGTAATGAACACCAAGGGGCGAGTTTTGGCTTTGATCAGCTGGCGTGTCTCGTAGCAATAAAACTCCATGCGATCGATTTCGCGCAGCAAGTCGTTTGGAAACTCAATGTCAGCCTTGTCGATTTCGTCAATCAAAATGGCCACAGGCTCTTCAGATGTAAAGGCTTGCCAAAGCACACCCTTGATGATGTAGTTCTCGATGTTCTTAACTTTTTCGTCACCCAACTGACTGTCGCGAAGACGGCTGACGGCGTCGTATTCGTAGAGGCCTTGCTGCGCTTTGGTGGTGGACTTGATGTGCCACTGAATGAGTTTCAAACCCAGTGCTTCTGACACTTCTTCGGCCAGCATGGTTTTGCCGGTGCCAGGCTCGCCTTTGACCAGCAAGGGGCGCTTCAAGGTGATGGCCGCGTTCACAGCCAATTTCAAATCTTGCGTGGCGACGTAATTGTCGGTACCTTGGAATTTCATAATGATCTAAATGGAGTGGTTAAGCTTGTTTTGATTGTGCGCGAGAAACAGGCGTTTGAGGGATGGGGTACACCGTCTTGAATGTCGCTTCAGTGACCGAATTCACAGCGCCATCGCCAGATTGAACGCTTGGTTCAGGGGCTCAGTCCTTGGTGGCATGTCTTTGTACGCAATCGATGTAGACATTGCCATCCGGCATGCGGCCCGAACGCTGGCTTTCATAAATCATGCGGCCCAGGCATTCCATGGTGGCATGGTGCGCTTCGTGCAAGGAGTTTCTCTTGTGCGTGAGTAACTCCACGGCTTGGCGAATACCTCGGGGTTGGTCAATGCTGCACTGCTCGCTGATGGACAGGTGCATCGACAAATGCAAAAACGGATTTTCTTTGTTGGGGTCAACGTTCAGCATGCTGGCCAATGCGGCATCAACGTCCGAGAACTCTGCGTGGTATTCGGGATGCTCGTCAATCCACTGGCTGGCCAGAATCTCAATGGGCTCCAGCGTGGCGCCTGAACGGGCTTTGGCATAGGTGCCACAGAAGAATCTGCGCACATCGGCTTGGGAGGGTTGTATCAGCATGGCAACATTGTCACCCAAGGGCATTTCGGGGTTAGGTCAAGGGAAAGCTTTAGGGACAATTCCGACTTGAATTTAGTTCTAACATGCACTATATTGCATGATTTCCTGAAAACATTCACCTTAACTGCAAAGAGCCACCATGAGTTCCAACACCACCCAAGCCTTTATTTGTGATGCCATCCGCACGCCCTTCGGCCGCTATGGTGGCGCTTTGTCCAGCGTTCGTACCGATGACCTGGGTGCCATCCCCATTCGTGCCCTGATGGCGCGCAACCCTCAAGTCGATTGGGCCGCTGTGACCGACGTGTTGTACGGCAATGCCAACCAAGCCGGCGAGGACAACCGCAACGTGGCGCACATGAGCAGTTTGTTGGCGGGCTTGCCCATTGATGTGCCCGGCGCCACTTTGAACCGTTTGTGTGGTTCGGGTTTGGACGCCGTGGGTTCGGCCTCACGCGCCATCAAATCGGGCGAAGCTGGTTTGATGATTGCCGGCGGCGTAGAAAGCATGAGCCGCGCACCGTTTGTGATGCCCAAAGCCGAGTCGGCTTTTAGCCGCGCCAATGCCGTGTACGACACCACCATTGGCTGGCGCTTCATCAACAAATTGATGAAGGAAAAATACGGCGTCGACTCAATGCCGGAGACCGCCGAAAACGTGGCCACCGATTACAAAATTGAACGCGAGGCCCAAGACCGCATGGCCTTGGCCAGCCAGATGAAAGCTGTGGCCGCTCAAAAGGCGGGTCACTTGGCGCGCGAAATTACGCCAGTCAGCATTCCTCAAAAGAAGGGCGATGCCATCATCGTTGACACCGACGAGCATCCCCGCGAAACCAGCATCGAATCCTTGGCCAAGCTCAAAGGTGTGGTGCGCCCCGATGGCACCGTGACCGCAGGCAATGCCAGTGGTGTGAACGACGGTGCGTGCGCCTTGTTGTTGGCCAACGAAACCATGGCGGGCAAGTACAGCCTCACTCCTCGTGCCCGTGTGGTGGGCATGGCCACGGCTGGTGTCGCACCACGTGTGATGGGCATTGGCCCAGCGCCTGCAACCTTAAAAGTGTTGGCGCAAACTGGCTTAACCCTGGATCAAATCGACGTCATTGAATTGAACGAAGCCTTTGCTGCGCAAGGCTTGGCAGTGCTTCGCATGTTGGGTTTGAAAGACGACGACGAGCGCGTGAACGCTTGGGGCGGCGCCATTGCCTTGGGTCACCCCTTGGGTGCTTCGGGTGCACGTTTGGCCACCACAGCAGTCAACCGTTTGCACGCCACCGGCGGTCGCTATGCGCTGTGCACGATGTGCATTGGCGTGGGCCAGGGCATTGCCGTGATTTTGGAACGCGTCTAAGGATTTGCCAATGACAACACACCTCTCAACCCGCGCAGCATGGTACGAAAAAAATGGCGAAGCCCGTGATGTCATGGTGCTGGGTTCATTGCCGCTTAAAGCCCCTGGCTCAGGTGAGGTGTGTGTGCGTTTGGCCACTTCGGGTGTCAATCCCTCAGATGTGAAGTCTCGCCGTGCGCGGCCCTTAACCGATCCTTGGGTGGTGCCGCACAGCGATGGCGCTGGCATCATTGAAGCGGTGGGTGAGGGCGTATCCAAACAACGTGTGGGCGAACGTGTTTGGATTTGGAATGCGCAGTGGCAACGTCCGCATGGCACAGCCTCCGAAGCCATCGTGGTGCCTGAAGCGCAAGCCATGAAGCTACCCGACAGCACCGATTTTGCGGCCGGTGCTTGCATGGGTATTCCAGGCTTAACAGCAGTTCAAGCTGTGCACTTGGCTGGCGATGAAAATTTGCGCGGCAAAAAAGTTTTGGTCACAGGTGCTTCTTCTGCCGTGGGTCATTACATCACCCAACTCGTGACGCAATATGGCGGTCAGGTCATTGGCACCGTAGGCTCCGAAGAAAAAGCGGCGCATGCCAAAGCAGCGGGTGCCGTCGAGACTATTTTTTACAAAACAGAGCCAGTGGTCGAGCGCTTGAAGGCCTTCAGCCAAGGTCGCGGTGTTGACGTGATCATCGACATGGACTTTGCAACGGCCTCTCAGTGGGTCACTACGGGTGGCTTGGCGCCTCATGGGCAATTGGTAGGCTATGGCTCCAACGTGGTGGGTGATATTCCTTTGACCTTCCGGCCCTTGTTGTTCAATTCGATTGGCTTGAAGTTTTTCTTGGTTTACGACTTGCTGCCTGCAGATCGAGCTTGGTGTGTCAATCGTCTCAACGAATTGTTGGCGGCGGGGCGCCTGCAGCACACCATTGGCGCCAGATTTACCTTGGATCAAATTGTCAAAGCGCATGAAGCCGTTGAGGCTGGTCAATTAGGCAATGTCGTGATTGATCTCTGAGACAAAGCTGGTTAGAGTGCGGTCTATGAAAACATTTCAAACCCTTCAAGAACTCGCAGCTTGTGTTGGTCAAACGGTGGCTGTGTCGCCATGGACAGAGATCACGCAAGAACAAGTCAACATGTTCGCCGAAGCCACTGGCGATCACCAGTGGATTCACATCGATGTGGAAAAAGCCAAGGCGGGTCCATTTGGCGCGCCCATTGCACATGGCTTTTTGACCTTGTCTTTGATTCCTAAGTTGTCGCAAAGCGCTATCAAAATTGAAGATGTGCGCATGGGCGTGAACTACGGCTTGAACAAAGTGCGCTTTACGTCACCTGTACCTGTGGGCAGCAAGGTGCGCGGCCATATGAAGTTGCTCGATGCGGTGGCCATTGATGGCAACGGCATGCAGTTCACATGGGAAATGAAGATTGAGCGCGAAGGCTCTGAGAAGCCCAGCTGCATTGCCGAGTCGCTGGCGCGCTATTACGTTTAAAACCCGAGCTTAAACGCCAGGGCGTTTAAGGTTTAAAGCCATTCTGGCGCCAAGCTTCGTATACCACCACTGCCACACTGTTAGACAAATTGAGACTGCGCTGGCCTTCAAGCATGGGCAGTTTCAATCGGTTGACGGGCTCAAAAGTTTCGCGCAACTCGGGCGACAGGCCTCGTGTTTCGGCGCCAAACACAAACCAATCGCCTGCCTGAAATGACGTCTCTTGCACAAAGCGCGTGCCCTTGGTGGTGAGCGCAAACATGCGCGAGGTGTCGGGTTTTTCTGTGGCTAAAAACGTGGCCCAGTCGGCATGGCGCTTCACTTTTGCATATTCGTGATAGTCGAGACCTGCGCGTCGCATGTGCTTGTCTTCCATCGAAAATCCCAAGGGCTCGATGAGGTGCAAAGCGCATCCCGTATTGGCTGCCAAGCGAATGACGTTGCCCGTGTTGGGTGGGATTTCGGGTTCGACTAAAACGATGTGAAACATAATCCTCTATTGTGCTTCGGAAGTGCGTCAAAATTTGCACGGCTTGTATGCACTTTCACATTTCAGTGCGTGCAAAGACCAAGCCTTTGACGCTTTGCGCGCCAACTTGTTTTAACACACGGGCTGCGGTGTTTAGGCTGGCGCCACTGGTCATGACATCGTCAATGAGCAACACGTGTAGACCCCTGAGAGAGGCTGCCCGCAAGGGTGCAACTGCCAAAGCACCTGCTAAGTTTTGGAGGCGCTCAGAACGCTTAAGGGTGCTTTGTTGTGCAGTATGTCTGAGCTTGAGCAAGGTATAGGGCTGCGTTTTAAGCGGGCTCAAAAACTTGGCCAGCTGCAAGGCTTGATTGAACCCACGCTCGGCCAAACGTTGGGCTGACAAGGGCATGGGCAAGATGACGTCTGCCGCATCCAATGCCTCTTCAACGCCTGGTGCACTTCGCATCAGCGTGGCCAAAGCTTGGGCCCAAGCGGGATCGTTTTGAAATTTGAATTGGCCCACCAGTTGTGTCCAAGGCCACGTGTAAGACATGGCGGCCCAGCAGGCGTCTAGGGGTGAGGAATGAGCTTGGCAGTTTGAACAGCTTGAGGGTTGGTGGCTGGCACGCAAGGAAGCATCTGTCCAAAATGACTGGGGAAGGGCCAATGCGCACTTTTGACATCGGCCTTTGGGCTGACCAAAGGCACTGACGCAGGCATGGCAAATCGATATCGCTGGCCAAGCTTTGCAAATTGCACATTGGCTGGGAAGGTTAATCACGAACCAATATACTTCTGGGCATTGGTTATGCACCTTGCATGCGCTGTGCACAGGACTTTCATTGCCCTGCATAGCCCGGATTTTTAAACGCTTTTGCCTGCTCTTCAATCTTTCAAATGGCCCAAGAACGCCCCCCCAGCTTAGACCCCGTCGCCGCAAGTCGATGGGCGTTGCTGCCCTTGAGTGGCGATGGCAAGTTGAGTTCGCCTTGGCTTCATGAAGAAGTGGCCCGTCGCATGGAAGAGCGTTTGGCCTTTATCAAATTGCAACCCAAGTCTTGGGTGTGTTGGGACCCAGTGCGTGCAGGTTTGAACGCCTTGGGTTTGCTCAAGCAAAGATATCCTCAGGCCAAAGGCTTCTTGAAAGCGCATCGGCCGCAAGAAGCGACCCAAGTGAAAGCCAAGGCGCGTCAGCCTTGGTGGCGTCCTGCAGCTTGGTTTGAATCACAATTGCAAACCAGCGCCATTGCCGATCACAGCATGGACTTGGTGTGGGCCAACATGCTGTTGCATCAAGCGTCGCATCCAGAAGAATTGCTGGCCCAGTGGCATCGTGCGCTGTCGGTCAATGGCTTTGTGATGTTCTCTTGTTTGGGCCCTGACACCCTGCTCGAGTTGCGCGCAGCTTATGCGCAAGCTGGATGGCCCATGCCTGCCCATGAATTTACCGACATGCACGATTGGGGTGACATGTTGGTGCACGCCGGCTTTGCCGAGCCTGTCATGGACATGGAAAAAATTACCTTGACCTATGCCACCCCCGAAAAATTGCTTGAAGATTTGCGCAGCATGGGTCGTAATTTTCACGTTGATCGTTTTGTAGGTCTGCGCGGCAAAGCCTGGTTGAAGCAACTTCACGCCGTTTTACTGTCCATGGCCAAACCTGACCAAGACGGTCGCTTGGCGCTGACCTTTGAAGTGGTTTATGGCCATGCCCTCAAGCCCCAACCGCGCTTGAAGGTGGCATCTGAGAGTCAGATTGGTTTGGATGACATGCGCCAGATGTTGAAGCAACCGCGTTCAGCGCCCTAAACAGAAACACGCTCCAACATGACCGAAGTCGATCTTTACAACCTCAGCCCCACCGCACGTTTGTTGGGTGTTGGCTTTTTCATTGCCGTGGTGCCCTTGCTGTGGACCTATTTCAAAAACCGCGGTGCCAATGTGCATCGCAAAATGCGATCCTTGGTGGTCCTCACCTTGTTCCTCACATTTGACTTGGTCTTGTTTGGCTCTTTTACACGCTTAACCGATTCTGGTTTGGGTTGCCCCGATTGGCCAGGTTGCTATGGTCATGCCAGCCCCATAGGCGCTGATGCGCACATTGATGCGGCTGTGGCGGTAATGCCCACTGGACCTGTAACGCACAACAAAGCATGGATTGAAATGATCCACCGCTACTTGGCCATGTCGGTGGGCTTCTTGATTTTGGTCTTGGCTTTTTCTAGCACGTGGCAAAAATTCAAAGGCCTTTTGACCCATGACGACACATGGCAAGTGCGGCCCGCTTGGGCTTGGTTCACCTTGTTCTGGGTTTGCATGCAAGGTGCTTTTGGTGCCTTGACGGTGACCATGAAATTGTTTCCGGCCATTGTGACGCTCCACCTGTTGGGCGGCATTGGCCTGCTGGTCTTGTTGAGTTATCAAGTCGCTTGGGTGCCTACAGCGCAACGAGAGTTGTTGTCTGTGCGGCTACGAACCATGGTTTGGATTGCTGCATTTTTGCTGGTAATTCAAATTGCGATGGGCGCATGGGTTAGCACCAATTACGCTGTGCTTGCTTGTACCGGTTTTCCTGATTGCAATGGCCAATGGTGGCCCGCATGGAATGGCGAAGCGTTTCAAATTTGGCGCCATTTGGGCGTTGATGCGGCGGGGCAAACGCTTCCATTTGAGGCCTTGGTGTCTGTGCACATGGTCCACAGAATCATGGCCTTGATTGTTTTTTCTTACGGCGCCTTCATGTTGTGGACATTCAAGCGAGCAGGTGTGTTGAACCATTTGTCACGTTGGTGGGGCGCTTTGTTGGCCCTGCAATTGATTACCGGCTTGTCCAACGTGGTGTTGGACTGGCCTTTGCTGGCTGCTGTGATGCACACGGGGGGCGCTGGCGCTTTAATGATGACGCTCACTTGGATGCTAAGCCGCAGCCGTGTCAGTCATTGATGTAGAGTTGAGAGATGAACATGTTCGCAAAACTTTTAACTAGCATTGCTTTGGTGCTTTCTTTGGGCGCATGCAATGATCAAAAAATATCGTTTCATGGCGTAGACATCACGGGTGCAGACTATGCCAAAAACTTGAACTTAAGCGATCAAAACGGCCAAGCGCGCACGCTCAAAGACTTTGCGGGCAAGGTGGTGGTTGTGTTCTTTGGCTATACCCAATGCCCCGATGTATGCCCCACAACCATGCAAGAACTTGCTGAAGTAAAACGCATCCTAGGCCCTGACGGCGACAAGTTGCAAGCGGTGTTTGTAACGGTTGACCCAGAGCGCGACACCACTGAGTTGCTCAAAGCCTACGTAGAGAATTTTGATCCCAGTTTTGTGGCGCTAAGACCTACGCCAGAGCAACTGCCTGCTGTTGCCAAGGAGTTTAAGATTTACTTTAAGCGCGTAGAAGGCAAAACACCCACCAGCTACACCATGGATCACTCTGCGGGTAGCTATGCGTTTGACACGCAAGGGCGCGTTCGATTGTTCAACCGATATGGCTCTGGTGCCAAAGTGTTGGCTGAAGATTTGAAGTTGTTGTTGAAATAAGTTCGTTGAAATCAAAAAAGAGGGCCAAGGCCCTCTTTTCTGGATCACTCGCCAGTCGGCATGTCGATGCTTGGCTCAGGCTTCAGCGTATTCCGTCAAAGCCGCTTTCATTTTCTTCATCGCAGCCACTTCAATTTGGCGAATTCGCTCGGCGCTCACACCAAACTCATCGGCCAAGTCGTGTAGTGTCATACCACCCGAGCCATCGTCGTTCACTTTGAGCCAACGCTCTTCCACAATTCTGCGGCTGCGTTCGTCAAGCGATGCCAATGCCGTGGCAATGCCATCGCTGGCCATCATGTCGCGCTGATGCGCTTCAATCATGGCGGTGGGTTCGTGGTGCGCATCGGCCAAATAAGCGATTGGGCCGTAGGCCACTTCGCCATCGTCTGAAGGTGAGGGGTCGAGCAGCACATCGCCGCCAGACATGCGCGTTTCCATCTCCATCACTTCTTCGCGTTTGACATTAAGGTCTTTGGCCATGCTGTCAATTTGCGCAGAGGTGAGGGTGTCGCGGTGCGTGCCAGTGGCTTCGTCGGCTTCGGCTTTGAGGCCTTGCTTCATGGAGCGCAAGTTGAAAAACAATTTGCGCTGCGCCTTGGTGGTGGCCACCTTGACCATGCGCCAATTCTTCAAGATGTACTCGTGAATTTCGGCCTTGATCCAGTGCATGGCGTAGCTCACCAAGCGCACGCCTTGTTCGGGGTCGTAGCGTTTGACGGCTTTCATCAAACCGATGTTGCCTTCTTGAATGAGGTCGGCGTGGGGCAGGCCGTAACCCAAGTATTGGCGAGCCACAGAAACCACCACGCGCAGGTGCGAGAGCACCAACTTTCCAGCGGCTTCAAGGTCATTGTTGTCTTTGAGTTTTCGCGCAAACTCTTGCTCTTGCTCGGGGGTGAGCATGGGCATGCGGTTGACCGCAGAGATGTACGCATCGAGGTGCCCCAATGACGGCACGACGGCCCATGGGTTTTTGAGCGTGAGTGCCGTGTCGGGGGATCCAGTCAGGTGTGTCATTCCAGAACTCCTTTCCATAATGGATCGGATTTTAGCACTCTCTTGTGAAGAGTGCTAAATATATAACTTATTGATTTTGTTGATATTTATCAATTAACCGGATGGTAAATGAGGTCTTGCATCGCTCCTTGCGGAATCACTGCCCCTCGATGCTGAATGACCCTTGCGGCCAATGTATTGCCAAATTCCGCCGACAAGAGGGCGCTATTGCCAAGGAGACGTCTGCTTAAATAGCCTGCAGCGAATGAATCGCCTGCTGCCGTGGTGTCGACGATGCTTTCAACCCGTCGGGTGGCAATGCTTTGCCAAGGGGCGTCTGGGGTCTCGCGAACCAGGGTGCTGTCTGCACCGCGCTTAATGACCATCTCTGGCATCTCAAGCGATTGCGCATGACGCAAGGCATCTTTTAAATGGGCATGCCCAAAGATGGCTTGGTGGTCGTCCAAGGTGATCATGGCGGTATGGCAAATGCCCAAAGCTTCGAGGTATACCTGCTGGGCCACATGCAGGCTGGGCCAAAGTTTGAGTCTGAAGTTGTTGTCGAAGACCACACGGCATCCTGACGCACGCACTTGTTGCAGCAGGCTGAACAGTCGCTTTCGAGAGGCGTCGTCCAGAATGGCCAATGAAATACCGCTGAAGTAAATGCAGTCGTAAGTGTTTGCGTTTTTTTCTAAAACAGTTTCAGACGCTTGAAAGTATGCTCGAGCAGCGCTACTTTCACGCCAGAAGTGAAAACTGCGTTCGCCCTTGTCGTCCGTTTCAATCAGGTACATGCCGGGCAACTTGCCGTCAATCGATTGAATGGCATTGAGGTTTAAACCTAAGGCTGACCATTGCTGTTTCAATTGCTTGCTTAAGGAGTCGAGCCCCAATCCTGTGGCATAGCTCACCTCAATGGCTGCGGGTGATGAACAGCGTCGCAAATACACAGAGGTGTTAAAAGTATCGCCGCCATAAGACAAGACGCAGGGCCCAAAGCCATTGGCTTGAACTTCCAACATGCATTCGCCAATGGCGATGAATTGAACGGGTTTGTTCACAGCAAGCTTTCAACGATCTTCAATCATTTCCAAAGCTCTAAAAAGTTTAGATGCCATGCGGCGCCACTTTGACAAAAGCACCGCCTTGGTAGAGCGCCGCTTTGTCATGTCTGTCAATGTACGGCTGTCGGGCTTCGACTTCAGATCTGAACACATCGGAGGAATCCTGCGCACGGTAGCCAAGGTGTTTGGCTTGCGTGTTGTCCCACCAAGAAGTTTGATTGTCGGACATACCAAAGATGATGGTGTGGCCCACGATAGGCGCCGTGAGTGCGGAAACCACCAAACGCTCTAAGTCGTCAAAGCTGATCCAAGTAGACAGCATGCGGCGGTCTTTGGGTGCAGGCAGTGCCGAGCCAATGCGTATGCTGACGGTTTCGATGCCCCAGCGGGCCCAATACATTTCTGCCAAGTCTTCGCCAAAGGCTTTGGACAAGCCATAAAAGCCATCGGGTTTGGGCGGCATTTTGGTGTCGATCACTTCGTCTTGTCGGTAAAAACCTGTGACGTGGTTGGAGCTGGCAAACACAATGCGCTTGGTGCCTTGTAGGCGTGCAGCTTCGTACAAATTCACCATGCCCACAATGTTGCTGGCCAAAATAGGCGCCCAGGCTTGCTCTGTAGAAATGCCGCCTAAGTGCACCACTGCATCGACACCCTTAAGCAAGCTTTGCATGTCGGATGCATTGGCCAAATCCGTGATCTGCAATTCTTCGCCTGATTGTGCCTCACCCAGATTTTTTTGATCGCTGACACGCAGCACATCACAATACGCTTTGAGGCGTGGCCGCATCTCTTGCCCCAGTTGCCCTGCGGCACCCGTTAACAACAGTCTGGGAAAAGTAAGTGGCGAAGCTTTGTTCTTGAGCATAGGGGCTGGCCTCTAGGGTTAGTCTTTGAAACGTTGAACCAACGCAGTGGCACTGTCGCGCAGCACATTTTGATCGGCACCCACCGCAACAAACAAACAGCCCTGCGCCACATAATGTTTGGCCAAGGCTTCATCGCCAGTGAGGATACCAGCAGCTTTGCCGCAAGCTTTGATGCGTGCAATGGCTTGGTCAATCACTTTCAAGACGTCAGGGTGTTTTGGGTTGCCTAAATGCCCCAATGCCGCAGACAAATCGCCAGGGCCGATGAAGACGCCATCGACGCCTTCTATGTTGGCAATCTCTTCCAAATTGTCTAAGCCTTGTAATGTTTCGACCTGAAGTAACAAGCAAAGTTCATTGGCGTTGAGCTGGGCGTAATCTTTTACTCGGCCGTAATTGCTGGCGCGTGGTGCGCCTGCATAGCCACGAACACCCTGTGGCGGGTAGCGCGTAAAGGACACAGCATCGCGTGCTTCTTGGGCCGTTTGAATGTAGGGCACCAACAAGTTTTGAACGCCGATGTCGAGCAGGCGTTTGAAGGTCACCATGTCGTTCCATGGCGGACGCACGATAGGCGTAGCAGTACCGCCCTTCATGGCTTGCAGCTGCGCCAGAATTTCGCTGATGTCGTTGGGCGAATGTTCCATGTCCAGCAGCAACCAGTCGTAGCCGCAATGGGCCAAGATTTCAATGCTGATGGGGCTGCACAAATGTGACCACAGGCCAATTTGTTTTTGGCCGTTTTGAATGGCGTGCTTGAAGTTGTTGTGAATGCTTTTCATGGTGAGGTCTGATCAGAGTTTTCCGAGTAAGAGTTATCGAACCATGGCTGGCATTTTGGGGTTGAAAGTCCAGCCGGGAATGAGGTATTGCATGGCCATGGCATCGTTGCGTGCCCCCAATCCATGCTGTAAATAAAGTTGATGCGCTGCTTCAACAGCAGCCATATTAAGCTTGACGCCTAAGCCCGGCGCTGTGGGCACATCGATCATCCCGCCTTTAATTTGAAGCGGCTCTTGTGTCAGGTACTGGCCATCTTGCCAAATCCAGTGCGTGTCAATGGCGGTAACTTTGCCGGGTGCAGCCGCAGCACAGTGCGTGAACATGGCCAATGACACATCGAAGTGGTTGTTGGAGTGTGAGCCCCAAGTGAGGTCGTACATTTGGCACAACTGTGCCACACGCACTGACCCTTGAAGGGTCCAGAAGTGGGGGTCGGCCAGGGGAATGTCTACGGACTGCAATTGAATGCTGTGCGCCATTTCGCGCCAGTCCGTGGCCACCATGTTGGTGGCAGTGGGCAGGCCTGTGGCGCGTTTGAATTCGGCCATCACTTCGCGACCCGAGAACACACCTTCTGCGCCGCAAGGATCTTCGGCATAGGCCATGGTGTTGCGGTGATCGCGAAGCAAACGGATGGCGTCTTTGAGCAACCATCCGCCATTGGGATCGAGCGTGATACGCGCTTCGGGAAAAGTCTGGTGCAGAGCCACGATGGCCTCAACTTCCTCTTCTGCGCGAATGGCGCCGCCTTTGAGTTTGAAGTCTTGAAAGCCATAACGATCTTGCGCAGCTTGCGCCAAACGCACAATGGCCTCCGGTGTCAGAGCCGCTTCATGGCGCAGACGTTGCCAGTCGTTGTTCGCATCTGGTTCGCTGTTGTAAGGCAGGTCGGTTTTGAGGCGGTCGGCAATGTAGAACAAATAGCCCAAGACTTGAACTTGCGAGCGTTGCTGACCCTCGCCTAACAAAGCGGCCACAGGCTCGCCTAAATGTTGGCCTAATAAATCGAGCAGGGCACTTTCGATGGCCGTCACGGCGTGGATGGCCACGCGCAAGTCAAAGGTTTGGTTGCCACGACCGCCTGCATCGCGGTCTGCAAATTTTTGTTGCAGGCTGCTCAGTAAATTTTTAGCGTTGCCAATGCTTTGGCCTTCTACCCAAGTGCGCGCGTCTTCAATTGTTTTGCGAATCTTCTCGCCGCCAGGTACTTCGCCAATGCCAGTGTTGCCGCTGGAGTCGGTCAAGATCAGGATGTTGCGAGTGAAGAATGGGCCGTGTGCACCACTCAGGTTCAACAACATGCTGTCGCGGCCTGCCACAGGTATAACGCGTAATTGGGTGATGGTGGGGGTAGGGTTGGTGTGTGTCATGGAGCAGAAATTCTCAATTTAAGTCATCGTACAACTTGAGTCTTGCACCGAAAATCGGCAAAACCCTTGATTGTCCCGTGGTTCAGTTGGCCAGTTGCGCACTTTTTTTCAAACGGTCTCGGCTGTTGGACAAATGCGTGCGCATGGCAGCGCGAGCCGCCTCAGGATCTTGCGCTGCAATGGCGTTAAAAATGCTTTCATGCTCTTGGTGCACGCGGCGCAGGTAAGCCAGCCGATTGGCATCTACTGGCAAAGTGTTTTGCAATCTGCCGCGCGGAATGGCACCTGTACCCAGGGAGTGCATCAGGTCCTGAAAATGTTTGTTGTGGGTAGCGCGCGCAATTTCTTGGTGAAATCTGAAATCGGCTTGTACAGCATCTCGACCTGCTTCAATGGCATTGGCAAACGCATTCATGGCGTCTTGCATCTCTGCCAAATTTTCGGGATTTCTCCTTTGAGAAGCCAAGGCAGAAGCCTCCGTTTCAATGCTGATGCGAAACTCCAGCAAGGCAATCACCTCATGCAGAGTACCCAGCTGGTGAGGGCTAACTTGAAAAGAAGGCGCGCTGTTTTGGGGCAAGACAAACGTGCCAATGCCGTGACGCGTTTCAACCAACTGAGCTGCCTGAAGTTTGGACAAGGCTTCACGAACCACGGTTCGGCTGACGCCAAAGTGCTTCATGATTTCGGCTTCACTGGGCAGCTTTTCGCCGGCTAGCAACCGACCCATCCGTACATCGGCGGTGAGTTTGTCAACCAAGTCCAAGCCGAGGCTGCGAGCTTTGCGAGGCTCTTCTAAAGTGGTTGTTGGGAAGGTCATCGGGTAAGTACTGAGTCCAATTGACGTGGAGGATTACATAATTCTACTTGTACGACAAGTTGATATTTACCCTGTGACCACACCCCTGCATCCCACCATTGCCATGCACCCCGCCGACAACGTTGCCATTGTGGTGACGGCGGGTGGCTTGAAGGCGGGCGATCAGGTGCAAAAGGGCCTGAGCACCGATGCGTTGGTGTTGTTGAATGCCATACCGCAAGGTCATAAAGTTGCCCTGGTCGACATTGCGGCAGGCCAAGCTGTCCTGCGATACAACGTCAATGTGGGTATCGCCAAGGCTGATATTCCTGCGGGCAGTTGGGTGCATGAGCGCTTGTTGGACATGCCCGCTGCGCGAGACTTCCAAAATTTGCCCATGGCCACCGCGCCACAAAACGCGATCACGCCATTAACGGGTTACACCTTTGAGGGTTATCGCAATGCCGATGGCTCTGTGGGGACACGCAACATCTTGGCCGTCACCACCACGGTTCAGTGCGTGGCCGGTGTGGTGTCTTTGGCGGTACAAAAAATCAAAGAAACCTTGTTGCCCTTGTACCCCAACGTTGACGACGTGGTGGGCATTGAGCACAGTTACGGTTGTGGTGTGGCCATCGATGCGCCTGATGCCGTCATTCCAATTCGCACCTTACGCAACATCAGCCTCAATCCTAATTTTGGCAATGAAGTGTTCGTGATCAGCTTGGGTTGTGAAAAGCTGCCACCACAGCGCTTGTTGCCGCCCGGTAGCTTCCCATTGGTCGATGAGCGCACAGCCACAGATGGTCCCGATACCATTTGCCTGCAAGACGATCAGCATGTTGGCTTCATGTCCATGTTGCAACACATCACAGAAGCTGCCAAGCCGCATTTGGCACGGCTCAATGCCAGACAGCGTGAAACAGTGCCCGCCAGCGAATTGGTGGTGGGTGTGCAGTGCGGCGGGAGCGATGCTTTCTCGGGTGTTACGGCCAATCCCATTGTGGGCTTTGCAGCTGACTTGTTGGTGCGCGCCGGGGCCACCATCATGTTCAGTGAAAACACAGAAGTGCGTGATGCGGTGGAGCAGCTTACCTACCGTGCCAGCACGCCAGAAGTTGCGCAAAGCATCGTACGTGAGCTTGACTGGTACGACCGATATTTAGAACGTGGCCAAGCCGATCGAAGCGCCAACACCACACCGGGCAACAAAGCCGGAGGCTTGTCCAACATCGTTGAAAAAGCCATGGGATCCATTGTGAAGAGCGGTACTTTGCCCATTCAACACGTATTGTCGCCTGGCGAAAAACTCAAACCCTCGCAAAAAGGCTTGGTCTTTGCAGCCACGCCTGCCAGTGATTTCATTTGCGGCACATTGCAATTGGCCGCCGGTATGAACGTTCATGTTTTTACAACTGGACGAGGAACGCCTTATGGCTTGCAAGCATGCCCCGTGGTCAAGGTTGCCACTCGCACAGACTTGGCCAGTCGTTGGCACGACTTGATGGATTTGAATGCTGGCCGTGTGGCCGATGGCGACATCAGCATTGAAGAGGGCGGTTGGGAGTTGTTCAAGCTGCTGCTCGACGTGGCCAGTGGTCGCAAAACCTGGGCCGAGCATTGGAAGTTAAATAACGCATTGGTGCTGTTCAATCCGGCACCCATTACCTAATTTAAAAGGAGACGACGATGAAAAAATTAATGACAGGCCTGATGGCTGCATTGTGCGTGACTGGCGCCATGGCTTGGCCCGACAAACCGGTGTCTTTGGTGGTGCCATTTCCACCAGGGGGTTCGACCGACCTCATTGCCCGAACCTTGGCGCCCAAACTGCAAGAGCGCTTGGGCGGCAGTTTTATCATTGAAAATAAAGCCGGCGCCACGGGCACCATTGGCGCTGGTTTTGTGACACGTGCTGCACCCGATGGCCACACCTTGTTTGTGTCTTCGTTGGGACCCTTTGTCATTGCACCGCACTTGTTGGCCAAAGTGCCCTACGATGCACTCAAAGATTTCGACTACATCACCATTGCAGTTCAAGCGCCTAATGTGTTGGTCGTGCCCGCCAGCTCGCCGCACAAGTCCATGGCCGATGTCATTGCATTTCACAAGGCCAATCCCAACAAGTTCACCTTGGCCTCCTCTGGCAATGGCAGCAGTGATCACCTGACAGCCGAACTGTTTTGGCAACAAACTGGTACCACTGGCATTCATGTGCCCTACAAAGGCGGTGGTCCTGTCATGACCGATTTGTTGGGTGCCCAAGTCGACGGCTCTTTCATGAACATCAACACCGCCATGCCGCAAATTTTGGCGGGAAAGCTGCGCGCCTTGTCCATTACCAGTGTCAAGCGTTCGCCTTTGTTGCCTGCGGTTCCTTCTTTGGAAGAGTTGGGCATCAAAGAAGCCAACGTTTACTCTTGGCAAGCCATTGCGGCACCTAAAGGGATCCCTGCAGACGTCAAAGCCAAGTTGTATGCAGCCATCGTGGCAGGTTTGAACGATCCTGCGGTCAAACCTAAGTTGCTCGATTTGGGTTTTGAAATTGTGGCCAACACGCCCGAACAATTTACCGCATATCAGGCCGCTGAATTTTCACGTTGGGCCAAGTTGATTCAGTCGCGCAATATCAAAGCAGATTGAATTCATTTTCAATCATTTGAAAGAGAGGCCAAAATGATTGAGGCCTTCGTCACTCACCTAAAGGGAATTTCTTTGTCATGATCAAAAAATCTTTTGCAGCTTTGACCGCCGCAGCGGCGCTTGTGCTCAGTGCTTCCGCCTTGGCGCAAACTGCTGCCAACTTTCCCTCCAAACCTATCAAAATTGTGGTGCCATTCCCAGCAGGCGGTACCTCCGATGTGTTGGCCCGCATCTTTGGTCAAAAGATCACCGAAAACTGGGGCCAGCCTGTGGTGGTCGAAAACCGTCCAGGTGCCAGTGGCAACCTAGGCGCAGACCAAGTGGCCAAATCGGCACCCGATGGTTACACCTTGGTCTTGATGGACGTGGGCAACTTGGTCATCAGCCCTGCTTTGTTTAAATTGCCCTTCAATGTGGTGAACGACTTTGCGCCGGTGGCCATGGTGGCTTACTCACCGCACTTGTTGGCTGTTAGCACCAAGGTGCCTGCCAACACACCCGCAGAGTTGGTGGCCTACGCCAAAGCACAAAAAGGCAAAATCAATTACGCAGTGGCTGCAGGCATGGGCAGCGCCTAGCATTTGGCAGGCGTCATGTACGCGCAGCGCAATGGCATTGAATGGGGCTATGTGCCTTACAAGGGTGGCGCGCAAGCCATCACCGATTTGGTGGGCGGACAGGTCGACGTGATGTTCAATGGCATGGTGGCCACCTATCCGCAGGTCAAGGCTGGCAAGATCAAACTCATCGCTGTGTCCAGTTTGACGCGCAATGCACAAATGCCAGACACCCCCACCGTTGCCGAATCCTTGCCAGGCTTCTTAACAGGCAGCTTCCAAGGTTTGTTGGCACCAGCTGGCACACCCAAGCCCATCATCGACAAACTGCATGCAGAAATCAAACGCATTGCGGCTTTGCCCGATGTCAAAGAGCGCTTGGTCACCTTGGGGGCAGAACCCTCTGCGATGACGCCCGAGCAGTTTGCGCAGTGGGTCAAAACAGAAATTCCTGCCATGGCCAAAATTGTGAAAGACGAAAAAATTACCGTGGAGTAATTGACGTCACATGAACCAAGGTTCAGCGCACTACTGAGCCTTGGGGGTTGGCTTGAATAAAGCTGACCAAAGCCTGCGCCACTTCTTCTCCTTTGTCTTCCTGCACAAAGTGCGCAGCGCCTCTAATTTGGGTGTGGTTCTGCCCCGTTGCCCCAGGCACTTTTTTCTGCCACATCACTTGCCCGCCTTTGGTCACCGGATCGCGCGTGCTGAACAGTGTGATGAAAGGCTTGTGCCAATTCTTGAACAAATCCCAAGCACGCTCGTTGGCTTCGCGTGCAGGGTCTTGGGGATGAATGGGCACCAAGGTTGGAAAAACACGCGCTCCTACTTTGTATCGGCTGCTAGGGTAAGGCGCATCATAGGCCGCCACTGCTGCATCGTTCAGGCCTTGTGCACAACCTGCACGCACAATTTTGCCAATGGGAAACCAGGGGCTGTACATGGCAAAAGCGCGCCAAATGTGAAAAGCAGCCGGTATCTTTTCTTTGCCTGTGGGCAAGCCGCCGTTGCTGAGTGCAATGCGGTCAAAGCGCTCGGGCATTTCGGCCACCATGCGCAGTCCAATCAACGAGCCCCAGTCTTGGCAGAAGAGGGTGATGCCACTGACGTTTTGGGCTTCAAGCCAAGCGCTCATCCATTGCACATGGTTGTCGTAGGTGTAGTCTGCTTTGTTCACAGGTTTGTCGGTGCGGCCAAATCCCACCTGGTCGGGTACCAGGACACGAAAGCCAGCCTTCACCAATACGGGAATCATCTTGCGATACAAAAATGACCAAGCAGGTTCGCCATGCATCAACAGCACCACAGGACCGTCTTTAGGGCCCTCATCAATGTGTGCCACGCGCAGGCCTCCCACTAGGGTGTAGTGGGGTTGATAGGGAAAGTCGGGCAGGTTCTGAAATCGATCTTCTGGCGTGCGAAGAAAGTCATTCACTGTGGGAAGTGTGCGCATAGAAGCCTTTTTCAGCGAGTGCTGGTTTGAATGATTTTTTGACCCGCAGGCATGCTCAACACGTCACCATCTTTGGCTACTTGAATATTGCCTTTGAAAATGTCGGAGGTGCCCTTCACAAACACATCGACCAAACCAGGCAAAGGCAGTGGCGGTGCCACATGGTTGAACAGCAAAAACCCAACCTGAGCTTTTTGAGCAATGGTGGCGGCTTCTTGGGGAGTGGTGTGATAGTTCAGAATATCTTTCATGAGTTGCTCTAATTTGCCGCGCTTGGCTTCTTGCGCGCCATCTTGCAGCAGGGTCATCAGTTCGGTAGACATGGCCTCGTGTACGAGTAAATCGACCCCTTGCGACTCACGCAGCACATTGGCAGACGGGGTGGTGTCGCCACTGATCACCATGCTGCGATCTTTGTATCGAATTTGATAGCCCACGGCCGGATGGATAGGTGCATGCGACACGCTGAAAGCGGTGATGCGCGTGTCTGCGTTTTCAAAGACGACCGTGGCCTTGTCTTCTTGCACATCAAATGATTGCGGTATACCGCCAAACCCAGCATTGGGTAGAACATGTTCGCCATGATGAGCAACGCGATATCCACGATCGAGGCTGTAGGCTTGCAAGAACCCATTCACCACTGTTTCCACACCTTTCGGGCCATGCACTTTGACAGGCTCAGCATTGGAATTGGAGACCCAGCGTTGCAACATCAACTCGCCCAACCCATCGATGTGATCTGAATGGAAGTGGGTCAGAAAGATACGATCAATTTTGCCGGCATTGAAGCCCATTTTGTTGATGTTGCGCGCGCTGGTGTTGCCGGCGTCAAATACAAACATCTGTTGGCCAGCAATGACCAGAGTGCATGGGCCGCCTCGCTTGTCGTCTGGCATGGGCGAGCCCGCGCCACAGATGGCCACGTGCAAGCCGTCGGGCAAGTCACGCAGAGGATCGCTGGCAAGACGTTGTGCAGCCACACGTTTGGCAATGGCCACACTGAGGGGTGCGCGTGCCAAGTAAATACTGGCTGCAAGCAAGCCTAGGACCGTCAAGGCAATGGCAGTTTTTTTCAAGCGCATGTTCAAACTCCAAATATTCTGGCCAAGCGGACACCCAAACCTTGAATCCATGGCGCCACATAACGCAGCCTAGGTCTGCTGGCTTCCGATGCTTTGACAATGGCCTGCACGATGGCATCGGTGTTTTTAGCCTCTAGCCAATCAAAGGTTCTCCGTTCTTGTTTCTTCATGGCCTCCGCTTGGTGTGCGAAGTAAGACGTCTTACCCATCCATGCGTATTTGCTGTTGGTCATGGCTTGGTTAAACCCAGTGTGAATGGCGCCTGGTTCTATGACGGTAATGTGAACGTTCTTTTTGAGTTGGTCCATTTCTGCGCGCAAACCAGCGGCTGCAGCCGACAGCGCAAATTTGCTCATGCTGTACGGCATTAAGAAAGGCATGGGAACGCGCCCTGCAATAGAGCTGATGAACAGCACGGTACCACTTTGGCGTTGAATCATTTGTTTGAGGGCCACTTGTGTGAGCTCTAGGGTGGCAAATAAATTGACTTCAAACAAATGGCGAACGCGTTGCATGTCCACTTCGGCCAATGAGCCCGATTCGCCAAGGGCGGCATTGTTGATGAGCACATCAACAGAGTGCTGCGACAGCAGTTCTCTATCTTGTTCAACTGTGATGTCTAATTTAAACACTTCAAGTTGCAGGCCTTGTGCATGGGCCGCATGTTTCAAAGCTTCTGCTTGTGCGTCAGTTTGGGTTGTTGCCAAGATGCGGTGACCGCGCTTAGACAGCGCAAAAGCGGTGTCTTTGCCGATGCCGGTGCCCGCGCCTGTAATGAGAATTGTTTTAGACATGGGGGGCAATGTGAATCCGTGTGAGTCGGTCCATAGAGGACCAGTAAATGTCGCGTTGCCAGCCTGCGCTGGGAAACACCACGCCTTGCATCAAGCCGCCCGTGCGAACACGGAATTTTTCTTGGCCCGTTTCAATGTCCAAAATAACCACTTGTTCATTGAAGCGCTGGTAGTCATTAACGCAGAGTTCGCCTGTGTCTGCAAATAGCAGCATGTGGCTTGCAGCACCAAATTGTGACAAATGCCATAACTCTTGAAGCTCAACGTCGGTGCCATGGCTTGCGTGTCGAATGATGCGCCAAGCTTTTAAATGGCGATTGGCAGAGTCGTAGGCCACCACAATTTGGCGCAAGACATCGACCAACGGCGGATTGGTAATGGCGCCACCCTTGACGCCACTGACCTGCCAATGCTGGTGCGAACTTGAATCATGCAAGGCAACACGATGCAATCGATTGGGCGCATCGTTCAGTCCAGCGCCGAGCATGCTGAGGC
The DNA here is from genome assembly GCA_964544175.1 of uncultured Limnohabitans sp. Classification (GTDB taxonomy): domain Bacteria; phylum Pseudomonadota; class Gammaproteobacteria; order Burkholderiales; family Burkholderiaceae_C; genus Limnohabitans_A. The sequence continues at coordinate 102,881 of CAZJAL010000004.1, forward strand.
GGTAGTTGTGCGCGCCGTTGTCCATGAACCATGCATCTTCGGCAGTCAAGACCATGTCCCATGCATAACTTTGAGGTGCATCTTTTAAGTAGTGGCACGTCCAATGCACATCTTGCATCAAACATTGCGCTGCATCGTTCCAGTGGTATCGGATGACGCTTGTGATGCCCATGACATACACCGTATTGCCTTGTGCACTGAGTCGCGCAATGGAAGGTTCTGGACATGTTGTTGTGGCTGACGCGAAATCAAGTGTGTCGGGGTTCAAGACACTCAGCTGTGCGGGTGCTGTGCTCGACAAATTTTTGGTGACCACCAAGCCGTTTTGCAACACCACAAAGCTGTTGTAGGCCGCATTCACAGGCAGTTGTTGCGACTTGTGCAATTCGCATTGACGGTTGAGCAGATGCGCGTACCTGCCATACACCACCAACAGCATACCGTTGGCGAGAACCGCCATGCCGCCTGGCCACATGGGGCCACCGGGCAATGGGGGCGATTGAAAACGTGTTTTCAAAGTGACTGGATCGATGGCGTGCACCCTCGACGTGGTGGGCAGCCCTAGATGCGACCTGACGACTGCGTGCGTCAGCAAAAATACTTCACCCGGTTCGCCCAGCACCGTCATGGTCGAGACTTGCGTTCGACGCGAGGTGCATTGCAGGCTGTCTTGTGCTTGAAGATTCAAGCCTTGTGTTTGGTGAGGTACTTGCAGTCGAGCTGGGCCAGCGTCTTCGCATGGCCAAGGACTTGGAAAGTAGCCGCTTAGCGCTTGCGTCGCCATAACCAAACCGCAACCAGCAGCAACACCAACCCCAAGGCTGCCAAGTGCCATTGGTACCTTGGCCAGTAGACAAAAATCAAGGAGTTGATGATGACTTGGCGAATCGGGTCGTATCCTTCAGGCATGGGCAGCACGCCATTGGCCTTGGCCCATTTGGCGTAATCGTTTTGCATGCTCTTGAACAACTCTGGCATTTCATGCTGAAGGTCTTGCGTCTCGCCTGGGTCTTTGACAATGTTGTACAAGTGCCATTGACCATCGCCCACGGGGGCCAAGTTGCTGAGCAATTTGTAGTCGCCCTTGAACACCGCCCGGTTGCCCGACAACTCGTAGCCCAAAACTTCTTCTGGCCCTCGTACACGTGTAGCTTTGCCCTGCATCACTGGCAACAAACTGTGACCCGTTAAGGGATAAATGGTTTGACCTTTGTAGGAGGTGCCAGGGTGCTGTACACCGGCCAATTCGAGCAGCGTAGGCACCACATCACTGATGTGCGTCAGGCTGGATTGAATGCTTTGTTTGGCAGCAGACGGAACGCCTGAGATGATCAATGGCACTCTGATGCCACCTTCGCCAGCAAAAAATTTATAGGTGCTTAAGGGCGCTGTGGCAGCGCTTGCCCAATTGGGGCCAATGATGCTGTATGCCCCAGGACTGCCCAGCCGATCGATGTCGCGGTTGTAATTTCGGTCTAACCACCAACGCCCCACAGCCAAGGCATAAGGGTCGGAGGCTTCTGCGCCATTGTCCGAAAGAAAAACAAACACGGTGTTGTCGTATTCACCTGTTTGTTTGAGGTGCGACATAAGACGGCCAATGTGGTGGTCCATGGCTTCTGCCATGGCGGCATAAACCTCCATGCGCCGTGCTTGATAGGCCTTGTCTTGTGCACTGAGCGAGTCCCAAGCAACGTGGGTACTGGGCAAAGGCGCCATGGGCGTGTTGGGTGGCACCAAGCCCAGTTCAATGGCTTTGTTGCGTCGCTCTTGTCGCAGTGCATCCCAACCCGCGTTGTAGCGCCCTTTGTATTTGTCGATGAATTCTTGGGGGGCCTGAAGGGGGATGTGGTTGGCTTGAAATGCCACATAGGCAAAAAATGGCTTGTCAGACTTGGCGTCGGCCTTCAAGTACTCGAGTGTTTTGGAGACATAAAACTCTGAGGAGTAAAACGTCTTGGGCATTTGGGCTTCTTTGCCATTCTCGTACCAATAGACTTTGTCGGTGAGGTCTAAGTAGAGCTTGCCTGTTTCCCAATTGTCCGAGCCACTGTCACCCATTACCAAGGAGCGGTCAAAGCCGCGCGCTGGTGGCAGGTTGTGAGGCTCTTTGCCAACATGCCATTTGCCAGCCGCATAGGTGCGATAGCCTTGGTCTTGCAACAAGTTGGCCACCGAGACCACGCGTTGGTTCAAGACGCTCAAATAACCTGCACGCCCGATATGCGATTGAGGAATGGTTTCGCGCATGTTGCCAACGCCATTCAAATGGTTGTCGACGCCGGTGAGCAACATCGAGCGCGTGGGAGAGCAAGAAGCAGTGACGTGGAAATTTGAAAAACGCGTGCCGTTTTGCGCCAGTTGGTTTAAGTGTGGCGTCTGAATTTCGCTGCCAAAAGCACCCACATCGCTGTAGCCCCAATCGTCGGCCAACATCACCACAATGTTGGGACGCTTGGCCCAAACGGGCGTGCTGAGCGCCAATGAAAGGATGGCCAAACTGACGAGACAAGCATGGCGGGTGCTGCTGAAAATAGACATGGCTTAAGGCGTTGACAGTGATTCGAATTGAGCGCGCATGGCTTTTTCAATGACCCAAAACCGGTCTTGTCCCCACACGGCCGTCTCTTCGTATCGAAACGAAGGGACACCCCACAGGCCCAAGGCCGAAAGGGCTTGCCTGTTTTGCTCTGCAACAGAGCGCCAGAGGGTGTCGTTGGCTTTGCTTTGCAAAATGTCTTTGGCTGCAGCCCAATTCAAGCCAGCCCGTTCCACAATGATCTTGAGGTGTGCATCGGTTCCGGCGTCCAAGCCCTCAGACCATACGCCCTGCATGAAGGATTGAATGTAGGCCTCTGCCAATTGGTTCATTTGCGCAAATGGAATGAGTGCCAAACCGCGTTCGGTGGGCTTGCCCACGGGATCATTCAGCCTTCCAAACGCAACTTTCTGAACGTGGGCTTCACGTGCTGCATCGAGACTGATGTATTTTCTTTTTTCGACAGGTACGGGCAAACCACGCATGACCATGGGCAGCACGTATTTCAAATTCACTTGAACACCGTTTTGTTGGGCCCACTTAAAAACCTTGGCTGCACAAATGGCCGAGTAGGGGCTGCGAAGTGAAAAGTAAAAATCGATGCTGGTGCCTTCTGGCACATGGTTTAGGGTTTGGTATTGAGGGGTCTCAAACAGGGGCGCTATGCGTTGCTGGCGGTGATTTTGTTTGAGGGTGCAAAGGCCCAAATCAGTCAGTCGCGATTCGAGGTGGTGCAAGCGGTCGATGCCCCAATACCACTCCCCTTCGTAATAAATCATGCCACTGAGGTAGTGGCCCCATTTTTTTCGCAAGCGATGCGACGCTAGCAGAGATTCTTGGGAAGGTTTGGGTGCGTGAACCGCTTCAGGCGCGATTGGCCAGCGCAACGCATATTGTTCAGCCAAACGCTGTGCATCAATTTGGCTGTAGGCTTTGAGTTTTTCGCGCTCGGGCACCGCAGAGTCATCGGGTGCACTGACCACGTGTTGCAAGACAGAAACCGAATAGCGCGCTTGCAACTGCGGAATGGCTTGCGCCAAGAGTTGCGAATAAGGATCGTCAGTTTGGTGAAAAAAGTGCAGAACGTGTGGGCGGCTTTGGGCTTGACGTTTTTGCTCTGCTTTGAGGCGCAAGGCCGTGAGTCTTTCGCGAGACAAAAAGCGTTGACTGATGACGGGCATCAGCCAACTTTTAAGACTTCTAAAAGACATTGCTATGTGTCAATGTTAAAAATCCATGTGTGTTTTCAAGCAGCGACTCACCAAGCTTTGACAAATCGTGCTTGGAGTGACTTGACCACGATGGCATTGCGGCCACCAAAGTTGTCGCTGTATTGCACATTGATACCGGCATCTTTACCTGGCAGCTTGAATGACACAAAGGGTCCAAAGCCATTGGTTTTGTAGCGGTTGCCACCCAATGTTGCGCCGCTGCCTGTGTCGTCTGAAATTTGTTGAATGGTGAAAACATTCAAACCATATGCCCAGTCGCCAGAGACCTTGACGATGCCGCCTTCACCATAAATGAAGTTGCCGCTTTTGTAATCGGTTGCTTTGTTGCGTGTGTTGATGCCATAAGACACACGGCCGGCAATGGTGACGCCAGAATCCCACGATGCATCAGTATGTTTGGGGTTCAGGTTGTAAGTGACGGCCACGCCAGGGCGCAATGTGTAGAAGTCGCCAAAGCCAGGATTGGGGCCACGATTTTTATCGTAAGAGCCTGTGGGCACAAACAAGGACACGCCCGCTGCCACTTTCAGGCGGTCGGCGTGACGCACCCAAACGGTCGACAATTCGGTATCGCCCACACCCGAAGTTTCAAGATTTTGATTGGCACCCGCTGCCAAAATTTTGGCTTGCACGACAGCATTGGCTTGTGCAGCACCAGCATTGAGTTGGCCCACGATGGCAGGGCTTAAGGGCGGCACGGTGGCTGCTGGCGTTAATGTGCCTGCTGGCTGTGTGACGACAAAGCTGCGCTTTTGTTGAATAAAGGGAACATTGACGGCAAATGCCACATGGCCATGGCCGTAAGTGCTTTCGGTCAGGTAGCCACCCACCACATTGAGCTGTGTTTGATCTTGGTTAAAAGCCAAGCTGCCTGCTGGAAAGGCAACTTTGTAGGGCAATGCAGGATTCAACTGAATAGGGGCAACTGGTGCAGGTGCCACGTTGTTGCCTGCTGCATCGGCAATTTTGTAAATTTGCAATTGCGTCAGGCTGACCGTACCAAAGAAGCCTGGATTGTCTGCCGAGGCTGCAATCTCCCCTCCAAAAGCGCCAACAGGCGCTTGGCGCAGCTTGTAGCTTTCTGCAGCTTGTGCGTTGAAGCCGCATGCCAGCAGGCTGATCCATGGCAATGAGGCAAGAACGAGGGACTGGGACTTTGCTTTGTGCATGGAACGGGTCATGGGGGTCTCCATTAATGTAGGGGTTAGTCAGTACACATGTGTATTGACATTTCACTCTAGCACAGCAATGATGATTCTTGTTTAGGGTTTTCGCTAGACGTTCACAATCCATTCATGAAAATAAGAAATTCGATGTCGAATGAAGCAACTCGACTCTCGCGAGACGATTGGTTAGATGAGGCCTTCAAGGCGGTGGTGGAAGGCGGCTTTGACAACGTCAAGGTGCTTTCTTTGGCCGAAAAACTCAAGGTCACACGGGGCAGTTTTTACTGGCACTTCACCGACCATGCAGACCTGATTGGCAGTTTGCTCATGCGCTGGAAATTGGCGCAACTAGACTTAGACGCCAAGCTGAAATCTCAGCAAAGCGGCGATGCCCTCAAAGATTTAGATTTTGTGGTCGATGCCGCTTTTCTTCAGGCAGGCTCTGAATTAGAAAATCTGCGCTTTGAACAGCACATGCGGGCGTTCAGCCATCATCATGAAGAAGCTGCGCAGTTGCTTGTGGAAGTCGATGCAAACCGCATGGATTTATTTCAATCAAAATTTTTGGTACTGGTCAAAGATACCAACAAAGCCAGAGACTTGGCTGCCTTGTTGTACTTGGCCATTGCCGGTGGTTTTCAGGCCTTGAGTCGGCCCGTTAATCCACCCAATATTCGCGCTTATTTGCGCACCTTGATTTCACATTACTTGGTGGCCAAACAAGTTAACTGATGCAGGTCAGTCAAGGCGTTCAACAGCAGGCATTTGCCAGCGCCCTTGAAGTGCGTCCTCTTTGGGCCAATACAGCCTTGCGTTAAGCAAGAAAGGTTTGTCGGGGTGAACTGGCAGCCAATTGGTATGTCGTTGCGCTTCTTTGGGCGCTTGCGCTTGTATCCAAATGTCCAAAGAGCCATCTGCGTTGTAGTGCAGTGCATCCCTGTCGCCCAATGCATATCGCTTGATGGGGTTCTCGATTAAAAATTCGTCGGCACCATAGGCTGTTACAGACCAAAAAGCCTTCACAGGCGGAAGCGCCTGCGCATTAAAGTGCAGACGATAGCTGTGTTTGCCGGACAAGGTATTTCCTTGATGGTCTAAGTTGGTATTGGGGTACGTCGCATCTTGCGGCAAATTGGCGCCTAAGCCCACCATGGCCACTGCTGCCCGAGTGTTGTAGTCGGTGCCATAGGCGCCTAGATTCATTGGCGGTGTGGTCCATCGACCGTCCTTGGCTTTGTTGCTTAAGGCTTGCTGAACTTTGAAATGTGCAATCCATCTGCCCAAAGCAAAGCTTGCCAAATCGAGTCCTTGCAAATGCACGGCCTGCCCCGGCACCAAACCTGCACCCGCCATGCGCTTGAGCAAAGGCGCATCTGCCGCGAAGGGCGGGTTGTCGACCATCAAGGCCATCAGGCGATTCAAGAATTCAGAGATACCCATGTTGCGCATTTGAACGATGGGTGGTGTAGATGCTGCGCTACTTGCTTGCCATGGCGAAGGCTTTTCTGTCTTGCCACTGCTTGAGAGTTTTTTCAGATGCAGTCGATCTTGTAAGCGGTGCACCGTTTCAAAATCTGCAGTGCCATTGGTTTGCGTGCGGCCAATCAGCCAGACCATGTCGGTGGGGGATCTGAGCAAGGTCATGCCATTTGGCACATCACCTTGCCAGCTGGGACCAACCAACAAAAAAGTAGCTGCTTCGGAACCGCTGGTGCGCGTGCCCGGCGAAGCAAACACATGGGTCCAAGCGTCCATGAACGGCATCAATTCATAACGTTCTGAATTGGCTGGCATCTCAAACACCCAAGGACCTTCTTTCATGCTGAAGAAAGCGGTGGTGTACAGGGTGTCGACATTGGGCCGAACCACATCTTTGAAAGAAGCATCTGGAAATTGACGGACTCGGCGTAGTTGGTTTTCAGGGCCAATGGAGTGGCTGCTGTGCACACGTGTGACCTCCATGATGACCAAGGGATAGCCATACAAAAACGCTTCGGCGCCTAAGCTGATTTTGTCTTTGAAGGCCATTACAAATGCGGCCAACAGCATCAAAACACTGAGTGCGATCAGTAAAAATTTTTTAAGCACAAACTTCAATTGAGGCACGTGTTTGCTTCCTTCGCTCAGGGCTGCCGGATGGTTCTAAATCCAAGGTGGCTAACCGCCAAATCTTCTTCTTGTGGCTGCCGAGAGCCTGCACGGTATCGCATGCAATAGTTGGGGGCACACAAAAATGAGCCGCCCTTGATCACGCGTGCTTGCGGTGTGCCTGATTTGAAATTGGGTGGTTTTTGAGCGGCATCGGGGTCAAGCCCCTGACCTTTCCCTTCACCTTGACTTGAGTTGGCTGCACTGCGTTCTGCAACAAACACATCGGCGGTGAGTTCCCAAGCATTGCCAACCATGTCAAACAATCCCCAAGCATTGGCGCCGTAGCAGCCCACGGGTGCGAGACCTGCAAATCCGTCTTCATTGGAGTTGGCTGTGGGGAAGATGCCTTGCCACGTGTTGGCGTGGGCGGGCTGATCGTGTTGACTGGGTAATTCTTTGGCGCCTGCTCGTGCAGCCCACTCCCATTGCGCTTCTGTAGGCAGCGAGTGACCCTTCCACTTGGCATATGCCAGAGCATCTTCGTAGGTAATGTGAACAACAGGAAAGTGACCATGCTGCGCAATATTGGAAGTGGGGCCGGCCGGATGACGCCAATTGGCGCCTGGGATGTATTGCCACCACTGCCGAGGATCATCGCCTTGGGTCAGTTTGTCTGGCATTTTAAAAACCACGGCACCGGCTTGGCGCATGGTCTCTGGCAAGCTAGCGTGGTACTTGGGATCGACAGGTCTTTCAGCCACGGTGACATAAGACGTGGCTTTGACAAAGGCTTCAAATTCTTGGTTGGTGACTTCGGTGCGGTCCATCCAAAAGCCTTTGACTTCGACATTGCGCACAGGCTTTTCTTCGGTGTAAACCGAGTCGCCCATGTCGAACTTGCCTGCTGGCACCCAGACCATGCCTGGATGAGGTGAAGCTGCATCGGGCGCCGGCAGATCACATTGCAATTTGCCAGTCGATTGGGCAGTCAATTTGACAGGCGCTTTGCTGGCGCCAAAAGGTGAACTGAAGGCATACCAACCAATGGCTATGGCCAATGCCAAAACGCCACTGCCCAGCAACCCATAATGACGCGCTTTCACCGGTGGCCTTCAGTTGTACCAATAGGTGTATTCATCTTCTTTGCTTTGCACTTGGTCTAGTGTCTTGTCGATGAAAATTGGCATCTCGATGAAGCTAGGCCAGAGCGGCTCTGCCATGCCTTTGTGATGTGAGGCCAACAAAGCGCTGAGCTCTTGCAACTTGGCAGGGTTGGTGGCTGCCAAATTATTTTTCTCGGTAGGGTCTGATTTCAAATCAAAGAGAAAATCTTTGTTTGGTTTGTGGGAGTGAATGAGTTTCCATTGATTGACTTGGACGGCACGCATTTCTCCGTCTCGCCAAAAGAGTGGGCGAGTAGGCAAGGGCGTTGACTTTGCGCTTTGAGAAGTTGCATTTGCGGGCTTCAAGGCGGTTAACAAATTCACGCCATCGATGCTGCGATCTTTGGGCATTTGGCCGCCGGCTGCAGCAATCACGGTGGGCGTAAAGTCAATGTGGGATGTTGGCTGGTTAAATTGTTGGCCCGAAGCAATTTGGGCAGGCCATTGCATGGCAGTTGGTACGCGCAAGCCGCCTTCAAAAAATGTCAATTTCCAACCGCGGTAAGGCTGGTTCACATCTGGGATGCCAATGTAGCCCGGTGCACCGTTGTCGCTCGAGAAAATGACCAAGGTGTTTTGATCGAGTCCGTTGTCTTTCAGGGCTTGCATGACGCGCCCCACACTCCGGTCGACGGATCGAATCATGGCGCCATACACGCGGCGGCGATGGTCTTTGATTTGGGGCAAGGCGTCGTAGTCTTCTTTGCTGGCTTGCAAGGGCGTGTGAACACCCCAGTGCGCCAAGTACATGAAGAACGGACGATTTTTGTTTTTGCCAATGGCGGCCACGGCTTCGTCGGTAAAGTAGTCTGTGAGGTAGCGCTTGGGTTCAAACCACTTGCCGCCGTTGTAGCTCACACCAAAGCGCATGTTGGGCCACAAAAAACGATCGATGGGATCAAAGTCTTGCTTAGAGTTGACGGAGCGTGGATCGTTGACAGGCAAATACAAGCCACTTTCCATGAACAAGCTTTCGTCAAAGCCTTGATTGTTGGGCCGCATCTCGGGGGTGCTGCCCAAGTGCCATTTGCCAATGTGAATGTTGTGATAACCACGTGCTTTGAGAAGCTCAGCTGTTGTTTGTTCTGACGGCGGCATGCCCAATTGATCAAATTGTGGTGTGCCCTTGGCTTTGTCATGGTCGACATTGGCTGGGTAAAGGTTTTTGGGATTGGTGTAAAGCGTGCCAGCCACGCGCGCCATTTGGCCCGGCGTGGGGGTGAACTCGACGCCAAAGCGCCATGGATAGCGCCCTGTCAGCAAGGCAGCCCTGGACACAGTGCACACAGCACTGCCTGCATAGGCTTGGTTGAAGCTCACGCCAGCTTTGGCAATGCCATCGATATGCGGCGTCGACACGCCTTCTGCTGCGCGACCACCACCGTGCAAGGTGACATCGTTGATGCCCAAGTCGTCGGCCAAAATCACGATGATGTTGGGGGGGCGCAGATCAGGTGATTGTTTGGCTTCTGTGGGGCCCTCTGTCCATGCAATGTCTTGGGGTGCTGATCTTGGATTTTTCCAGTCGGTGTACCAGCCCAAGCTATATTGCAGCAGCAACATTCGATTGGCATAGCCGAGGCCCAACAAGGCGGACAACAGCAGCAAGGCGATCAGCAATTTTCGAGAACGGGTCATTGGCGAGTGGGCAGGGGACTACCATGTTGCATACAAGTGAAAACACTATAAAGGCCTAAGGCGGGACTGTAAACCTGCAGGTGAACAGAATGCGACTCACCCAAATGAGCGCCACCTAGTTCGTTTTCACGCCCGTAATTTCAAGCAAAATAAGCACATGAATTTTGAAGAAACCAGTCGACATGTCACGGTGCTAGGTGCAGGCATGGTCGGTGTTTCTTGCGCCTTGGCTTTGCAAGCCAAGGGTTGGCATGTCACTTTGGTGGACAAACGCGGACCCGGCGAAGAAACGTCTGCAGGCAACGCGGGGGTCTTGTCGCGCAGTTCTTTGTTGCCGTTCAATCGGCCGGGCTTGCTGCAAAATTTGCCACGCATGCTGTCAAAGCCCGGGCCAGGTTTGCATGTGCGCCCCAGTGCCATGGTGCATTGGCATTTCATGTGGCGATTTTTATGGCACGCTAGACGCCAGAGCTTTGACATCACCACGGTGGCTTTAGATGGCTTGATACAGCTCTCTTCTCAAACTCACAAAGCATGGCTGGCTCAAACCAATCAAGACACGCGTCTGCGTGAAAATGGTTGGTTGTGGTTGTTCGAGTCGACTGCGGCGTGGGAGGCCAGTGCTTTTTCGCGCGACATTTTGAACAACTTTTCAGTGGCATCTGAAGCGCTGCAGGGGCCAGAGATTCAAGCTTTAGAGCCACATTTGGCTGCGCAATTTGCGCATGCACTCTGGATCAAGGATGCTGCGTCTGTCGACAATCCTGGCGCAGTTGTCAAAGCGTATGCAAATCAGTTTGCGAGTTTGGGTGGCGTCATTCAGCAAAATGGGGTGCGTGCCTTACAGCGTCAACCGCATGGTTGGCAATGGCAAGACGCAAAAGGTGAGTCACATTGGGCTGCGAATTTGGTGGTGGCTCTGGGGCCATGGTCGGAGAGTTTGTTGCAGGCCAGCCAGTTGCCCTCACAGTTCAACGCGCACATGGCTTTCGAGCGCGGGTATCACCGGCACTTCAAGCCTGTGCCAGGTGTGAGCTTGCAGCGCCCTGTTTACGATACCGCAGGTGCTTATGTGATCTCACCCATGCTTAATGCAGAAGGTCAAACCGAGTTTCGAATGACCACTGGCGTCGAGTTGGCAGCGCGTGATGCGGCGCCCAACTTGGCGCAATTGGAAGCTGCAGAAAATGCCGTTCGGCGTGTGATTCCCCTCAAGGAATCTGTCGCTGGCTCAGATTGGATGGGCTCAAGACCCACCACACCCGACAGCCGCCCAGTGATTGGAGAGATGCCCCAATGCCCTGGCCTGTGGTTGGCGTTTGGGCATCAGCACATTGGCTTTAGCACGGGGCCGGGTACAGGCGTTTTGTTGGCTGAGTTAATGGCGGCAGAAAGCACCAGCATCAACCCTGCGCCCTTCAGCCCTGAGCGTTTTAGCTGAGCAAAGCCTGCGCAAATTCGTGCGCATCGAAGGTTTGCAGGTCGTCGAGTTGCTCGCCCACGCCAATGAAATAAACCGGGATGGGTTTTTCGCGGGCGATGGCACACAGCACGCCGCCTTTGGCCGTGCCGTCTAATTTGGTCACGATCAGGCCCGTCAGGCCCAAGGCTTCATCAAAGGCTTTCACTTGAGTGAGTGCGTTTTGACCGGTGTTGCCATCGATCACCAAAAGCACTTCGTGCGGAGCTTGTGAGTCGGCTTTTTGCACCACACGCTTGATTTTTTTCAACTCTTCCATCAGGTGCAGTTGGGTGGGCAATCGGCCGGCGGTGTCTACCAGCACCACATCACGGCCACGTGCCTTGCCGGCAGACACGGCATCAAAGCTCACAGCTGCTGGGTCGCCGCCTTCTTGGCTGATGATTTCTACCGTATTGCGCTGAGCCCAAACGGCCAGTTGCTCTCGGGCCGCTGCGCGAAAGGTATCGGCGGCGGCCAGCAAGACGCTGGCGCCTTGGTCGGCCAAGTGGTGGGTCAGTTTGCCTATGGACGTGGTTTTGCCGGCGCCATTGACGCCGGCCACCATCAAGACCATGGGTTTTTGATCGCCAATGCGCAACTGCTTTTGAAGCGGCATCAACATGTCGGTGATGGCATCAATTAACAACGCTTTGACGGCTGCAGGCTCAGTGGCTTTGGACGCTTTGACGCGGGCTTTCAAATCATTGAGTAAAAATTCGGTGGCTTTGACACCGGTATCGGCCATGAGCAACGCGGTTTCTAGCTCTTCGTAAAGCGCATCGTCAATTTGCGTTCCTGTGAAAACAGCAGCAATGCTGCCGCCTGTTTTGCGCAGACCCGCTTTGAGTTTGCTCAGCCACGATTGGCGAGGTTTGCCGGCAGCTTCAGCGCTGTCTTCGGGCACTGAAACCACTTGCGCAGCCGGCGTGACCTGCGTTGTGACCTGCATTTTGGGCGCGGTCGTGGGCGCTTCAGCGGCGTCTGGTTTGGGTTTGGAGCGAAAGAAACTGAACATAAATGGGCGTAGGCTAGGCGCTCATTCTAAGTAAATCTCAAGCCTGACTCAAAAAAGCATGGCTGAATGAGCTTCGGGGGTGTTTTTTTGAGGGCAGCTTCAGCTGGCCTGCTTCAAGCCGTTAAGCTTGCGTCCTATGAGAACCAAACCCCTCAACAAGTCAACGCCAGTCGCCAAGCCGGTGACAGGTTCCCCCTCACACGAGTTGCGCATCATTGGTGGCCAGTGGAAACGCAGCAAAATCAAAGTCATCGACAAGCCCGGATTGCGACCCACACCAGACCGTGTCCGTGAAACTTTGTTCAATTGGTTGGGCCAAGATCTGACCGATTGGCGTTGTGTTGATGCCTTTGCGGGTACAGGTGCGCTAGGTTTTGAAGCGGCATCACGCGGGGCCAAGTCGGTTCTCATGCTGGAGCAAGATGCCCAATTGGTAGGCTTGTTAAGTGAGACCCAAAAGCGCTTGTCTGCTGCGGCGGTTCAAGTTCAAAAGGGTGATGCCATGATGGCGCTTCAGCGTTTGGCACCCAATAGCATGGATGCAATCTTTTTAGATCCGCCTTTTGAAAGTTCTCATTTTGAGAAAGCCTTGCTCGCATCTGCGCATGCCTTGGTGCCAGGCGGCTGGGTTTATTTGGAGGCGCCCCTGGCTTGGCAGGCACAAGCGCTGGCTGCCTGCGGCTTGCAGCTCGTCAAGTACATGAAGGCTGGTGCTGTGCACGCCCATTTGCTGCAGCGCCCCGTCGAGGGATAATGCCCCTCATTGATCAGGAGTTCACATGAGTCGCTCAGTCACAGCTGTTTATTCTGGAACCTTCGACCCCATCACCCTGGGTCATGAAGATGTGGTGTATCGCGCTGCGCAAATGTTTGACAAAGTGGTGGTGGCTGTGGCGGCAGCCCACCATAAAAAAACCGTGTTCAGCTTGGACGAGCGCTTGGCCTTGGCCAAAGAAGTGACGCAAGACTTTGGCAACGTCGAGGTGGTGTCATTCAACGGTTTGCTCTGTGATTTTGTCCACAGTCAGGGTGCACGCGTCATTGTGCGTGGTTTGCGCTCGGTCACAGATTACGACTACGAAACACAAATGGCCGGCATGAACCGCCATTTGGCCCCCGAAGTGGACACCATCTTTTTGCACACCAGTGCATCGGTACAGCACATCAGCAGCACCTTGGTGCGCGAAATCTCTGCGCTTGGAGGTCGCGTTGAAGGCCTGGTGTCGCCTGCAGTACTCAAGGCGCTTCAAGCCAAACACGCATGACCTTGCTTTAAAGCTGTCGCGCATTCAATGCACTGCGCATCAGCCTTAAAGTTCTGCCGCTTCCACCATAAAGCGAACACGTTTTTGGCCTTGCCATTCGTCTACATCTAAGCGGTAAGCCAACTTCACCCTCGCAGGCAATGGCTCGATACGCCCAAACCAAATGCCATCGACAGGCTGGCCTTGGTGTTTGAGTTTCAAGGCCAAATGTTTTTCGCCCACCAGACGTTGTGACACGACTTCCACCTCGTCGCTGAACACTGGCGGTGCAAAGCCTTGGCCCCAGACCTCTTTGTGCATCACGTCGACAAACTCTACGCGGCGATATTGCCCCTCCAAAGGACCATCCGTTTCTAATTTGCGTTGCAAGGTGGCCGGTGACAAAAGCTGTGCAGCCACTTCCATGAAGCTGGCTTCAAACAATTCCAAATGTTCTTCTTCAATGGTGCAGCCTGCTGCCATGGCATGACCGCCAAACCGCAGCAAGAGGTGAGGGTGCTTCTTGACCATCAGGTCGAGAGCGTCGCGTAAATGAAAGCCAGGAATAGAGCGACCCGAGCCTTTGAGTTCGTGTTCTTTGCCTGGTGCGTTGCTGGCCGCAAACACAAAGCAGGGCCGGTGAAATTTGTCCTTGATGCGCGAGGCCACAATGCCCACCACACCTTCATGAAAGTCGGGGTCGAAGACGCAAATGGCAGGCGGTGGTTCTTCACTCTCGTCCATCAATGACTCGGCAATTTCCATGGCTTGCTCGCGCATGTCGCCTTCAATGTCTCGGCGCTCCCGGTTGATGCTGTCGAGCTGCTTTGCCAGCTCATCGGCGCGCGCAGCATCGTCGGTGCTGAGACATTCAATGCCCAGGGTCATGTCAGACAAGCGTCCTGCTGCATTGATGCGAGGCCCCAGTGCAAAACCAAAATCAAACGTGGTGGCCACGCGGGCATCACGGCCTGCTGCTCTAAACAAAGCCAACATGCCGCTAGGCATGGCACCGGCACGAATGCGTTTTAAACCTTGTGCCACCAAGCGGCGGTTGTTGTTGTCCAGTTTGACCACATCGGCCACGGTACCCAAAGCCACCAACGGCAAGAGTGCATCAAGTTTGGGTTGCGTTTCGGCTGTGAACATGCCGCGTTTGCGCAACTCAGCGCGCAAAGCCAACAGCACATAAAACATCACGCCTACGCCAGCCAAGGCTTTGCTTTCAAAGCTGCAACCAGGCTGGTTTGGATTCACAATCACATCGGCACTAGGGAGCGTTGCCGCCGGCAAATGGTGGTCGGTTACCAAGACTTGCAAACCCAGGGCTTGTGCTTGCGTAACACCCTCCATGCTGGCGATGCCGTTGTCAACGGTGATCAAGACATCTGCGCCCGATTGTTGAACACGTTGTGCAATGGGGGCTGTGAGGCCATAGCCATCGACCACGCGGTCGGGCACGATGTAGCTCACGTGCTGGGCGCCCAGCATGCGCAAGCCGCGCAGGCCAACCGCGCAGGCCGTGGCGCCGTCGCAATCGTAGTCGGCCACAATGCACAAGCGTTTTTGAGCGGCGATGGCATCGGCCAACAAGACGGCAGCAGCCTCAGTGCCTTTCAATGTATTGGGCGGCAACAATTTGGCCAAACCATCGTCCAGTTCGTCTGGGCTTTGAATGCCACGCGCAGCAAACAGCCTAGACAGAAGCGGGTGAATGCCTGCTTGTTCGAGCGTCCAGGCCGTGCGCGGCGGTACATCGCGCGTCAAAATTTGCAAACTCATGGGGCAGAAACTCCGGCGGTGAGTGCACGCAATTCAGCTTGCACTTTCAAGGGTGACACCATGCGCTTCAAGGTCTGAAGCCATGATTTACTTTGTGGGCGATAGTGACGCCAGTGCGTTTCACTGCACAAGGTGACGGACGCCAAGCTGTCAGGCGAAGCGAGATGAATTGCGCCCATCCGCTTGTCTAAAGCTTGCCATTGCTGCAGCCATTCTTTGGCATTGCCATGCATGGCCGCTTGATGCAGATCCAAGTGAAAGGCTGTTGTGCTGTTGTCGGGATAAAGTTGTTCAATGGTGCGATGCACCCAAAATGAATTCACGGCCCAGCGGCCATGTTGACTTCGCAGGTCATTGACTGGATGCTGGTACAGCAACATCTGTATTTCACTTTGCAGACGCTGCAAGCTGCGTGCGTTGGGGCCTTGTGGCAGCCAGTCTTTAATGTGTTGGCCCGACACTTTTGTCAAAGATGCAAAGGGCATGTCTTTGAGCAGTTGGCCTTTGGCGCGCCAAACCAAAGGGCTCTCGTAAGAAAGATGCAGGCCATCCTCTTCAAAATAGGGTTTGACGGCGACCAGCAACTGCTGGGATTCTTCTGCGCTAAGCTGCATTTCTGCAGGATTCAACAGCAAGACTTCGTTCATACCGACTTGCCAGTGGCAGGGGGTGATCAGGGCTTCATCGCCCCAAACAGGGTATTGGTGCCAAAAGCTTGGCACATTTTCATGGGGCAAAAGTGGAGATGTGCTTTCGCGCGCCAGATCGGATTCTGCAATGCATGACATGCCAGACAGCACTTTTTCCAAATGGGGCAAATACAATGTGTCCAATGCTTGCTGTAGTGGCGCAACATGGCTGCTGGCATAAGCAATGACCCAATGTTGCGGACCTGCTTGGGCAGAGTGGGTGGTCAGTGGCAAAGCGTCGTTCATGGCCGTATTGTCAGGGATGACACAATCACCCTGTTGCGGGTCTGAAATGACAAGCTAGAAATGAAAAAGGCATGGCACTCGAAATACCGTACGAATTGGTTTTAGGTTGGCGCTACACCCGCGCAGGCCGCGCCTCGCGCCGAAATGGCTTTATCTCGTTCATTTCGGGGGTGTCTATGCTAGGCATTGGTCTTGGCGTGGCAGCCTTGGTCATTGTGTTGTCGGTCATGAATGGTTTTCAAAAAGAGGTGCGCGATCGCATGTTAAGTGTGGTGTCGCACATTGAGGTGATCTCGGCCGATGGTGGCGCATTAGAAGACACCCTCGGTACCTTGAAACAGGTCAAAGCGAATTCCCAAGTCATTGGCGCAGCCCCCTTCATTGCCGCGCAAGCTTTGCTAGCGCGAGGCGAAGACATGAAAGGCGTTTTGGTGAGGGGCATCGACCCGGCTTTGGAGCCCAGCGTGGTCGATCTGTCTGTCGCTGCACAAGGCTTTAACAAAAGCATGCCGGGCATCAATGCGCTGGTACCAGGACAGTTTGGCGTGGTTCTGGGCGTCGATTTGGCCAGGCAGTTGGGCTTGCGCATAGGCGATCCCGTTACGCTCATTGCACCCAACGGTCAAGTCACGCCTGCCGGAGTCTTGCCGCGCCTGAAACAAATGCAAGTGGTGGGCTTGTTCAATTCTGGCCATTACGAATACGACTCTGCGCTGGCCATGTTGCATGTCGCTGATGCTGGCAAAATTTTCCGACTGGAGGGGCCAACTGGCATTCGTTTGAAAATCAAAGATTTGCACGAAGCACGTGCCGTGGCCAGAGAATTGGCGCCTGAGTTGCCTTTGGGCATGGCCGTTCGCGATTGGACTCAGCAAAACCGCACGTGGTTTGCTGCGGTGCAAGTTGAAAAACGCATGATGTTCATTATTCTGACCTTGATCGTGGCTGTGGCCGCGTTCAACTTGGTCAGCACCTTGGTCATGACCGTTACGGACAAACGAGCCGACATTGCCATCTTGCGCACGCTGGGGGCCAGTCCGCAAAGCATCATGGGCATTTTCATGGTGCAAGGCGCGATGGTTGGCATCATCGGTACTTTGGGGGGCATGCTGTTGGGCCTTTTGGTGGCTTTCAACATCGATGTCATCGTGCCTGCACTAGAGACTTTGTTCCGTGCTAGCTTTTTGCCCAAAGACATTTACCTTATCAGCCGCATGCCCAGTGATCCACAAATGAGTGACATTCTGCCCGTGGTGGTCATTTCTCTGATCTTGTCATTTGTGGCCACGGTCTACCCCAGTTGGCGTGCCAGCCAGGTCAACCCTGCGGAGGCATTGCGCTATGAATAACTTAATCAGCCAAGCCGTTTTAGAAGTCAATGGGCTCAGCAAGCGCTTTAGCGAAGGCGGCCTGAATGTGTCGGTGTTGCAAGATGTCAATCTCAAGGTGGCGGCAGGCGAGACGGTGGCCATTGTGGGTGCTTCTGGCTCTGGCAAAAGTACCTTGATGCATTTGATGGGGGGCTTGGACCAAGCCACACAAGGGCAGGTTTTACTTCAAGGCCAAGCATGGTCTCAGTTTGGCGCAGCTGCACAAGGGGCTAGACGCAATCAGCTGTTGGGTTTTGTGTATCAGTTTCACCATTTGTTGCCAGAGTTCACAGCGTTAGAAAACGTGGCCATGCCCCTCTGGATTCGACGCACCGAACGCGCTCAGGCTGAGCAAGTGGCCATGAAATGGTTGGAACATGTTGGCCTAGATCACCGCGCATGGCACCGACCCGCCGAACTGTCGGGTGGTGAGCGCCAACGCGTGGCCATTGCCCGTGCCATGGTGACCCAACCCGCTTGTGTGCTGGCCGACGAGCCAACGGGCAATTTGGACCGTATGACTGCAGAGGGCGTATTTGATGTGATGCTCAATACCGCAAAGCGCCAAGGAACCGCCTTTGTGGTGGTGACACACGACGCACATTTGGCCTCACGCTGCAGCCGCGTGTTGCGTTTGGACAGGGGCTTGCTAAAGCCATGACCCTGCAGTGGATTGACAGCCATTGCCACTTGGATGCGCCAGAGTTTGCACACGATCGCATAGAAGTTTTGCAACGTGCGCAAGTGCAGGGTCTTGCAGCCTGTGTCATGCCTGCCGTTCAAGCCAAAGACTTTGAGCCCTTGATTCAATTGGCCCGTGTCACAGGTCAGCCTTACGCATTGGGCATTCATCCTTTGTATGTGCCCAAAGCGCAAGAATCCGATTTGGCGTTGCTAGAGAAACACCTTCAAGAGGCGCTTTCAAGCCATCTTGAAGGTACTGCAAAAGATCCGCGTTTGGTGGCATTGGGTGAAATCGGTTTGGACTTTTGGGTCCCAAGCTTGTGTGAGCCCGCCATGCGCGACAAGCAAGAATTTTTCTACCATGCGCAGTTGAAATTGGCCAAGCGCTATGAGTTGCCGGTGATCTTGCATGTGCGAAAGTCGGCCGACGCCTTGCTCAAAGGCTTGAGACAAATCAAGGTTCAGGGTGGCATTGCGCATGCCTTCAATGGCAGTTTGCAACAAGCGCAGTTCTTCATTGACATGGGCTTTGTACTGGGCTTTGGTGGCGCCATGACTTACGACCGAGCTTTGCAACTGCGCCAACTTGCTACCAACTTGCCAATGACAGCCATCGTTTTAGAAACCGATGCGCCCGATATTCCGCCGCATTGGCTTTATAAGACGCAATCACAGCGACAATCGGAAGGTGTTTCGCAAGGCCGAAATGAGCCAAGCGAGTTACCGCGCATTGCCTCTGTGTTAGCACATTTGCGGGGTGAGTCGCTTAGCAATGTGGCCGCGTCTACGGTGCACAACACGCTGCGTGTTTTGCCTCGTCTTCAATCGATTTTTTCAGTGAGTCCTTCATTGAGATCTTTCTAGAGTTCCAGTTCGAGTCCCTATTCAAGCTTTTATGTCCGTTAAAAAATCCAAAGCCATCGAGCTGCCTGAAGTGAACTTTTCTGAGCATGGCAACTCGCGTTATTTGCATCTGGGCACGCCTTGGATTCAAGGTGCCATGAACATCAAAGAACCTTTTGAGTTAGAGCTTGAGTATGTGCAGCGAATGATGGCGGGCTTGCTGTTTTTAAAAAGCGCTTCGGTGTCTGGCAGGCATGCCATGCAATTGGGTTTAGGCGCCGCCAGCCTGACCAAGTTTTGTTATAAAAAACTGAAGTGGACTTGCACGGCCATTGAACTCAATCCAGGCGTTCTACATGCCTGCCGCGGGTGGTTCAAATTGCCTGAAGATGGCCCACGCATGCGCGTCATCATTGCCGATGCTGCGCAAGAAATTCAGAGCCATGAATGGCAGGGTACCGTTGACATCTTGCATGTCGATTTGTACGACCATGAGGCTGCTGCGCCCGTGCTGGACTCAGTTGATTTTTATCAAAACTGCAGAGCACTCCTGACCGACGAAGGCACCATGGCTGTCAATTTGTTTGGGCGAACTTCCAGTTATGAAAAAAGTTTGTCCAAAATGGCCGAGGCCTTTGGTGAAGACGCGCTGTGGGCCTTCAAGCCCACCCGAGAGGGCAATACCGTGGTGCTAGCGCAACGCACGCCCAGCCGACCCAAACGCGAAGTTTTGTTGGCCCAAGCCGAAGCCATTGAGAACCGATTCAGTTTGCCTGCCACCAAATGGTTGCGGGTCTTCAAGCCCTTGCTGAAGTAAAAGCCTTCAAAGACGCATAAAACCTAGGGTTAACCCAAACCTCTAGGTACATTCCTAGCCACGCAGTAGGTGAAATCCACATCTGTTTAGATGGGGAATAGGCCCAGAATCCGGCCATCCCATAATTTTTGGAGGAGTGTCCCTGTGAAAATCAAAAGTCAAAAAGACTTTTTCTCTGGCTTGCTGTTCACCGTTGTCGGTGCTTCATTTGCCTACGGAGCAACGAGTTACACCATTGGTACCGGTGCCCGCATGGGTCCTGGCTATTTTCCACTCATGCTTGGCGTTATCTTGGCATTGATTGGTGCCGTCATTTTGTTCAAAGCATTGGTGGTTGAAACGTCTACTGGCGATCCCGTTGGCTCATGGGCGTTCAAGCCTCTGACCTTCATCATTGCAGGCAATCTTTTGTTTGGCGTTTTGTTGGGCGGCCTGCCCAGCATCAAATTGCCAGCCATGGGTTTGATCGTGGCCATTTATGGCACCACGCTCGTGGTTAGCATGGCGGGTGACAAATTCAAACTGAAAGAAGTTTTGATTTTGGCGAGTGTCTTGTCAGTCATGAGTTACCTTGCCTTCATCGTGTTGCTCAAATTGCAATTCCCTGTTTGGCCTTCTTTCATTGCAGGTTAAGGAGTTAAAAAATGGACTTGATTGACAACTTAAGCCTGGGTTTTGGCGTAGCGTTTACGTTTCAAAATCTGATTTACGCTTTCATTGGCTGTTTGCTGGGCACCCTGATTGGTGTGTTGCCAGGCATTGGCCCCGTGGCAACCATTGCCATGCTGTTGCCTGCTACTTATGCATTGCCCCCCATTGCTGCGCTGATCATGTTGGCCGGTATTTACTACGGTGCCCAATACGGCGGTTCTACAACGGCCATTTTGGTCAACTTGCCAGGCGAGTCGTCCTCCGTTGTAACGGTCATTGACGGTTATCAAATGGCTCGCAAGGGCCGCGCGGGCCCTGCATTGGCTGCTGCCGGTTTGGGTTCATTCTTCGCTGGCTGCGTAGGTACTTTGATCTTGGCCGCATTTGCAGCACCTCTCACCGAGGTTGCCTTTAAGTTCGGCCCTGCAGAGTATTTCTCGCTCATGATCTTGGGCCTCATTGGCGCGGTGGTGTTGGCTTCTGGCTCACTCATCAAAGCCGTGGGCATGATTGTGCTGGGCCTGCTGATGGGCTTGGTCGGTACCGACGTTAATTCGGGTGTGGCGCGTTACAGCTTCGATATTCCTGAACTCACAGACGGTATTGGTTTCATTACCATTGCCATGGGTGTGTTTGGTTATGGCGAAATCATTGCCAACTTGTCTCAACCTGAAGACAAGCGTGAAGTGTTCACTGGCAAAGTCAAGGGTTTGTTCCCAACTGGCGAAGACTTCCGCAACATGATTCCTGCTGTATTGCGTGGTACCACCATCGGTTCTTGCCTCGGCATCTTGCCCGGTGGCGGTGCTTTGTTGGCAGCGTTTGCGGCTTACACCATCGAGAAGAAAACCAAATTGCGCCCTGGTGAAGTGCCTTTCGGACAAGGCAACATTCGTGGTGTGGCTGCGCCTGAGTCTGCTAATAATGCAGGCTCGCAAACCTCCTTCATTCCATTGCTTACATTGGGTATTCCACCCAATGCTGTGATGGCCTTGATGGTGGGTGCCATGACCATTCACAACATTCAGCCAGGCCCTCAGGTGATGACCAGCAACCCAGAATTGTTCTGGGGTCTGATCGCTTCCATGTGGCTAGGTAACTTGATGTTGGTCATTTTGAACTTGCCACTCATCGGCATTTGGATCAAATTGCTCACTGTGCCTTACCGCTGGTTGTTCCCTGCCATTGTGTTGTTCTGTGCCATTGGTGTGTACTCCACCAACAACAACACCTTCGACATTTGGATGGTGGGTGCTTTTGGTGTGATTGGTTACACCTTCATCAAGTTGGGGATGGAGCCGGCGCCTCTGTTGTTGGGCTTTATTTTGGGCCCCATGATGGAAGAGAACTTGCGCCGCGCTTTGTTGCTGTCGCGTGGTGACTGGTCTGTGTTTGTCACACGTGGTTTGTCAGCAAGCTTGCTTGCAGCGGCAGCAGTGTTGCTCATCATTGTGCTCTTGCCTTCCGTCAAATCGAAGCGCGAAGAAGCCTTCGTAGAAGAGTGATCCACGCTTAGTCGTGAGCCTCAACGGCACCTTCGGGTGCCGTTTTTTTTTGCACCTTTCAGAAGTCACAACGTTACGTGAAGTAGGGTCACAATTTTCCTGCCACAATGATCTACTCAAACGTTTTTGGGAATTTCATCATGCAGTCCAAAATGAACATCAAACGCCGTCAGTTGGCAGCTTGGGGCTTGGGCACCGGTCTGGCCAGTTTGCTGTCGTTGACCAGCCTTGTCTTTGCAACACCCGCAAACGCGCAAACAGGCACGTATCCCACCAAACCCATTCGCTTGGTTGTCCCTTTTCCCGCAGGGGGCGCCACCGATATTTTTGCGCGAACACTGTCTCAAAAGCTGGCTGAAAAAATTGGTGCAGCGGTGGTGGTCGAGAACAAGCCAGGTGCAGGTGGCACCTTGGGCTCTGATCTCGTTGCCAAATCGGTACCCGATGGTTACACCATCTTGCTTGCAACCTCCAGCACGCATTCGATTGGCCCTAACCTCAATCCCAAAATGCCCTACGACGCGGTGCGCGATTTCACACCCATTGGCCAAGTGGGTAACGCGCCCAGCATCATGTTGGTTCCCAACAGTTCGCCCGCCAAAACCATTCAAGAATGGATTGAGTTGGCCAAGAAAAATCCGGGTCGCCTGAATTACGCCTCAAGTGGCAATGGCACCATTGTTCAATTGACAGCAGAATTGTTTAAATCTCAGGCAGGTTTGTTTGTGGTGCACATTCCCTACAAAGGCACAGCCTTGGCCATGCCCGATCTCATTAGCGGCAAAGTGGATGTTTTGTTTGACTCCTTGCCCACAGGTTTGCCGCATGTCAAAGATGGCCGTCTGCGTGCCTTAGGCGTTACCTCAGCACAAAGAACCAGCATGGCGCCTGGTTTGCCAGCCATTTCAGAAGTCTTGCCAGGCTACGAGTCCACCACGTGGTTTGGTTTGTTTGGACCCCAAGGCATGCGCCCCGAATTGGTTTCGCGCGTGAACACTGCCGCCATTCAAGCACTCAACGATCCCGAAGTGAAAGACAAACTTCAGCGCTTGGGCATTGAGGCCATTGGCACGTCACCTGCGCAATTCACCACCATGTTGGCCGCCGAATCGGCCAAGTGGAAAAAGATCATCACCGAACGCAAAATCACATTGGATTGAAACATGAACTTTGATTTCAGCACCCCTTATGCATCTGCGCGCTTGCCGCAGTTTGCGCGCAACATTGTGTCCACATCGCATCCGCTGGCTGCACAAGCTGGTTTGCGCATGATGCTCAAAGGTGGCAATGCAGTGGATGCGGCCATTGCCGCAGCTGCCGCCATCACCATCACAGAACCTGTCAGCAATGGCTTGGGCTCCGATGCGTTTTGCATTTTGTGGGATGGCAACAAGATGCATGGCCTGAATGCGTCAGGTCCTGCGCCACAAGCGTGGACGCCAGAATACTTTCACAAAAAATATGGCTCAGACGCCGTCAATCCGCCCAAGCGCGGCTGGGACTCAGTCACGGTGCCGGGCGCGGTCAGTGCTTGGGTGGCCCTGAGCGATCGCTTTGGCAAACTGCCCTTTGCCGACCTGATGGAGCCTGCCATTGAAATTGCAGAAAGAGGCTATTCCTTGCCCGTGGTCGTTCAACAAAAATGGCTTGCCGCTACGCCGCTTTTGCAATCTTTGCCTGGTTTTGCAGAGGGCTTTTTGCCATGGGGCCGTGCCCCCAACGTTGGTGAGCTGTTTCAGTTCAAAGCCGCGGCACGTGGCCTGCGCGCCATTGCCGAGACCAAAGGCAAAGCTTTTTATGAAGGCGAAATTGCAGAAGCCTTGGTGAAGTTTTCCAATCAGCATGGCGGGGCCATGACTTTGCAAGATTTGGCGCAATACCGTCCTGAATGGGTAGAGCCTATTTCTCAAAATTACCGTGGCTACACCTTGAACGAAATTCCCCCCAATGGACAAGGCATTGCAGCCTTGATTGCCTTGGGTATTTTGGAAAACTTTGATTTGGGCAGCATGAAGGTCGATGGTATCGATTCGCAGCACTTGCAAATTGAAGCTATGAAACTGGCCTTTGCAGATGTGTACCGATATGTGGCCGACCCGCGCAACATGGAGGTCACGCCTGCGCAAATGCTAGACCCTGCTTACCTGAAGAGCCGCGCCAAGCTCATTGACATGAAAAAAGCGCAAGACTTCAAAGCTGGCAACCCCGTGAAGGGCGGCACCATTTACCTCACGGCCGCCGATGAAAACGGCATGATGGTGAGCTTCATTCAAAGCAACTACATGGGCTTTGGATCGGGCGTGGTCGAGCCCACCTATGGCGTTAGTTTGCACAACCGTGGCTTCGATTTCAGCACCGATCCCAAAGGCCTGAACCCCGCTAATTTGGTGGCCCCAGGTAAGCGTCCTTTCCACACCATCATTCCAGCGTTCTTGTCTAAAGACGGTCAGCCTGTCATGAGCTACGGTGTGATGGGGGGCAGCATGCAACCCCAAGGTCACATGCAAACATTGGTGCGCATGCTGGACTACAAACAAAACCCGCAAGCCGCGTGCGACGCGCCGCGCTGGCGTTGTAACAATGGCCTGTCCATCAATGTTGAAGCCGCCATGGACCGCAACACCGTGCAGGGCCTGAGTGATTTGGGCCACGAACTGGCCGTCATCAACGACTCGTACATGGACTTTGGCGCTGGCCAATTCATTTGGCGCATGGGCGATCCCAAAGTGCAAGGTTATGTCGCAGCATCTGACCCGCGCCGAGATGGCCAGGCGGTTGGCTTTTGAGCAGCACCGCCAAATCTAACTTCACCACGGGCTTGTTGCTGGCTGCAGCAGGCTCAATTGCCTTTAGTGGCAAAGCCATCATTGTGAAGTTGGCGTATCGACACGGTGTCGACGCCATCACCTTGGTCATGTTTCGAATGTTGTTTGCGGTGCCTTTCTTCATTGCCATGGCGTGGTGGGCGGGGCGTGGTAAAGCACCCCTCACCCGAAACGATTGGCTGGGAGTGTTGGGCCTTGGTTTTTCGGGCTATTACTTGTCCAGTTTTTTAGATTTCTTGGGCCTCCAGTACATCAGCGCTTCTTTCGAGCGACTCATCTTGTACCTCAACCCCACGCTGGTGTTGTTGTTGGGTTGGGTGCTCTACAAGCGCAAAATTTCTTATCGCCAAGGCGTGGCCATGGCAGTGAGTTACAGCGGCGTCTTGTTGGTCTTTGGCCATGAAGTGTCCTTGGTGGGTGACAACGTTGCGTTGGGCGCCGCCTTGGTTTTTGCAAGCGCCATCACCTACGCGATTTACCTCAGTTACAGCGGCCAGTTGGTTCAGCGCTTGGGCTCGCTTCGACTGGCTGGCTTGGCCACCACGGTGGCTTGTGTTTTGTGCATCTTGCAATTTGCGTTGCTCAAACCAGCATCCGCTTTAGAGGTGGCACCAGAAGTAATTTGGTTGTCGATGCTCAATGCCACCGCGTGCACAGTGTTGCCTGTGCTCATGGTCATGATGGCCATCGAGCGCATTGGCCCTGGCTTAACTTCCCAAATTGGCATGATTGGCCCCATGTCCACCCTGACCATGGGCGCTTTGCTGTTGAATGAACCTTTCAATGCCTGGACTTTGATGGGCACAGCATTGGTATTAGGGGGTGTTTTTTGGGTGACCCAAAGCCCCAAAGTTGTTGAATAATTTCAAGCCTGTGTCATTGACTTGTGATGGCAGGCGTTTGCGTTAATTTAGGAGAAAACAAATGGATTTAGGCATTAAAGGTAAGTGGGCTTTGGTGGGCGGTGCAAGCAAGGGCCTAGGCTGGGGTTGCGCGCGTGCCTTGGCTTTAGAAGGTGTCAATGTGGTCATGGTGGCGCGTGGCGCCGAAGTCTTGAACCAAGCTGTGGCCGATCTGCAAAAAGAAGCGCCTGGCGTTTCCTTGATTCCTGTGGCCGCAGACATCACCACAGAGGCCGGTCGCGCGGCTTTGTTTTCTGTGGCAGGTGGCCCTGGCAAAGACTTTGACATCGTGGTGACCAACGCAGGCGGTCCACCTCCGGGCGACTTCCGCAATTGGGACCGTGAAGCTTGGATCAAAGCGGTCGACGCCAATATGCTGACGCCCATTGAGTTGATCAAAGCCACCATTGATGGCATGGCCGCACGCGGCTTTGGTCGCATTGTCAACATCACCTCTAGCTCAGTGAAGTCGCCTATCGATATTTTGGGTTTGTCCAATGGTGCTCGAAGTGGCTTGACGGGCTTTGTGGCGGGCGTTGCGCGCACCAAAGTTGCAGCACAAGGCGTCACCTTGAACAACATTTTGCCTGGCAAGTTTGACACCGATCGCATTCGCACCACGGTAGAAGCCACCGCACAAAAGACGGGTAAAACAGTGGCCGAAATTCGCGCGCAGCAGCAATCTTTGGTGCCTGCAGGCCGATACGGCACACCACAAGAATTTGGCGCACTGTGTGCGTTCATTTGCAGCCAACAAGCTTCTTACATTACGGGTCAAAACTTCTTGACCGATGGCGGTGCTTATCCAGGTACCTATTGAGTCTAAGGACGGGCGCGTTTCAGATTGATGTGAAGATCAACTGGCGCGTCGTGACGACACCACAATGCCGCTCACAATCAGGCCAAACGCCACAGCGTGATACACCTTGGGCAAATCGCCCAAGAACACGCTGGACATGATGGCTGCAAACAAGGGCGTGAGGTTGGCAAAGAAGCCGGCCACCGCAGGCCCTGCAGTTTGTACGCCCAAGCCCCAGCAACGATAGGCCAGCACAGCAGGGCCAATGGCGACAAATGCCAAGGCCGCGTACAAAGGCAGGCCCCATGTGATGTGCGCATCGGTCAAGGCCCATTCGGCGCCGGTGAACATGCCTGCCCATCCCAAACCAAAAATGACTTGCGACATGAGGAACGCAGCCCAGTTGTTGCGAATCTCTTCGGGTTCATTGCGTTGAGTGAGGAGCCAGCTATAAAGAGCCCAACAAGCCGTGGCCAACAAAATGTAGATGTCGCCCACTACAAATTGCACTTGCAACAACTGCAGCCAATCGCCACGCGAAAAAACCACCAAAACGCCAGCAATGGAGAGCCCCGCCCCCAGCCATTGGGCAGACCTGACGGGTGTTTTAAAAAACAATGCACCCATGGCCAGCATGAAAACAGGCGTGCTGGCGGCCACCAAGGTGACGTTCAAAGGTGTCGAAGTTTGCAGCGCCAAATATTGCAGGGCGTTGTAGCAGCCCACGCCCAACAAACTGAGCAGCGCAAATCGGCGCCAATGGGGCCACAGGGCGCTGCTGGGTTTGAGCAATTGCCAAGCCAAGGGCAGCAAAACAAAAAAGGCGATGACCCAGCGCAAGAAGTTCAAGGTGATGGGCGGTACCAAATCGCTGACCAGCCGACCCACCACGGCATTGCCTGCCCAAAGCAGGGGGGGCACAGTGAGCATCAAGGCTGTGCCAGAGGATAGTTTTTGTGTCATGACAGCGACTGTAACGTCAATGCTGTACCCGACTGCGAAGGCAGGGACATTCAATTCGTGGCACAGTAGCGGTCATTGCAAAGGGGTGCACCAACCCATCGCCAATACTTTTATTTTCAAGGAGACATGCATGAGCTTAGCCGTCCAAATCGACCAAAACGGTGGTCCAGAACAACTCAAACTGGTCGACGTCACAGTCGGTCAACCTGAGCCTGGTGAAATTCGCATTCGCCACAAAGCCATTGGCCTGAACTTCATTGACGTCTACCAGCGCAGCGGTTTGTACACCTTGCCCATGCCCCTCAAGTTGGGCATGGAAGCTTCGGGTGTTGTGGAAGCCGTGGGCGAGGGCGTGACGCACCTCAAGGTAGGCGATCGCGCCGCCTATGCCAGCCAGCCCCCAGGCAGCTATTGCGAAGAGCGCGTCATGCCCGCCAAGTGCGTTTGCAAATTGCCCGACGACATTTCTTTTGAAACAGGCGCTGCCATGATGCTCAAGGGCCTCACAGCCCAATACTTGCTCATGAAAACCCGCCCAGTTGAAGGCTTGCAAGCGGGCGATCATGTGTTGTTCCACGCGGCGGCTGGCGGTGTGGGCCTGATTGCTTGCCAATGGGGCAAGGCCTTGGGCTTCCGCATGATTGGTACGGCCGGTTCCGATGCCAAGTGCCAATTGGCCATTGCCAATGGCGCCGAGCATTGCATCAACTACAGCACCGACGACTTCTTGGCCCGCGTCAAAGAAATCACGGGCGGCAAAGGCTTGAAAGTGGTTTACGACTCAGTGGGCAAAGACACTTGGGACAAATCACTCGACTGTTTGCGTCCCTTCGGTTTGATGGCCACCTTTGGCAATGCGTCTGGCGCTGTGCCACCCTTTGCGCCTGGCGTTCTGGGCGTGAAGGGTTCTTTGTACGTCACACGTCAAACGCTTTTCAGCCACATCACGACGCGCGAAAGCACGCAAGCCATGGCCGACGATTTGTTTGCTGTGGTGCAAAGCGGCAAGGTCAAAATTCACATTGACCAAACCTTCCCCTTGTCGCAAGTGCAAGAAGCTCACAAAGCTTTGGAAGCGCGCAAAACAACGGGTTGCACCATCCTCACTTTGTAAGTGCAAGCCACATCAAAAAAGGCACCCTCGGGTGCCTTTTTTTTAAGTCAAACTTTCTTGTTTAGCCGCCTCGGCGAACTCGCAACAATTCATCCAAGATGAGAAGCGCTGCACCCACAGAGATGGCACTGTCGGCGACATTGAAAGCAGGGAAGTGCCATGTGCCGTAAAAGAAGTCCAAGAAGTCAATCACGTGGCCATAGACAACACGGTCAATGACATTGCCTACGGCGCCCCCTAGCAACAATGACAAAGCCAAGCAAAACAAGGCTTGCCCAGTGTGCATTTTGAGCAGATAGACCATCACACCCGCAGCCACCACGCCCAGCCCCGTGAAGAACCAGCGCTGCCAGCCGCCTGCATCAGCCAAGAAAGAAAACGCTGCGCCAGGGTTGTGCACGCGAACCAAATTGAAATATGACGTGATGGGCAAAGTCTCGCCCAACTGAAATGCGCCGACCACTGCAATTTTGGTGATTTGGTCTAGCAACAAAGTAAAGAGGGCAATGCCTAGCCAAAACCAGACACCTGCACCTGACTTAAAAGCACTTTTGTTTTTGGCCATTGGCTTTATGCAAACAAACGCTTTTCACCGTCGCCATGCAAGTTACTGTCGCAACGGCCGCACAGTGAGGGGTGCGCAGGGTTCACGCCCACGTCAGGCGCGTAATGCCAGCAACGATCACACTTGGTGTCTTGGCTTACGGCCACTTTGGCCACAAGGCTCTGGCCAGCTTCCAAGTTGAGTTGGGAGGTGATGAACACAAACTTGAGGTCATTGCCCAGGCTGGCCAACAAAGCGTGGTCTTCGGGGCTTGCTTGCAATGTGACGGCGGCCTGCAAAGACGCACCCACTTTGCCATCGGCGCGCAAGGCTTCAATGTCTTTGTTGACCTGATCTCGAATTTCGCGAATGCGGGCCCACTTGGCCAACAGCGCTTCGTTGGGGGTGCCCAAGTCGCTGAAGGTTTCCATGAAGATCGACTCAGAACTTCCAAAAGTTTGCCAAGCCTCTTCAGCGGTAAAGCTCAAGAACGGCGCCATCATGCGCAGCATGGCATGCGTGATGCGGTACAGCACGGTTTGCGCAGATCGGCGTGCCAAGGATTTAGGCGCGCTCGTGTAGAGGCGATCTTTGAGCACGTCCAAATAAAACGCGCCCAAATCTTCAGAGCAATACACTTGCAACTTGGACACCACGGGATGGAATTCGTAGTCTTTGAAGTGCGCCAAGATGTCGGCTTGCAACTGCGCGGCACGACTTAAGGCAAAGCGATCGATTTCTAACAAATCGGCATCGGCAACCGCATCTTTGGCAGGGTCAAAGTCGCTCACGTTGGCCAACAAGAATCGCAAGGTGTTGCGAATACGGCGATAAGCATCCACCACACGCGCCAAAATTTTGTCGTCGATGTTGAGGTCGCCGGAATAATCTGTTGACGCCACCCACAAGCGCACAATTTCTGCGCCCATCTTGTCGGTGATTTCTTGCGGTGCCACCACATTGCCCAAGCTCTTGCTCATCTTGCGGCCTTGGCCGTCGGTGGCAAAACCGTGGGTTAGCAAACCTTTGTAGGGTGCGCGGTCGTAAAGCGCACAACCGAGCAACAAGGAGCTGTGGAACCAGCCGCGGTGTTGGTCGTGGCCTTCCAAATACAAGTCGGCTTCGGGGCCTGCGTCGTGGAAGGGGTTGCGATCGTATGCATCTTTGTGACTGCCGCGCAGCACGTGTTGGAACGTAGAACCAGAGTCAAACCATACTTCCAAAATGTCAGTGCTCTTGGTGTAGTTGGGGCCATCGGCGGCGCCCAAAATTTCTTCTACAGTCACGCGGCTCCAAGCTTCAATGCCGCCTTTTTCAACGATGTTGGCGGCTTGGTCCAAGATCTCCATGGTGCGAGGATGCAACTCGCCAGAGTCTTTGTGCAAGAAGAAGGGCACGGGCACGCCCCAGCTGCGCTGACGTGAAATGCACCAGTCAGGGCGGTTGGCAATCATGTCGCGCAAACGCGTCTTGCCATTTTCGGGATAGAAGTGAGTTTGGTCGATGGCATCAAGTGCCAACTGACGCAAGGTCTTGGGGGCTTTGTCTGTGGTGAAGACACCAGGGCCTTCGTCCATTCGCACAAACCACTGCGCTGCTGCGCGGTAAATGACTGGCGTTTTGTGACGCCAGCAATGCGGGTAGCTGTGGGTGATGCCGTAAGTGGCCATCAAGCGATTGCTTTCACCCAACACTTCGATGATGCGAGGGCAGGCTTTCCAAATGTTCATGCCACCAAACAAAGGCAGGTCTTCGGCGTAGCTGCCGTTGCCTTGAACGGGGTTCAGGATGTCGTCGTAAGCCAATCCATTGGCCACGCAAGAGTTGAAGTCATCCACGCCATAAGCGGGTGAGGAATGAACGATGCCAGTGCCATCTTGTGCGCTCACGTACTCGGCCACATACACAGGCGAGAAACGTTTATAGCCTTCATGCACATCGTACAAAGGATGTTTGAAATTCAAGCCACCCAGTTTGTCGCCGGTGGTGGTGGCCACTACTGTGCCTTCCAACTTGTAGCGCTCTAAACATTTCTCGACCAAGGATTCAGCCAAGACCAACAATCCTTTGTCGGTGTTGACCAAGGCGTAAACCAATTCGGGGTTGACGTTCAATGCTTGGTTGGCGGGCAGTGTCCAGGCGGTGGTGGTCCAGATGACGGCAAAGGCAGATTTGGGTGCAGCTTCTTGGCCAGGCAAGGCAGCCATGCCAAACGCCTTGGCCACGGCAGTGTTGTCGGCTGCTTCAAAGGCCACATCGAGGGTGTCGCTCTTTTTGTCGGCGTACTCAATTTCAAATTCGGCCAAAGAAGAACCGCAATCGAAACACCAGTAAACGGGCTTCAAACCGCGGTACACAAAGCCACGTTCAATGACGCGTTTGAAGGCGCGAATTTCACCGGCTTCGTTGGCAAAGTCCATGGTGCGGTAGGGGCGCTCCCAATCGCCCAACACGCCCAGCCGCTTGAAGTCTTCTCGCTGTTGGTCAATCTGCTCGGTGGCAAACGCGCGGCTCTTGGCCTGCATGTCGTCACGGCTGAGTTTGCGGCCATGCAATTTTTCAATGGCGTTTTCAATGGGTAAACCGTGGCAGTCCCAACCCGGAATGTACTGCGCATCAAAGCCGGCCAATTGCTTGGATTTGACGATCATGTCTTTGAGCACTTTGTTAAGTGCATGGCCAATGTGCAATTTGCCGTTGGCGTAAGGAGGGCCGTCGTGCAACACAAACAAAGGCGCACCTTTGCGGGCGACTCGCAACTTTTTGTACAAACCTTGATCGCTCCAAGCTTTGGCCCAGGCGGGCTCACGCTTGGGCAAGTCGCCGCGCATCGCAAACGCGGTGTCGGGCATGTTCAGGGTGGCGCGGTAATTTGTTTTTTGTTCAGACATTGTTCAAAGCGTCATTTGGAGGAGGCCTGCATTGAGGCAGATCTTGCAGCGAAAAAAGCACGGGCATCGTCACAGTCCTTGGCAATGCCAACAGTCAGGGCTTCCAAGCTGTCGTACTTGAGTTCGTCGTGGAGTTTGTGCAGCAAGTCAACACATATGATTTTACTGTAGCCCCCTTCAGCCCCCAACTTACTTGGCCAGTCAAGGCAATGGGTTTCTAAAAGTACCCGTCCGCCGTTCACATCGTTGGGGTCTAAAGAGGGGCGAACGCCCAAATTGGCGACGCCGGGAAGGGGTTCAGGTGTCAAACCATGCACCAGCACGTTAAAAATTCCGCTGGCCGCGGGTTTCCAGTGGCTAAAACGCAAATTGAGGGTTCTGAAGCCGTCTTCGGCACCTTCTGAGGAAGCGCCTAAACCACGCCCCAGTTTTCTGCCATGCACAACATGGCCGCTGATGCTGTAGGGGCGACCCAAGAGCCTGGCCACGCCGTTCATGTCGCCACGCACAAGGGCTTCCCGAACAGCGGAGCTCGAAACCCGAAGGCCATGCACTTCGTAGCTGTTCATGCGGGCTACATCAAAGCCCTGTTGCTGGCCGGCGGCATCCAGCATGGCGTAATCGCCTGAACGCTTGGCGCCAAAGCGAAAATCGTCACCCACTAGCAAGTACTTCACGCCTAAGCCCTTGACCAAGACCGTTTGGATGAAGTCTTCAGGGGTTTGGCTCGCCAATCGCTCATCAAAAGGCAGCACCACTACTTGGTCAATACCGCATCGCTCTAGCTCTAGCAACTTATCGCGCAGGGTGGCAATGCGGGCTGGCGCCAATTCAGGCTTGTTGTGCAGCTTGGCAAAAAAGTCGCGTGGATGGGGCTCGAAAGTCATGACGCAGCTGGGGACACCGCGGTGCGCTGCTTCGTTTTTCAAGAGCGCAAGCATGGCTTGATGGCCGCGGTGGACACCGTCAAAGTTACCAATCGTCAAGGCGCATTGTGTGGCCCTGTGGGGATGGTTAAAGCCGCGAAATACCTTCATGTTTGCTGTGTTCTGAACTTGAATTCAATGGGCTCTATTGTGACCCAGTTAAAGGGCATGAAAAAACCGCCACGAGGGCGGTTTCTTGAAGGGCCAGAGCTTTGCAAAAGCAAGGCGATGGCAGGGTTCTTATTTACGCAAAAACGCCAGCAGTTTCTTGCATGCTGTTGGACACTTCTCCCAAGTGATGCAGGGTGTCGCCAAAAGTCATTTCGAGTTGGGTCAACTTCTTGAAATAGTGGCTGACGATGTACTCGTCCGTCACGCCAATGCCGCCATGCAGCTGAACTGATTGTTGTCCCACAAAGCGCATGGAATTGCCCAACTGGTACTTGGCGCGGGCCATGGCCTGATGGCGCTCGGCAGCAGGGGTGTTCAACTTCAAGCTGGCGTAGTAGCTCATGGAACGGCCCAATTCCAATTGCATCTTCATGTCAGCTACGCGGTGACGCAGGGCTTGGAATGAGGCAATGGTGGTGTTGAACTGCTTGCGCGTGTTCATGTAGTCCACGGTGATGGCCATGGTTTTGTCCATCACGCCGACGGCTTCTGCGCACACACTGGCAATGCCAATGTCCACGGCATGGCTCAAAGCGGTTTGGCCGTCCAAGGTCACCAAGCTGGCAGGTGTTTGGTTGAGCGTCAATTCGGCGGCGCGTGCACCGTCTTGCGTCACATAGCCAGAAGTAGCAGCACCCTTCGCGCCTTTGGCGACCAAGAACAAAGCCAGTTTGCCGGCTGCCATGGCGGGCACCAAAAAGGCGTCTGCATGGTCACCCACGGCCACCACGCTCTTGGTGCCAGAAATTTGCCACTGACCGTCTTGTTGTTGGGCTTGTGCATCGCACTTGTTGATGTTGTAACGAGATTTGCGCTCTTGGTGCGCCAACACCACAATGGCTTCGCCGCCAGCAATTTTGGGCAACCATTCGGTCTTGACGGCCTCGGGTGCGTAGCCTTCCAAGACGGCACCCGAAATCAGCGCTTGCTGAATGGGTTCCATCACAATGCCGCGGCCCAACTCTTCCATCACCACCATGCCTTCGACAGGGCCCATGCCCATACCGCCATGGTCCTCACTCACATACAGGCCGCACAGGCCCAGTTCGGCAAGCTCGGTGTAGGCTGCGCGGTCAAAACCGCCGGCGTTGATAATTTCGCGGCGGCGGTCGAAGGTGTAGCCCTTGTCTACCCATTTGCGCACTGCGTCGCGCAGTTGTTCTTGGTCGTCTGAAAAATCGAAATCCATGATCTGTCCTTTTACGGTTAAACGAATTAACCCAAAACTACTTGAGCCACGATGTTGCGCTGCACTTCATTGCTGCCGCCGTAAATCGTGGTTTTGCGCATGTTGAAATAGTTGGCTGCCAAAGGCGCGTTCGACACCTCGTGGCCTGGGAAGTCGCCTTGCCAACCGGCATCCATGGCTTCGAAAATGAAGGGCAGGCTGTAAGGGCCGGCGGCCAACATCATGAGTTCGCTGTAACGCTGTTGAATTTCGCTACCCTTGATTTTCAAGAGACCTGCAATGTCTAGCGAGTTCTTGCCAGATTTTTCGGCAGACAAGACACGCAACACCAACATTTCCAAAGCTACGATGTCCACTTCCAATTTGGAAATTTCATCTCGGAAACGCATGTCGTCGTATACGCCTTCAGTTTTGGCAATGCGCTTGAGGCGCTCGAGTTCGCGCTTGGCGCGGTTGACGTCGGCAATGTTGGTACGCTCGTGCGCCAACAAATGCTTGGCGTAATTCCAACCTTTGTTTTCTTCGCCAATCAAGTTCTCGGCAGGCACTTCGACATTGTCGAACCACACTTCATTGACTTCACATTCGCCATCGAGCAACTTGATGGGGCGCACGGTGATGCCAGGCGACTTCATGTCGATCAACAAGAAAGAAATGCCTGTTTGGGGCTTGCCTTCGTTGCTGGTGCGAACCAAGCAGAAAATCCACTCGCCGTACTGACCCAAGGTGGTCCAAGTTTTTTGACCGTTGACGATGTACTTGTCACCCACGCGTTCGGCGCGTGTTTTGAGGGAGGCCAAGTCGGAGCCAGAACCTGGCTCTGAGTAACCTTGGCTCCACCACACTTCACCGCTGGCAATGCCAGGCAAGAAGCGTTTTTGTTGTTCAGCGTTGCCAAAGGCCATGATGACGGGGGCCACCATGACGGGGCCAAAAGGTACGACGCGCGGTGCACCCGCCAAGGCGCATTCTTCTTCGAACAAATGCTTTTGCACAGCCGTCCAGCCTGGGCCGCCAAATTGTTCTGGCCAACCCCAACCGAGCCAACCTTTTTTGCCCAAAATTTTGGCCCAACGCTGCATGTCATCGCGGGTCAAGCGCATGGCGCTGTGGACTTTTTGTGAAATGTCGGCGGGTAAATTTGCCTTAACCCATGCGCGAATTTCCTCGCGGAATGCGAGCTCTTCGGGTGTGAATGCCAAATCCATGAAATGTGTCTCCGGTCAAAGCCAGTGATTGATGAAAAGCCGTTTTTAGCACGACCGTGCGCAAATGCACTGTCTTGGCTGCGACAAAACCCTTTTTAGGGCCTGGCAGCAGGGATAATCCTAGGGTGAAAAACATTGTCATTTTGATTTCGGGCACTGGCACTAACATGGCTGCCATCGTCCAAGCCGCACACCAACAGCGCTGGCGAGAGCGCTTGGGTGTGCAAGTGGCTGCGGTGATCAGCAACAAACCCCAAGCCGCGGGGCTCGAATGGCTTCGTTCAGATGCTGCTTATGCGGGTATCAAAACCGACGTCCTGGAACACACCACCTTTGAATCTCGTGAAGCCTTTGACCAAGCATTGATGCAACGCATCGACTTGCATGCGCCCGATTTGGTGGTCTTGGCAGGGTTCATGAGAATTTTGACGCCGGGCTTTGTGGCCCATTATGCGGGCCGGCTGATCAACATTCATCCATCTTTGTTGCCGGCGTTTACGGGCCTCAACACCCACCAGCGAGCCATTGATGCGGGCTGTCAATTTGCGGGTGCCACGGTGCACCAAGTAACCGCCGAGTTAGACCATGGCCAGATCTTGGCGCAAGCCGTCGTCCCCGTCTTAACAGGCGACAACGCCGAGGCTTTAGCGGCGCGTGTGCTCACGCAAGAGCATTTGATGTATCCGGCCGCAGTGGCTGCTTTCTTCAAGCCTCTGGGCGCTCTTCACCGACCCAAGCAAAACGCGGCTGCACAACGCCATTGATCTCAACGCTTTCGTTGAACATGGCAGCAGGTCGCACCCAGAGTCCTTCTTCGCCATACAGCGCTTTGTACAAGGTCATGGGCTCTAAGGACTCGCTGTGCCGCACCGTGCCCAACACTTGGTAGAGCAAATTTTTGTAATGGCGGTAGTAGCCGGGACGGGTGATGATCAGCGGCGGTAAGGTTTCTTCTTGCATGAATGTCTTTTCAAGGGGTGAGCAGTGGGACAATAGGGACTATGCATCCTAAAGCCCTGTTAGACGCCTGCGCCGAATTGGTCAGGCTCACCCTTCAATTTAACCACCCGGCCGACGCGGTGGTCTCCCGTTTTTTCCGCGACAACCGCAATTTAGGTCCACGCGAGCGCGCCACCTTGTCCGAGACGGTGTTCAAAGTTCTGCGTCAAAAATTGTTGTACGAGCACATGGCTCGCTCTGGCAGTGGCGCCAAAGAGCGTCGACTGGCCATTTTGGGTTTTGCAGGTCCTCGTGACTTTGTCAAAAGCGCGCTTAACGACACTGAAAAAAAATGGCTCGACATGTGCGACAGCATTCTGCCGTCCGACCTGATGTCGCAGCACATTCACAACTTGCCCGATTGGCTGGCGCGTCCGCTCAAAGAGCAATTGGGCGATGAGTTTGATGCTTTGGCTAAGAGCTTTCAGGAACCTGGCACTCTGGATCTGCGCGTCAACGATCTGAATGAAAAACGTGCAGAAGTGCAAAAGGAATTAACGGCTGCCGGCATTGCCTGTGAGCCAACGCCTTTTTCACCCTGGGGTCTGCGTTTACAAGGCAAGCCTTCTTTGGCCAAGGTCAAAGCTTTTGAGCGGGGCGCTGTAGAAGTTCAAGACGAAGGCTCGCAATTGCTGGCGTTGTTGTTAGACGCGCACCGCGGTGAGATGGTGGTGGACTTTTGCGCTGGGGCAGGTGGCAAAACGCTGGCCATTGGCGCAGCCATGCGCAACACCGGGCGCCTCTACGCCATGGATACTTCAGCGCATCGATTGGACGCTTTGAAGCCTCGCTTGGCGCGCAGTCAATTGTCGAATGTGCATCCTGCCGCCATTGCGCATGAACGCGACGATCGCGTGAAGCGTTTGGCCGGCAAAATTGACCGTGTGTTGGTCGATGCGCCTTGTTCTGGTTTGGGCACCTTGCGCCGCAACCCCGATCTCAAATGGCGTCAAAAACCCGAAGGCATTGCCGCGGTGACGGCCACGCAAACAGCCATTTTGGACAGTGCCGCTCGCCTTCTTAAATCGGGCGGTCGCTTGGTCTATGCCACCTGCAGTGTGTTGCCTCAAGAGAACGAAGACATTGCCAATGCTTTCTCTGCGACCCATCCCGATTTTGTGCAATTGCCTGTGTTGGACGAGTTGACCCGCTTGAAGGTGGCCAATGGCCAATCTTTGTGCAGCGGCAATTTTTTGCGCTTGTGGCCGCATCGCCATGGCACCGATGGATTCTTTGCGGCTATCTGGGTTCGAAAGTGAATTCCAAAGTCTTCATTTGACAAGTTCTTTGCTGAATTAACTTTCAAATTGAATCCGAAAATCTTAAAATACTTGGATTGCCTGTAAGGGCATCTTTACATAGAAAGCGACTGCATGTTGTTCATCGACTCTGCTGCATTTGACGCCACCCTCAACTGGATGGCCAATGGACTTTTAGACTTTTCTGGCTGGCAAATTTTGTTTGTCATTCTGGGTCTGACGCACATCACAATTGCCAGCGTCACCATCTTTTTGCACCGCCATCAGGCTCACAGAGCTTTGGACCTGCACCCCGTTGTGTCACATTTTTTCCGTTTCTGGTTGTGGATGACCACCGGCCAAGTGACCAAAGAGTGGGCCGCCATTCACCGCAAACACCACGCCAAGTGCGAGCAAGCAGAAGACCCTCACAGCCCGCACATTCACGGCATCAAAACCGTGTTGTTTACCGGTGCTGAGTTATATCGCAAAGAATCCAAAAACAAAGAAACACTCAGCCGTTATGGCCATGGCACCCCAGATGACTGGATCGAGCGCAACCTTTACTCGCGCTTCTCATGGCAAGGTGTGGCCATGATGTTGATCATCGATGTGGCTTTGTTTGGCTTCTTGGGCCTCACTGTCTGGGCTGTGCAAATGGCTTGGATTCCCATCACTGCGGCCGGCATCATCAATGGCGCTGCGCACTATTGGGGCTATCGCAACTTTGAGGCGCATGATGCCAGCGCCAACATTTCTCCTTGGGGCATCCTCATTGGTGGTGAAGAGTTGCACAACAACCATCACACTTACCCCACGTCAGCCAAGCTGTCGGTCAAGCCCTATGAGTTTGACATTGGTTGGCTTTACATCTGCATCTTGCAATTCTTTGGTTTGGCCACGGTCAAGAAAACACCGCCTGTATTGGCTTACGGCGAAGTGCGCCCTGTGGCCGATGAAAAAACGCTGGAAGCCCTCATCACCAACCGCTACGAAGTGATGGCCGGCTATGCACGTCAAATGCGAAGCGTGTTCCGTCAAGAAGTGGCCAATGCAAAGTTGGACGCCAGCGTTTTGAAAATTGCGGCACGTTGGATTCACCGTGATGGCGACAAAGTTCCTGCAGAAGCGCAAGCCCCTCTAAGCGCCACTTTGGCGGCTTACCCCGTTTTGGACAAGATGTTGGCCATGCGTGAAGAGCTGCGCCAAATCTGGCTCAACACGTCACACAACCGTGAACAGCTTGCCCTCGATTTGCAAGCCTGGTGCAAACGCGCCGAAGACAGCGGCATTGCGGCATTGCGCGATTTTTCCAAGCAACTACGCGCTGCTAGAGCGTAAGAATTTAAATGGGGTCAGATCAACATTCATTTCCATTCAAAGGGGCTAAAGGCTGAGGGGGGCTTCC
>CAZJAL010000005.1:0-33254 GCA_964544175.1 uncultured Limnohabitans sp.
AGGTGGTTGTACTTGTCTTGCATGATGGTGCAAATTGTAGGTGTTTGGCGGGGCTAAATCCCTGCCCTAGCAGACGGAGGGAAATCAGCGGACGACAGCAGGGCTTGCGGCTGGCGCGGTCACAAAGCCGATGCGGTTGAGGCCGGCTTGCTGAGCCACGCTCATGAGTTCCAAAACTTGACCATAGGGTACTGTTTGGTCAACTCGAAGCTGCACTTCCATTTGGGGCTTTTGGACCGCCATACGGCGCAGCGCCTGGGGCAAAGCCGCCAAATCAATGGCTTGGTCGTTCAAAAATAATTCTTGTGCTTGGTTCAAACTCAGGGTGAGCGACTCGGGGGCCTCGCCAGGTTGAGCGCTCTGGGCTTGCGGCAAGTCCATGCGAATGGCACTGGTGAGCAAAGGCGCCGTGAGAATAAAGATGACCAGCAGCACCAACATGACATCGACCAAAGGCGTGACATTGATGTCAGCGAAAGGCTTGGCTTGGGTTGGACGGGGAAAACGACCGAATGCCATACCTTGTTTATCTGTGATGCCTTTAAAGCGCCTTAGCGTTGACGGCCCGTGAGCAAGTTCAACAAATCTTGGGCAAAGCCTTCCAACTCGATTTCAATGTGCGACACCGCCCGGCCCATGATGTTGTAGGCCAGCACAGCAGGAATGGCCACGGCCAAGCCTGCGGCCGTCATGACCAAAGCCTCACCTACGGGCCCGGCCACGCGATCGAGGGTAATTTGGCCCGCTTCGGCCATGCCACTCAGTGCGTTGAAGATGCCCCAAACCGTGCCCAGCAAGCCCACAAAGGGTGAAATAGCACCCGCCGTGGCCAACATCAACTGGCCCCATTGCAGTCGGCGCACGGTGTTTTGCATGCTGTCGCGCAGGACGCGTGTGAGTTGATGCTCGCGCTCACCGGCAGCGGCCAAGGTACCGCCCAAAGGCAAAACTGTGGCTTCGAGCATGGGTTTGACGCTCTGGTCGCGGTCAAACTGCGTGACACGTTGCAGGGCGTCATCAAACTGAGAAGCCTGCCAAAAGGCCGCAATGCTTTGCGGCACATCGTGCTGTACGCGGCGCAGCACCGCCCATTTCCAAGCAATGATGACCCAAGTGCTCACCGACAAAGCCAAGAGCGCCAAGGCCACAAATCGGATGACGAGGTCGCCCTCTAGCCAAAAGGTGAGCAAGCTCATGGGCTGGTTTATCGAAGAGAGAGCACGTCAAACATGTCAAACAGGCCGGTTTTTTGGCCAGCCAAGAATCGCACCGCACGCAAACTGCCTTGGGCATAAGTAGCCCGGCTAGATGACTTGTGCGTGATTTCAATGCGCTCGCCGGTGCCGGCAAACAAAACGGTGTGATCGCCCACAATGTCGCCGCCGCGGATGGTGGCAAAGCCAATGCTGGAAGGATCGCGCTCGCCCGTGACGCCTTCACGTGCATAAACCGCGCAGTCTTTGAGGTCGCGGCCCAAGGCGTCGGCAATGACCTCGCCCATTTTGAGCGCAGTGCCAGACGGTGCATCGACCTTGTGGCGATGGTGCGCCTCGATGATTTCAATGTCGTAACCCGTGGCCATGGCCTTGGCGGCCATCTCGAGCAACTTGAGTGTGACGTTGACGCCAACACTCATGTTGGGTGCCATGACGATGGCAATGTCTTTGGAGATGGCTTTGATCTCGGCCTTTTCGGCGTCTGAAAACCCTGTTGTGCCAATGACCGCTTTGACACCCAAGGCCTGGCACACCTTGAGGTGCGCCAAAGTGCCTTCTGGGCGGGTGAAATCGATCAGATAGTGAGAGTTTTGGAGTCCAGCCTTTAAATCGCCTGTGACCAAGACGCCACTGGCTTGGCCCATGGACGCGCTGGCATCGGAACCCACTGCGGCGCTGCTGGGCAAATCTAGGGCGCCAGACAAGCGGCAATCGTCAGACTGGCTGATGGCTTCAATGAGCATGTGGCCCATGCGACCTGAAGCGCCAGCCACTGCAACAGCGTGCAAAGCAGGGTTAGAGGGAAGTGAAGAAGCTTGTGTCATGGCGTAATTAGCGTGTGGCTGGCTCGAGCGGCGGGTAAGTGGCGGGCAAGGCGGCGGCAGGCGCAGGCGCCGGTTCGGCTTTGCGAACTGGGGCCGGATATTTGCGCAAGTCTTCGTCTTTGGCTTCGAGCAGGGGCACTTTAGGGTTGGACTTTTGGACCACCAACTTGGTGACAAACTCTGTTTCGCTGGGCAAGTCGTCGCCAGTGACCCGGTCTAGAAGCTCACCCTTGAACCACACACTGAGGCTGAAATTTTGGGGGGCAACGCCTTGGCGGCGAATGGTGAACACATAGTCCCAACGGTCTTCGTGAAAGACGCTAGAAACCAAGGGCGTGCCCAAGACTTCTCGGACTTGCAAGCGCGACATACCTGGTTTAAGGAAGTCTTTTTGCTCCCGCGAGACAAAATTGCCTTGCACCACCTCTGGAATGTACAAAATGGCGTCGGCCGAGACATTGAGGCGGGGTACGCTGCAAGCACTGAGCAAGCCCAGCAACAGGGGCGTCACAAGACCCAGGGTCAAGTAGGAGCGCAGGGATATAAATGTGTGTTTTTTCATGGGTGCTTGGCAGGCCATATGATCGGGTCATTGTAGCGGTAGCATTTGGCTCTGGCACGCTCGCAATGGTCAAACCCTCTCACTTTCAATTGCAACTGAAAAGACATGGACGAACTCAAAAGTACAGGCTTAAAAGCCACTGTGCCCCGACAAAAGATTTTGGAAATCTTC
The DNA here is from genome assembly GCA_964544175.1 of uncultured Limnohabitans sp. Lineage (GTDB taxonomy): Bacteria > Pseudomonadota > Gammaproteobacteria > Burkholderiales > Burkholderiaceae_C > Limnohabitans_A. The sequence goes on from CAZJAL010000005.1 coordinate 2,775, forward strand.
CAAAAGGGTACGCAGCGTCACATGACGGCAGAAGATGTGTTCAAGCATCTGCTCAAAGACAATGCCGACATTGGCCTGGCCACGGTGTACCGGGTTTTGACCCAATTTGAGCAGGCCGGCTTGCTGAGCCGCAACCATTTTGAAAGTGGCAAAGCGGTGTACGAGCTCAATGAGGGCCAACACCACGACCACATGGTGTGCCTTGACTGCGGCAAAGTTGAAGAGTTTTACGATGCTGAGATAGAGCAGCGCCAGCACGATGTGGCCTTGGCCAAAGGCTTTGTCATTGCCGATCATGCCTTGAGCTTGTACGCCCATTGCACTCGCAACCCCTGCCCTCACAGAACACTGAGCTCAAACTAGCTGGCTGGTGGTCTCTGAATTGGGCTTAGCCCATGGCGGCGCGCTGACGCTCCATGAAGTCTTGGTAGGTGTCGATGCCGCGCATGTGCAAAATAGTGTTGCGCACAGCAGCCTCCACCAACACCGCAATGTTGCGGCCCGCCACCACTTGGATCACCACTTTGCGAACGGGGATGCCCAAGACATCTTGGGTCAGGGGCTCTGCGGGAATTCGCTCGTAATCACGCTCGAAGTTTTCGCGTCGAACCAAATGCACAATGAGTTTGAGGCGCATTTTGCGGCGCACTGCGGTTTCACCAAAAATGGCCCGGATATCGAGCAAGCCAATGCCGCGTACTTCTAGCAAGTTTTGCAACAGCTCAGGACAACGGGCTTCTATGGTGGTTTGGTTGATGCGAAACAAATCGACGGCGTCATCGGCCACCAATCCATTGCCGCGAGAAATCAACTCTAAGCCCAACTCGCTTTTGCCCAAACCAGATTCGCCCGTAATCAGCACACCCAAACCCAAAATGTCCATGAACACACCGTGCATGGTGGTTCGATCGGCAAAATGTTTGGACAAATAGGCGCGGAGGACATCAATCACAAAGGCCGACGACTCTGGCGTGGCAAACATGGGGATTTGAGCGCGTTCGCAAACCCGCAACAAGGCTTCGGGCGCAGCCTGACCATCGGCCAACACCAACACGGGCGGCTCTAGCGTCACAATGCGCGACACCCGCCGCAAACAATCCTCTTCTGTGCCACGGGTTAAGTAGGCCACTTCGCGCTCGCCCAGAATTTGCACCCGATAGGGGTGGATGTAGTTCAGGTAACCGACCAGGTCAGCGCCGGAGCGAGCCGCACGTACCGCAACTTCGTCAAATCGGCGCTCGGAGGCACCCAAACCAGCAATCCACTGCCACTTGAGTTTGCCGCGGTGATCTTCAAACAACGCATCGGCACTGACAGCGGTAGGCTTCATCGCAACCTCGTTTCGTAAGGAACTTTAAGGGTGATTTAAACGGCTGGCGACCAACCGGCAATCAATCCGTGCAAAGCCTCTGAACTGCTGCTGGCGATCAGACCATCACGCAATGAGGCGTTGCTGAGCAATTCTGCAATTTCAGAAAGAATTTCCAAATGCTTCTGGGTGGCCGCTTCGGGCACCAGCAAAAATATCAGGAGCTTGACGGGTTGCTCGTCTGGCGCGTCAAAACCAATCGACTGGGCCAACTGAAACACCGCCGCCATGGGCGACTTCAGGCCCTTGATTCGGCCATGCGGAATGGACACGCCATGCCCGAGCCCGGTAGAGCCCAGACGCTCACGCGCAAACAAACTGTCCGTCACCAAAGCTCGGGAGAGGCCGTGTAAATTTTCAAACAACAAACCCGCCTCTTCAAAAGCGCGCTTCTTGCTGGTGGCATCGATGCCAACCAGCACTTGTTCAACGGGGAGGATGGCAGCAAGTCTGTTCATGTCGAGGGCGGATTATGCACCCTTGCAAAGGCATCGACTCAAAAAAAACCGCACCTCGTGGGTGCGGTATGGTTTTAATGAGACGTCAATTTCACATCATGCGCTTAGGCGCGCTGTGGTGGTGGTCGGTAATGCGGTCTTTGTGCCTAATGACCTGGCGGTCCAATTTGTCGACCAGTTCATCGACGGCAGCGTACAGATCTTCGTGGGAGCTTTCGGCAAAAAGGTCGTTGCCCTTGACGTGAATATTGCATTCAGCTCGCTGGCGCTTTTCCTTTTCCTTTTGTTTTTCAACAGTGAGCAAGACTTTGACATCGACCACTTGGTCAAAGTGTCGCGTGATGCGGTCCAATTTACCCGTCACATAAGTTCGCAAGGCGGGTGTCACTTCAAGATGATGACCGCTGATCGTGAGATTCATAAATAGCCTCCTGATGCTCTCTTTGTTGAACAACCACCGCCAAGCATTTGGTAGTGGGTTGAGTCCACTATGCGCCCCGCATACTAGAAAAGCAAGACCCGTCAACTTAGCCCTCTAACTTGGTCGGGAGTTCAGTTTTTCAGGCAAAAAGCTGATAAATTCCCATCTTGAAGCCAACGTCTAATTTGAATTTGCGCCATGCAAACGCAATTTGGACGAGAGCACAAAGCTCAACACACTGGCGCCCCCTCCCACCAAAGCAGACACCCAGTAATGGGTGAGGTGTCCATTGCCATCGCGGCCCAAGATCAGACCGCCCACCAGCGCTGCTGTGCCCATAGCCAAGGATTGCACTGCCGAGTTAAGGGTCATGAAGCTGCCACGCCTTTGCGGATCGGCCGAAGCGCCAATGAGGGCCATGCCTGGAATCATGCGACCACTCATCACAACGAACAACACCGATGAAACAAACAGCACTCCTGCCATGGGCAAGGAGGCCGAAAGTGTCAAGCCCAGCAAGGGCAAAGGCATCAACAGGGCCAACCTGCGAAAAGCATAGGCCTTACCCGCGCGATCTGACCAATGTCCGATCCACCGCGCTGTGAGCAGTGTGCTGATGCCGCCAAACAAATAAATATAGGGAATTTGATCAGACTGGAAACCCGCGTTGAACTGCATGTACAAGGTAATGTAGGGAATAACCGTGAAGCCAGCAAACACCATGCTGGCTGACATGGCAAACGCGCGCAAGTGATTGGGGTCAACCACCACCGCCCGTAAATTGGCCAACATGTTGCGCACCGAATGCCCCTCATCACTCGATTGCAGATGCCCCCTCAGACTGGGCAAGGTTTGGCTGGCGCCCAAAGCCACAAGACTGACCAAGATGGCAATGACCAAAAAGGGCGCATGCCAATTGAAATGGGACACTAAAAACAATGCCAATGGCACACCCGCCACCGTCGCCACAGAGAACGAGGTCATGACCACACCCATGGCGCGCCCGCGGCGCTCAAAGGGCACCACCTCGGCCACGATGGTTTGCGACAACGCCATCAGCACGCCGCCAAAAAATCCCGAAGCCACCCTGGCAGCCATCAGCCACGCAAAAGAAGGCGCCAAGCTACAAGCCAATGCGGCCACACCAAACAAGGGGTAGAGCGTCAGCATCATGCGTTTGCGGCCAAAGCGGTCAATGTAGGTGGCAGCCAACAAGCCCGACAAGCCTGCAGAAAATGTGTAAGCAGACACCAACAAACCAAACTGGCTGGCCGATATGCCAAACAATTGCGTGAGTTGGGGCCCTAGCGGCATCATGATCATGAAGTCCAGCACGCTGGTGAATTGGATGCTGGCCAAAGTCAGCAAAAGCCAGCGCTCGCGCTTTGGCGTCAAATGTGTCGTCATCGGTGGTTTTCCTGTGCGCCTGACTCTATCATTCAGGCATGCATTTAGATGACCTCTCTCGCAATGCCCCTCGTGGCGAACCGCCGCGCGTTAAGGGGGATGGGAGCACTCGAGGCTTGGTATTGATGGGCGGCGGCGCAAGAACAGCCTACCAAGCGGGCGCGCTTCAAGCGCTGGCCCAACTGCTAGAAACTCAGTCAAGCCCGGGCCTGCAACCACAAGTCAAGCCATTTCCTTTTCAAATCTTGGTGGGCACCTCCGCTGGCGCACTCAATGCCACCTACTTGGCCAGCCGCGCCATCGACGGCCTAGACGCTTTGAAAGGTCTGGGCGCGTTTTGGCATGGCTTGCATTCGCGCTTGGTTTACCACCTGCCCAACACGCCATTGGCCAAATTTAGCCGCTGGGCCACAGCATTGGGTGTCTCTATGGTGGCACAAAGGCAGGGGGCTGCATTAGACAGCATGCCCCTGGTCGACACCTTGCACCGACGCATTGCTTTGAACAACATCGCGCAGGCCTTGCACCAGGGGCAACTTAAGGCGCTGGCCATCACTGCCTCTAGCTATACCACTGGCGTGCATTGGACCTTTTACCAAACACTGGCCCAACATGCGCTGCAAAACTGGAGCCGCCCAGGCCGCCGCGCAGAACAGCAAGACATCACCATCGAGCACCTCATGGCGTCGAGTGCCATTCCATTTTTATTTCCAGCCACACCCTTGTGGGTCGATGGCAATGTGGAATATTTTGGCGATGGCTCGATGCGGCAAAGTGCACCCTTGTCTCCCGCCGTCCATTTGGGCGCAGACAAGATTTTGGCCATCGGCGTAGGCCAACCGCAACGGGGACACACAGGCGTTTCCTCGGGCTCGCAACGACCTAGCCTTGGCAACATTGCGGGCCATGCCATGGCCAGTGTTTTCAATGACAGCTTGTCGGCAGATGTCGAACAGGCCCAGCGGGTCAATCAAAGCCTGCAGCACCTGAAGCACTATTTATCAACACAGACCAACCCATCGTCCTCAGCCGCATTGCCTTTTCATGAAGTAGAGGTTTTGGCCTTGCAACCCAGCGAATCCTTGGACGCTCTGGCCCAAGCACACGTGCACGAACTACCCCCGCCTGTGCACCGCGTACTGGAAGGTCTGGGTGCACTCAAGGGCTCGGGCGCTGCCCTTTCAAGTTACCTGTTGTTTGAGCCTGGTTTTTTACGCGCCCTCATGGCACTGGGCGCCAAAGATGTGAACCAAAGAAAAGAAGAGCTTCTGACTTTTTTTGCCGATTAAGCCCGCCCGAGGGTATGCTGATTCACATTGCAGTGCCATAATTCGACCCATCATTATTTTGGAGTTTGCTCCGTGGAAAGCCACCCTAGTTGGTAGCTTTCGAATGAGATGGTCTCTTGGCTGCACATCCCGCTGCGGCCCCCGCCAGTCGTTCGAAAGCTGCTTTACCCCATCGCCGCCTTTTCGAACACCTGGCCCCCGTTTTTTGGGGCTGAAGGAGATCTGCCATGCTGAATATTTTTACACTGGCCAACGGCCGTCTCGTCCAAGAAGAAATTGAATCTTTGGAAGAGCTGTCCAAGTTCCAGCCAATTTGGGTAGACCTTGAGTCACCCACCTTGGACGAAAAACGCTGGATCAAACAATACTACGGCCTGTCCATTCCTGAAGATGCGATGGACGAGGACATTGAGGAATCTGCGCGTTTTTACGAAGAAGACAATGGCGAATTGCACATTCGCTCTGACTTTTTAATTGCCGACGAAGACGAGCCTCGCACCGTGCGATGTGCGTTCATCTTGAACCAACACAATGCCGACCTGCGCAGCCGCGGCGTTTTGTTTTCCATTCACGATGAAGACGTGCCTGTGTTCCGCTTGCTGCGTTTGCGCGCACGCCGCGCACCTGGCTTGCTAGAAGACGCCAAAGAAGTGTTGCTGAAGTTGTTTGACGCCGACGCCGAGTACTCGGCCGACACGCTGGAAAACATTTACGACAAACTGGAAATTGCAGGCAAACTGGTGCTGTCTGGCGACGTGACCGACGCCATGGCCGGTGAAGTGTTGGGCGCCATTGCGCGCCAAGAAGATTTGAACGGCCGCATTCGCCGCAACGTGATGGACACGCGCCGTGCGGTGAGCTTCATGATGCGAAGCAAGATGCTAAATGCCGAGCAGTTTGAAGAAGCCCGCCAAATTTTGCGAGACATTGACTCGCTCGACTCCCACACCGAGTTCTTGTTTGAAAAGATCAACTTCTTGATGGATGCCACCGTCGGTTTCATCAACATCAACCAAAACAAGATCATCAAAATTTTCTCGGTGGCCAGTGTGGCCTTGCTGCCACCCACGCTCATTGCCAGCTTGTACGGCATGAACTTTCAGTACATGCCTGAGCTGTCACAGACTTGGGGCTATCCGTATGCACTGTGCCTGATGGTGGCCAGTGCGGTGGTGCCCATGTGGTATTTCCGCCGTCGTGGCTGGTTGAAATAGCCAACTCAGCTTTTGGGAAACTGCTTCAAAAACGCAGACACAATGGCCACGCTGTAATGGCTGGCCACGTCTTGCACAAATTTTGAAAAGTCGGTGTGCGCAACGTCATCGGCGCGGTCTGAGATGGTTCGCACCACGCCCAAGGGCACGCCAAAATCACGACACACTTGCGCCAAAGCGGCGCCTTCCATCTCTACCGCCATGGCCTCTGGCAAATCAGTTTGTAATTGCCGACTGGCCGCTGAGCTCGACACAAATTGATCGCCACTGATCACCAAGCCCTCGTGAACCGTGACATGGGGCAGGGCTAGACGCGCACTGCGCACCAAACATTGCGTGATGTTGGCATCGCTTGGAAATTGAGCGCAGCCCGTCAAGGGCACCACGTATGGCGGGAACAAAGGCGAGGCGTCCATGTCATGTTGCAACAAGGCATTGGCCACCACCACATCGCCCACTTTGGCCTGCGCGGCCAGGCCACCCGCCACGCCCGTGAACACAATGCTGTGCACTTGAAACTTGTCGATCAGCACGGTGGCTGTGAGTGCCGCAGCCACTTTGCCAATTCCCGACAAAACCGCCACCACGTCGTGGCCTTCAAAGTGGCCCAACCAAAACTCTCGTCCTGCCACACGCTCGCAATGGGCATCGGACATACACGCCAATATGGCGGCCAACTCTTCTTGCATTGCCCCCATCAGGGCCATGCGCTTTTGCAACTTAGGCACCTCAGTCAACTCAGTCTCATTAGGCCGCATCGCGCAATTCACGTCGCAAAATTTTGCCCACGACTGTCTTGGGCAATTCTGTTTTGAACTCAATCACTTTGGGTTGCTTGTAACCCGTCATATTGGCGCGGCAATGTTCACGGACCGCTTGCTCTGTGAGTGAAGGGTCTTTTTTCACAATGACCAATTTCACGGCTTCGCCCGTTTTTTGATCGGGTTGTCCCACAGCCGCACACTCCAACACACCAGGGCACATCGAGACCACTTCTTCGACATCGTTGGGATAGACCTTGAAACCACTGACCAAGATCATGTCTTTTTTGCGGTCTACAATTTTGAAAAAGCCGCGTGCATCTTGTATGCCAATGTCACCCGATTTGAAGTAGCCATCCGGTGTGATGCAACGGGCTGTTTCATCAGGTTGTTGCCAATACCCGGCCATCACTTGGGGGCCTTTGATGGCAATTTCGCCAGGCTGGCCGATTTCTGTCACCTCTTGACCTTCTTCGTCCAACAATTTCATGAAGGTGCTGGGCAAAGGGACACCTACTGTGCCAGTGAATTGGGTGCTGGTGGTGGGATTGCAACTGACCGACGGACTGGTCTCAGACAAGCCATAACCCTCGCAAATGGGACAGCCTGTTTTTTCTAACCACAAGGCAGCCACGGCGCTGGTCACCGCCATGCCGCCGCCCACTGACACTTTGAGATTTTGCCAATTCACTTTGTGAAAGTCTGGGTGATTGGCCAAGCCGTTGAACAAGGTGTTGACGGCTGGAAAGCTGTGAAAAGTTTGCGTCGACAAAGTCTTTAAGACGGCTGGCAAATCGCGCGGATTGGGAATCAAAATATTTTTGCTGCCGGTTCGCATGCCCAGCATCATGTTGACCGTGAAGGCAAAGATGTGATAAAGCGGCAAAGCACATACCGAGGTAGGTTGCTCGTGCGCTGGCACGCGCTTCATCACAGGATCGTTCCAGGCTTCAGATTGCAACAAATTGGCAATGACGTTGCGGTGCAAGAGCACGGCGCCTTTTGACACGCCAGTGGTACCGCCGGTGTATTGCAAAACAGCAATGTCGTCCGAGCGCACCAAGGGCTTTTTAAAAACGGCTTGACGACCCAGTGCCAAAGCTTGATTGAACTTGACCGCACCGGGCAAGTCAAAGTCAGGCACCATTTTTTTCATGTTGCGAACCACAAAATTGACCAGTGCGCCCTTGGTTAGGCTCAGCATGTCTCCCATGGCGCACATCACGATGTGTTTGACCTGCGTGTTGGCAATGCACTTTTGCAAAGTGACCGCAAAGTTTTCAATGATCACAATGGCTTTAGCGCCTGAGTCTTTTAATTGATGCTCAAGTTCGCGAGGGGTATAAAGCGGATTGACGTTGACCACCACCAAGCCTGCACGCAAGATGGCCGCAACAGCCACAGGATATTGGGGGACGTTGGGCATCATGACGGCGACACGGTCACCTTTTTCTAAGCCAAGCGACTGAAAGTAGGCCGCCAAAGCTTGGCTTTTGACATCGGTTTCTCGGTACCCGATGTTGTGTCCCATGAAGCTGTAGGCGGTTCTGTCGGCAAACTTGGAGAAGCTCTCTTCCATCAAACTGACCAAAGAGTCGTACTGAGATGCATCTATTTCAGCGGGCACCCCCTCGGGGTAGCTGCTTAGCCAAACGCGATCTTCCATCATGCTGAACTGCCTCCTGAAGACTGAAAAAATGGTCAAGCCATGTCAAGGTTGGGTACTGACCTTAACGCCTGCGGCGACTTGGTCAAGTCGCTGCTGTTCTGCCAACACTTTGGCAACATAGTTGGACTCTGGGTTGGCATTGTCACCCCCCAAGTAAAACAAAAGGGCCTCGTCAATCGACCCACCCTTTAACTTCACGTAATCTTGCAATACAGCAACACCCACACGCAAGTTGGTCAAGGGGTCAAAGGCAGCAGAGGGGCCACCATATTTTTGGTACTTCTTGGCATGCACCTCGGTCATCACCTGCATCAAGCCCTGCGCACCCGCAGGGCTTTGAATATAGGGGTGGAAACTTGATTCAATGGCCATTACAGCCAATATCAAATGGGGCTTCAAGTCGGTTGATTCTGACAAGGTGTAGGCCTCGGCCACCAAAGCTGCAATGGGCTCCGGTGCAACTCTGTACTTCTTTCCCAGCCACGCAGCCACTGCCGCTTGTTTTCTAGGGATGTCTTTCAAATCAGTGGCCGTTGCACGGTCGGCCGTATTTTGCGGCTCCCACCATAAACTCAGTTGCCGCTCTTTGAGCCACTCGTAAACACCACTTTCTGTTTCACTCAACAAGTCTGGGCGAAACACCCCCACGCCCAAAGCCAGTACCATGGCCAAGCCCAACATGGCCAAACCACTGTGCATCAAACTCAGGACACCCCGGCCCACATCTCGCACAAAAGTGGTCAAAGCCAGTTGCAGTTTTTGCAGTGCGGTAGGACGGTTTGACGCATTCATGATGAGCGCAAGTATAGATTTTTAATCAACAGGGGTCGATCAAGGGATAATTCCAGCCATGAAACATCACAAAATCGTTGTGGGTTTGTCTGGCGGCGTCGACTCTGCCGTCACAGCCCATTTGTTGAAAAAGCAAGGCCATGAGGTGGTCGGCATTTTCATGAAGAACTGGGAAGACGATGACGACAGTGAATTTTGCTCGTCCAACATCGACTTTGTCGATGCCGCCGCAGTGGCCGATGTGGTGGGCATTGAAATAGAACACGTTAACTTTGCAGCCGACTACAAAGACCGTGTGTTTGCAGAATTTTTGCGTGAATACCAAGCGGGTCGCACCCCCAACCCCGACATTCTTTGCAATGCCGAAATCAAATTCAAATCTTTTTTAGACCATGCGATGCAAGTCGGGGCAGAAAAAATTGCCACTGGACATTACGCACGCGTTCGACAAAACGAGGCAACAGGCCTGCACGAATTGCTCAAAGGCTTGGACAACAGCAAAGACCAGAGTTACTTTTTGCACCGCTTGAACCAAGCACAACTGTCCAAAACTTTGTTCCCAGTGGGCGAGTTGCTCAAAACACAAGTACGTCAAATTGCAGAAGAAATTGGTTTGCCCAATGCCAAGAAAAAAGACTCTACAGGCATTTGCTTTATTGGCGAAAGACCTTTCCGCGAATTTTTGAATCGCTACATTTCCAAAGAACCTGGCCCCATCAAGGACCCCTCTGGCCGAACCATTGGCAAGCATGTGGGCTTGAGTTTTTACACCTTGGGCCAGCGCCAAGGCTTGGGCATTGGGGGCATCAAAGAAAAAGGCGCACAACGCGGGAGCGGCGAACACACCCCCTGGTTTGTGGCGCGCAAAGACATGGCTAAAAACATTTTATGGGTGGTGCAAGGGCATGACCATCCTTGGTTGTTGTCGCCGCAACTCGATGCGGCCGATGCCAGCTGGTGTTCAGGTACTGCGCCAGTGGCTGGGCACTATGCTGCCAAAACACGGTATCGCCAGGCGGATGCAACGTGTGCATTCACCTCGTTGCAACCCGCAGAATTTTCGTTGGCGTTTGATGCGCATCAGTGGGCTGTGACACCTGGTCAAAGTGCCGTGCTGTACGACGGCGAGGTGTGTTTGGGCGGTGGCGTGATCAACACAGCCACCACCTTGACTTAAGTCTTTTTACATCGAATGAGCAGCGCTTAATCGCTGCCCAGTGCCAGCTTGCTGGGTTGGCGTTTTTCAACCGCAAACCGAAGCAAGGATGCAGACCTGAAAATGCCGTGGGCAAATTTGCCATAAGGCAAGGTTAAAAACAGTGCCATGACCAAGCCCAAATGCAAGGCCAACAGAGAAGGCATGGCCACAGAGTTTTTAGCCAACATCAAGGCCAAACCCGTGACGCTGATAAGGAAGAGCAGCGCAATGAAGCCACGGTCCATGGGCCGTTGATTCACATCGCCATGGTTGGGGTCGCGTGCCAAATTCAAACGCCACAAACCTAGGGTGCCCAAAGCCAATGAAATACCGCCGACTGTCCCCAAGATTTTGGGCAGGCTGGTGAAGTCATAAGGTGCGGGCCATCCAAACACGTAGTGGTACAAAGTGGCCACGCTGGTGGCAGCAAAGCAAAGCATGAAACCGTAGAAGGTCAGGTGGTGCATGCGCTTACGGGCCAGCGTGAACGCATCGTCTTCGTTGTTGCAACCATCGCCGTGGCCACCGCCTAAGTATTTCAAGCGCAAAGCATCGTGAGCAGCCTCTGCGGCAGCGGGTGAGCTCAAAGGGGCACCGCTGGTGGCAGGCGTCACATCGGCCCAAAACTTGCGGACACCCATGCCCAAAGCAAACACTGCCCACAAGAAAACAGGCGCAAACAAGCTCACCATGAAGTTGTGCGGAAATATGGCATAGAAACCTTGCTGCGCATCACCACTGACAGGTCCCCACAAGCTGCCATTGCTTTGGATGGCCAACAACATGAACAAGGTAAGGCTGGCGGCCAAGGCCAATGACAAGGTGAGGCCGTTGCGCTGATAGAGTTTGCCCATGGCAGGTGGCCAAGCGTAATCGGCATAAGTTTGACCACGCACAGTGGCCATGGCCTTGGGCACGTTGATTGCAAACTCATGCGGCGGTGCATACTGACAAGCGTGCAAACATGCACCGCAGTTGTGGCACAAGTTGGCCAAGTAATGAATGTCGGCCTTGCCAAATTCCAAGCGCCTCGTCATGGCGGGAAACACAGCACAAAAACCTTCGCAATAGCGACAGCCATTGCAAATTTGAAGTTGCCGCGCAACTTCTTGTTCTGAACCGGTTAAAAGAATTTCGCCACGCGCCAAGGCAGTGGCTTCTTGTGTGAGTTGCTGTAGTGTTTGCATGGTTGTTCGATTCAAGCAGACACCGATGTGTCTAAGTCAGCGGTTCCCTGCATCACCTGTTGCGCCAAGGTGGGTACAGAAGCGGGCGTACCCAATGCTGCGCGCGCAGCCTGCTCGCCAGAGATGCGGCCAAAAGCCGTGCCAATGGTCATGCCCACGCCCGCGGTATAGCCCTTGCCTAACACGTTGCCGGCCATCATTTCACCAGACACAAACAAATTGGGACTGGCTTGGTTGTTGAAGCGCACAGCTGTGGTCTCGTCGGTTTTCAAACCTAAATAGGTGAAAGTCACGCCAGGCTTGACGGGGTATGCATAGAAGGGCGCTGTATCGAGTGGCAAAGCCCAATGTGTTTTGGCGGGCGTCACGCCTTCTGTGTGGCAATCGTCCAGCACGGTGTGGTCAAAATGACCAGGCACACACGCTTGGTTATAGGCGTTCAAAGTGGCCATGAAGGTGTCCACATTCAGGCCTAATTTTTGCGCCAACTCTGGCAGCGTTTGGGCTACGGTGCCAGCGAATACGGGTGGCATGAAGCGACCCACGGCTTTGGCATCGGTAATGGAGTACCCAACTTGGCCCGGTTGCTGAGCCACCAAGCGACCCCAAATGGCATAGCGCTTGGGCCAGAAGTCTTCGCCTTCGTCGTAAAAGCGTTCTGCGTTTTTATTGACCACTACACCCAAAGAAACACAGTCAATGCGTGTGCAAATGCCGCCGTCATAGAGCGGCGCGCGCGCATCGATGGCCACCATGTGCGCTTGCGTAGGATCGCCAATTTGATCGGCGCCGCGCTCTAGCAAATGTTTGAGCAGCGTACCTTGGTTGAACTTGGTGCCGCGAATCAGGAAGTTGTCGGCAGGAAATTCTCCTTGTGCGTTTTGGCCCCAAGCTTCTTTCAACCAAGGAATGTTGGACTCAAAACCACCCGCAGCCATGACACAGGCTTTGGCGGTGATGCGCTCGGTGCGCAAGACTTCACCCGTTGGTGATTTGTGCTTGACCACTGCCGCTTTGAAAACGCCGTCTTCAAGTTCGAGTTCGTTCACTTCAGCGTTGTACTGAATTTGAATGCCCAGTTTTTCGGCGCTGCGGAAATACGCATTGATGAGGGCTTTGCCGCCACCCATGAAAAACGCATTGGTCCGAGCGGTGTGCAGTGCACCCGACAAAGAAGGCTGGAAGCGCACACCGTGCTTCACCATCCAAGGGCGGCAGTGATGAGAATGGCGAATGGCCAAGCGGGCCAAATGCTCGTCTGTCAATCCGCCTGTGACTTTTAGCAGGTCTTGCCAGAACTCTTCTTCGGGGTAAGCCTCGACCAAAACATCTTGAGGCGCATCATGCATACAACGCAGATTGCGTGTGTGCATGGAATTGCCGCCGCGCCATTCGCGCGGAGCTGATTCCAGCACCATGACACTGGCACCTGCTTCTCGGGCCATCAGGGCCGCGCTCAAGGCGGCGTTACCGCCACCAATGACCAATACGTCAAGGCTCATCCCAGCACTCCGGTCTTTAGAACTGATAGCGGCGCAAGCCACCGTCGACAGGAATCACCGCGCCCGTGATGTAGCTGGCCAAAGGCGATGACAAGAAGGTCACCAAGTTGGCCATGTCTTCGGGTTCGCCGTAACGGCCCATGGGAATTTCATTTTCACACTGCCACTGGCGGTATTCAGGGGTGTAGTTGCGAAAAATTTGTTCAGAGTGAATACGGCCAGGTGGAATGCAATTGACGGTGATGCCGTGTGGCCCCACCATGCGCGACAAACCTTTGGCCCAGCTGTGAATACCCGCTTTGGCGCAGAACGCACCGTTCACGTGATCGGGTTCGCTTTTGCCAGTGATGTTGATGATGCGGCCCCATTTGCGCGCAATCATTTGATCGATCAGGGCATCGGCCACTTGGCGTGGACGGTGGAAGTTCAAGGTAATGGCTTCTTGCCAAGCTTCTTCGCTAACGTGCAAATCTTTGAAACTGCGTGAGCCGCCTGCGTTGTTGACCAAAATGTCCACGTGGCCCAGGCCTTGAATGGCTGCGGCTGTGAGTTTGGCCGCGGCATCTTCTGGGTAAAGGTCAGATTCAATGATGACCGGGCGATGACCGCCAGCGGCCACAATTTCGTCAGCCACTTCTTGCAACTTGTCAGCGCGGCGCGCAGAAATTGCCAATTGGACGCCTTCCGCTGCCAATGCTTTGGCGATGCCACGGCCAATGCCCACGCTTGCGCCTGTTACCAACGCCGTTTTGCCTTTAAGTTGCAAGTCCATGATGTGCCTTCCCATTGAATGTTGTTTCGATGGGTGACACTTTAACGCTGGGCAAGTGATGTTGCCTGCCTCGAAAAGGATTGGGGTATCAAAAAAAGTGATACCCCGTCGTTTGAAGCGCTTTCAGGACTTAGATCGGGCCCCTGTCCAGATGCCCTGGGAAACCAATTGCTGGGCGCAATCACGTAAAACCACTCGGGCAGCAAGGGCGACGGGCGACAATTCGTCTTCGGACAAACTGCATAAAACATTGACCCTTTGCACCTTGGGATCGGTAATTCGAGCCATGTGAAACCGCTCGGCTGCATCTGAAAATCTGGCCACAGCGGCCCAAGGCTGCAAGGTGGCACCCAGTCCTGCGTCTACGGCCTCCATCAAAAGCGCCAAAGAATCAATTTCCAACACAACATCGGGTACAAATTTAGCGCGCGCAAAGGCTGCATCCAGCGTGCTTCGCAATCCATGAGGACCGGTTGGCAAAATCAGGGGCTCTTGCTTCAATTGCGCCAATTTGAGGCTTGTGCCCATTTTGGCGCGCGTATTTTTTTTGGCACTGATGAAGAACAAGTCTTCTTCCAAAAGGGGCATAACGCTCCAGCGTCTGGCTGTGCGCAAATGAGGGCTGGGCAACAAATGTGAGTCAAACAAGACCGCTAAGTCGAGCTGCCGATCACTCAACATGCTGGTCAAATGGCCCGACATGCTTTCAACCATGTGCAAGCGAACATCTGGGTAACGCTCTCTGAGCGCTCGCATCAAAGGCATGCCCAAGACAGCGGCTGTGGTGGGCGCCATGCCCACACTGACGCTGCCTGTGAGGCGAGACTCTTGCGCCACGCGAACAGCTTGCTCGGCATGTCGAAGGGTCAGTTGGGCTTCACGGAAAAAAGCCACGCCAGCTTCGGTGGGCGTGACCCCTTGGGGTGAACGTTGAAGCAAACGGGTCGACAGTTCGCTTTCGAGCTTGGTGATTTGCTGACTTAAAGCAGATTGCACCAAATTTAAATCGAGCGCAGCCCGGCTGATGCTGCCCAACTCGACCACCCTGACAAACGCACGCAACTGACGAAGTTCCATGGTTCGTCCTAGCCCAACAGCTCAATCAACACATCAAATGGCATCATGGCCACATTGTGCCAGTGATGCGGGCCTGCTCGTTATTTAGCTTTGAACAGCACAAGGGGCTGCGTCAGGCACGCCCATCTTGCGCAAGATCCAGCCCATGGGGCAGACATTGCTAAAGCCAAACTGAAACAAATTGGCGCCCACAAATGCGGTGAATGCCAAAGCCCAAGAACTGACAAACAGGGGGCTGCCTTCAATGCCCAATGCCAGCGAGGTCATGATAAATAATCCAGCGATGATGCGGATGTAACGTTCAACAGTCATACAGACTCCTTAGGTTTAAACAACGAAAAATAGAGGACAGGAATGACCACCAGCGTCAGCAAGGTGGACACCAAAATGCCAAAGATGAGGGATACGGCCAAGCCATTGAAGATGGGGTCGTCCAATATAAAGAAGGCACCAATCATGGCGGCCAAGCCCGTGAGCACAATGGGCTGCGCGCGAACAGCGGCCGATTGAATGACGGCTTCTTTGAAGTCCATGCCTTGCGCCACTTGCAACTCAATGAAGTCCACCAACAAGATGGAGTTGCGCACAATGATGCCGGCCAAAGCAATCATGCCAATCATGCTAGTGGCTGTGAACTGCGCATTCAACAAAGCGTGTCCAGGCATCACACCAATCATGGTGAGCGGAATGGGCGCCATGATGACCAAGGGCGTGAGGTAGCTTTTGAACTGCGCCACCACCAACAAGTAAATCAAGATCAAGCCCACGCCGTAGGCGGCACCCATGTCGCGGAATGTTTCGTAGGTGATTTGCGATTCGCCATCCCACTTCACGGCGTACTCGCGGTAAGTGTCGCTGGGTTGTTGAATCCAGTACTCACCCAATTCACCTTGGCCTGGCAGTGCTGCCTCTTTCATATTGGCGCGAATGCCAAAGAGGCCATAGAGTGGCGAGTCTTGTGAACCGGCCATGTCGCCCATCACATAACTCACGGGCAGCAAGTCTTTGGTGAACAGCGGTTTTTGAATCACTTCCGTTTTGATTTCGACCAACTCAGACAACGGCACAAGTTGACCATTGGCCGCGCGCATGGGCATGGCCAACACATCTTTCAAACCCACCTGCGATTGCAATGGAAGTTGCAATCGCACTGGCACAGGCATTTTGCTGCTGTCATTGCGCATGTAGGTAGCATCGACCCCTTGCAAGCTGCCCTGCACAGTTCGCGCGATGGCACTGACAGGTATGCCCAGTGTTTCGGCACGTTGGGTGCGCACTTGCAACCACTGCCTTGGCGCATCGGCCTTAAGAGACGTGTCAACGCCCACAATGCCTGGCGTTTTGGCAAAGGCTTTGGCGACGTTGGCTGCCAAGGCCTGGCGACCCGCTTCATCGGGGCCATAAATTTCGGCCACCAGCGGGCTCATCACGGGTGGGCCAGGCGGCACTTCCACCACCTTGATGTTGGCGCCGTGCGTGGCCGCAATTTTTTCTAACGCTGGACGAAGGCGCTGGGCAATGGCGTGGCTCTTTTCAGAGCGTTGGTGTTTGTCTACCAAGTTAACTTGCAAGTCGCCTTGCTCGGCATCGGCGCGCAAATAATATTGGCGCACCAAACCATTGAAGGTGATGGGGCTGGCAGTGCCCGCATACGACTGCACATCCAAGACTTCTTTTTGCTGCGCTAAGAATGTGCCCATCTCTTGCAAAGCAGAAGCGGTATTTTCTAAAGGTGTGCCAGCAGGCATGTCAATCACCACTTGAAATTCGCTCTTGTTGTCAAAGGGTAGCATTTTCAAAATAACCCACTGCACACCCGCCAAGCCCACTGACAGGGCCATGGCCAGCACAATACCGCCCAACAGTTTCCAACGCTGGCGGCTGCTGTTTAAGAAGGGGCGCAAAATGCGGCCAAACAATTCAGGCAAACGCGCCGCAAAGCCAGTGGCAGGTGCATGCGATGTCTCATGCGGTGCTGCGTGAGCGTTGCCACCATGATGCGACTTCATCCACTTCAATGCCAACCATGGCGTGACGGTAAACGCAATTAATAAAGACAAGGCCATGCCTAAGCTGGCGTTGATGGGAATGGGGCTCATGTAAGGGCCCATGAGGCCTGACACAAAAGCCATGGGCAACAAAGCCGCAATCACAGTCAGCGTGGCCAGAATGGTGGGACCGCCCACTTCATCCACAGCCTCGGGAATGATTTCTTTGAGTGATTTACCTGGATACAACTGTTGATGGCGGTGAATGTTTTCCACCACCACAATGGCATCGTCCACCAAAATACCAATGGAAAATATCAGCGCAAACAAGCTGACTCGGTTGAGTGTGAAGCCCCATGCCCAGCTGGCAAACAAGGTGGCCGTCAAGGTCAAGATGACCGCACCGCCCACAATCACAGCTTCTCGTTTGCCCAGTGCCAAACCTACCAACAAAATGACCGAGGCTGTGGCAAA
The DNA here is from genome assembly GCA_964544175.1 of uncultured Limnohabitans sp. Taxonomy (GTDB): domain Bacteria; phylum Pseudomonadota; class Gammaproteobacteria; order Burkholderiales; family Burkholderiaceae_C; genus Limnohabitans_A. The sequence goes on from CAZJAL010000005.1 coordinate 20,353, forward strand.
GGCCAACTTCTGAATCAGCTTGTTGGCTTTTTCGGCAGCGGTTTCGCCATAGTCGCGCGTGATGGTGGCTTCAATGCCTTGCGGCAACACGGTGTTGCGCATTTGGTCCACGCGTGCGCGGGCCGCACGGGCCACATCGACTGCGTTTTCACCTGGTTTTTTGGTCACGGTCAAAGTGACTGCAGGGTACATCTGTCCCTTCAAATCGACTTGCGACGTACCTGGCAAGTAGCTCACATATTGCTGTGCTTGTTGTGCACCCTCTTCAATTCGCGCCACTTCTTTCAAGTAGATGGGCTTGCCAGCGTGTACGCCCACCACCACATCGGCCACATCGTTGGCTGATTCAAAAAAGTTGCCGGTTTCAATGTTGATGCGCTGACCTGCTGGATTGTTCGGACTCATAACATGGCCCGAAGGTGCAATGGCATTGGCACCTGCCAGTGCGGCCTGCACACTCAGCAAGTCCAGGCCACGTTCACGCAAGCGCGTTGGGTTCAAGTTCACTTGCACCGCACGACCCGGTCCGCCAATGGTTTGAACTTCGCGTGTGCCCTTAACTTGCTTTAAGTCCATTTCAAGACTGCGCGCCACACGCTCTAGCTCCAAAGCTGAAGGCGCATCTTTGCCCCACAACGTAACAGCCAAGACAGGCACATCGTCAATGCCTTTGGGTTTCACAATGGGCGGCAAGGCGCCGAGGTCACGTGGCAACCAGTTTTGATTGGCATTGAGCACATCGTACAAACGCACCAGGGCATCTGTGCGCGGCACGCCCACTTGGAATTGCACCGTCAACACCGCCATGCCAGGGCGCGATACCGAATAGGTGTGCTCAATGCCCGCAATTTGACCTAGGACTTGTTCAGCAGGTCTTGCAACTTTGTTTTGAACATCTTCGCTGCTGGCACCCGGAAACGGTATCAGCACATTGGCCATGGTCACATTGATTTGTGGCTCTTCTTCGCGCGGTGTGACCAAGACGGCAAATAAGCCCATGAGCAAGGCCACGATGGCCAGCAAAGGTGTCAGTGCGTTGTTTTGAAACTTGGCGGCCAGTTGGCCAGCAAAACCAAATTGATGGGTGCTCGACTGTTGCTGCGTCTGATGCGCAGACGCCTGATGGGGCAAGTTATTTTGCGACATGTGCGCCTCTCATCCCGGCTTGCACAGCATCTATTGCAATCAAGTCGCCGTCTTTAAGACCTGCCCAAATTTCAACACCGGCACTGCCATGGTCGGCGCCCAAGCGTACCAACTTCATGGCAAAGCCATTTTCTTGGGCAACATACACAGCCGTAATTTCACCCCTGCGCAAGATGGCCGATTTAGGTACCAAGCCTTTGGCTTGCGCCGCCCCGGCAATTCGCACCTGAACTTGCTGACCTGGAGATGCATTGACAACTGCGCCTGTACGCGGCAAATCCAATTTGATGCCAATGGTTTGACTGATGCCATCGGCGTTGGGCATGATTTGCATGGCCACAGGCTTGAAGGTTTCTGATCCCGATTGAATTTGAATGTCATTCAATTTTGGCAAAGAGCTTTTCTGTGACGCTGGCCATTGCACAACAACGCGCAAAGGTTGCGGCGCATAGATCGTTATCAGCGGCTTACCTGGCAGCGCCAAATCGCCTGCTTGTGCAGATGTTTCCAAGACCCAAGCGTCGTAGGGTGCTGAGACTTTTGAAAATGACTGCGTTACTTTGGCCTGAGCTGTAGCGGCACCGGCGCTGTCACGGCTTGCTTGAGCCGCTTTGTATTGAGCCTCCGCCAAATCGAGGGCTGCAGAACTGACAAAGCCCTGTGTCTTCAATTCTTGTGTGCGCTTCAAAGCAATTTGCAGTTGGCGCAACTCTGCATCGCTTTGCTGCAATTGCGCTTGGCTTCGGAGCACACCCGTTTGTGTTTCTCTGTCGTCAATCGTGGCCAATACTTGGCCCGCCTTGACGCGGTCACCCGCTTTGACGTTTAAGCTGAGCACTCGGCCAGGAATTTGAGACGACAAGGTGCTTTGCATGACGGCTTCAACCACGCCATCGATGTCGCTGTAATTGGCAACAGACTTTTGGCCAACTGCCACAACTTTTACAGCGGGGCCAACAACTGCAGTGGTCGTTTGCGAAAAGCTTGAAGTCACGCCAAGACTTAAGCCAACGGCCAACGTGGCATTTATCAGCGTACGGCGTGATGGGTTTACAAATCTCTTTTTCATGTCGTCTCCAACGAAAGTGCCATCTTAACATATACCCCATGGGGTATACAAAGGCTTACAAAAAAGCCTGCAACTTGGGCAGGCTTTTGACTTTTTTAGCTGCGAATGTGGCTTAAAAAGGAATGTCGTCGTCCATATCGTCAAAACCACTGGCAGGCTTGGCAGCCGCCGCTGGGCGATTGGCCGGGGCACTGGCCGCTGGACGGGGCGCAGCCGCTGGACGGCGGGCAGGTGCACCACCGTCTTCGTCGCCACCGCTAGGGGCGCCCATGCCTTCACGGCCGCCGAGCAATTGGAGTTCGGTGGCAATGATGTCGACTGTGTTCTTTTCGACGCCGGCTTGGTCGGTGTATTTACCGTACTTCAGACGACCTTCCACATAAATAGGACGGCCCTTTTTGACGTATTCGCCAGCGATTTCGGCCAGGCGGTCGTAAAAAGTGACGCGGTGCCACTGAGTGTCTTCGACGGTTTCGCCAGAGGTGCGGTCTTTGCGGCGGCTGGTGGTGGCAATGCTGACATTGGCCACGGCCTGGCCGGAGGGAAGGTAACGAATTTCGGGGTCACGGCCACAGTTGCCGATCAGAATTACTTTGTTGACTGAAGCCATCTTATTTCCTTGAAAACGCTTGGTGTGTAGGTTGCAATTATGCTTGTTAGCGGGCCGGTGCTTCAATGGGTTCCATGAACCATGCAAGCAAAAGCCAGATTAAAGTGGCCAAGCCGCAAACCCCGAACAAAACCGTTGCGCCCCCAGCTTTCATGAGGGCACCACCAGCGGCGCCACCGACAAAAAAGCCCAGCGACTGCAAGGTGTTGTAAAAGCCCATGGCCATGCCGCGCGCATGAGGTGGGGCCGCACGCGAAGCGATGCTGGGTTGGCAGGCTTCCAAAATATTGGAGGCGGAAAAGAAAACGCACAGAATGGCGACCATGCACCACAAATTAGGCGTAGCGCCAGCCACCAACGCCAAACTGAACATCACCAGTACAATGACCATGGCCGAGCCTAAGAACACAGCGCGCAAGTAGCCTTTGCGCTCAAGGGGAAAGAGGGTTTTGCCCATGACCAAGAAACCAAAAGTCACAGCGGGCAAATAGGCCCACCAATGGTGCTCTTTGGACAAGCCCGCATCCACCAACATCTGCGGCACCGCCACCCACATGGCCAATAAAACAGCATGAAGAACAAAGACGCCCAGGTTGTTCCGAAGAGAAGGTATGTGCGTCAGCACTTCCCTCAAACTGCCCTTGGGCGCTGCAACAGGGGCGCTTGATTCGGGCGGAACGCCCCAAACGACCACGGCCACCCCACCCAACGCCAAGACGCCAGTGAGCATGAACAAACCCGACAAACCCGCCACGGCGCTGAGGGCGGGCGCCAAGATCAAGGACAAAGCGAACATGAGGCCAATGCTGGCACCGACCAAGGCCATGGCCTTGGTTCTGACCACATCACGGGTTTGATCGGCCAACAAGGCTGTGACCACCGCGGAAACGGCTCCTGCGCCTTGTAAGGATCGACCCACTATCAGGCCCATAAGAGAGTCTGCTGCAGCTGCAACAAAACTGCCAGCCGCAAAAATCAGCAACCCAAAGACGAGGACTTTTTTACGCCCCAGCTTGTCTGAAGCCGCGCCAAAGACCATCTGCAAGGCCCCTTGCGTGAGGCCATAGATGCCCATGGCCAAACCCACCAAGCCCGCATCGTTGCCGCCTGGATACTTGGCTGCCTCCAAGGCAAAAACCGGTAACACGACAAATAACCCCAGCATGCGCAGGGCGTAAATGGACGCCAGAGAAAAACTAGATCGCTTCTCCAAAGAGGTCATTTTTGACGCCACGCTCGCCTCGGAAGCTGCCATTACAGGCGTAGATGTGTTGGAAATTGGTGCGGTCATAGGTCTGGTGTCTTCCTGCCGATTGTCCCTGATTCGCAGCGATTTGCCCAAAAAGTCATGCGCAACTGAATAAATGCAGGCCCGTTTGAAAACTTGACTTCAACGCTCAAGTTTTTTTGAAGTTAATATCCACCCGTTTAGATTATTACCAACCTCACTGGAGTTTTTATGAAACAAACCAACCGTCGCGTTTTCATGATGCAAGTCGCTTTGGGCGGCTCTGCTTTGGCCGCCACCCAAGCCATGGCCCAAGCCATGGTGAACGAAAAAGACCCACAAGCCGCTGCTTTGGCCTACGCTGCAGATGCGACCAAAGTCAAAAACCCCAAGTACGCAGCTGGCCAAAAGTGCAGCAACTGCGCTTTGTACCAAGGCAAAGCCACTGACGCAGCTGGCGGTTGCCCTCTGTTTGCTGGCAAGCAAGTGGCCGGCGCCGGCTGGTGCAATGCCTACGCCAAGAAAGCCTAATTTTTTAGCGCTTTTGAAGCTTCCGCTTTGCGCTTCTGCGCACAGCCCTCAAAAAAGCCAGCTGATGCTGGCTTTTTTCATTTCAAGGGCACAAAGAAAGCTACGCTTGAAGTTGGGCAACAGACAGAACGCCGGTCTTTAGCGATAATCGAGGGTTTTGTCTGGCACCTCGATTTTGAACGCTCCCAACGCCCCCGCTAGTTTGACCGCTTTGGCAATAGCCAGAGAAAAAGTTCGTCTGTTAGAAGCCGAATTGGCGGCCGCAAAACAAGAAGCCGCGCAGACGGCCGGTGAAGACGGGTTCAGTGAATCTGATGCCAGTGATGGCGCCTACTTGGCCAGCGCCCTGCGCCAAACGCACATCAGCGTGCGCGGTGCGCGCACCCACAACCTCAAAAACATCGACCTCGACATTCCGCGCAACCAACTGGTGGTGATCACGGGCCTTAGCGGCTCCGGCAAATCCAGCTTGGCATTTGACACTTTGTATGCCGAAGGTCAGCGCCGTTATGTTGAAAGCTTGTCGGCCTACGCGCGTCAGTTTTTGCAACTGATGGACAAGCCAGATGTGGATTTGATCGAGGGTCTGTCGCCCGCCATCTCCATTGAGCAAAAAGCCACCAGTCACAATCCGCGTTCCACGGTGGGCACCGTGACCGAGATTCACGATTACCTGCGTTTGTTGTTTGCACGTGCCGGCACACCCTATTGCCCCGACCACAACTTGGCGTTGCAAGCGCAAACCGTGAGTCAAATGGTCGATGCTGTTTTGGAATTGCCCGAAGACACACGCCTCATGATCGTGGCGCCCATTGCGCGCGAACGAAAAGGCGAGTTTGAAAAAGTCTTCGAGCAGATGCAAGCACTAGGCTATGTGCGCTTTCGCATCAACGGCGAAACCTTCGAAGTGGAAAACTTGCCCACCTTGAAGAAAACCGAAAAGCACGACATCGATGTGGTGGTCGACCGCCTCAAAATTCGCCATGAAGCCGAAGCGCCAGCCCGCGATGCACTGCGCCAGCGAATTGCAGAAAGTTTTGAAGCGGCTTTGCGTTTGGCCGAGCAACGCGCCGTGGCGGTTGAAATGGACACTGACAAAGAGCACATGTTCAACGCCAAGTTTGCATGTCCGGTTTGTCATTACTCCATTGCCGAACTTGAGCCGCGCTTGTTTTCGTTCAACTCGCCCATGGGCGCTTGCACCACCTGCGATGGCTTGGGCACCACCGAAGTGTTTGACATCGACCGCGTCGTGGCATTTCCTTCTTTGAGCTTGGCCAGTGGCGCCATCAAAGGCTGGGACCGTCGCAATGGTTTTTATTTCAGCATGCTGGAGAGTTTGGCCAAGCATTACGCATTCGATGTGGAAGCTTCATTCGAGTCTTTGCCCGACACCGTGCGTCACGTCATTCTCTGGGGCTCTGGTGAAGAAAACATCAAGTTCAGTTACATCGTGGAGTCGGGTGCGTCGCAAGGTAAACGCGTGAGCAAGAAGCACCCGTTCGAAGGCATCATTCCCAACCTCACACGTCGATTCAAAGAAACCGACTCCAGTGTGGTGCGCGAAGACTTGGCGCGCATGCGCAGCCACCATGCTTGCTCTGATTGCAAGGGCACTCGTTTGCGCCGCGAAGCACGTCATGTGCGTGTGGGCGAAGGCAGTCAAGCGCGCGCCATTTACGAAGTGAACCATGTCACTTTGGGTGAGGCCCAAACTTATTTCCAAAGCTTGCAATTGAGAGGTGCCAAAGCCGAGATTGCCGACAAAGTGGTGCGTGAAATTGGTTCGCGTTTGAAGTTTTTGAACGACGTGGGTTTGAATTATTTGAGCTTGGACCGCAGCGCCGACACCTTGTCGGGCGGTGAAGCCCAACGCATTCGCTTGGCCAGCCAAATTGGTTCAGGCCTCACAGGGGTGATGTATGTGCTGGACGAGCCCAGCATTGGTTTGCACCAGCGCGACAACGACCGCCTCATTGGCACGCTTCAGCATTTGCGCGACATTGGCAACAGCGTACTGGTGGTCGAGCACGACGAAGACATGATCCGCATTGCCGACCATGTGATCGACATGGGCCCAGGGGCCGGTGTGCACGGCGGTCGCGTCATGGCGCAAGGTACCTGCGAAGAAATTTTGCAAGCACCTGACTCTTTGACAGGCCAGTATTTATCTGGCCGCAAAACCATTGAAGTGCCAGCCAAGCGCAATGCACCTGGCAAAGATTTCATTGAAATTGTGGGCGCCACAGGTCACAACTTGAAAGACGTGCGCGTTGCCTTTCCCGTAGGCTTGCTCACATGTGTCACAGGCGTCTCGGGTTCTGGCAAATCAACGCTGGTGAACGAAACTTTGTACACCGCAGCGGCGCGCAGCATTCACCGTGCACACGATGAGCCTGCTGCACACGAAGACATTTTGGGTCTGTACCACTTTGACAAAGTGATCAATGTCGATCAGTCGCCGATTGGCCGCACACCCCGCAGCAACCCCGCCACGTACACCGGTTTGTTCACCCACATTCGCGACCTGATGACCGAAGTACCTGCAGCGCGCGAGCGCGGTTATGGCCCAGGCCGCTTCAGCTTCAACGTTAATGCTTCCAATGGCGGGGGCCGCTGCGAAGCGTGTCAAGGCGACGGCATGGTGAAAGTGGAAATGCACTTCTTGCCCGATGTGTATGTACCTTGCGACGTGTGCCATGGTCAACGCTACAACCGCGAGACTTTAGAAATTTTGTACAAGGGCAAGAACATTGCCCAAGTGCTAGACATGACTGTTGAAGCGGCCTACGAATTCTTCAGCGCCGTGCCCGCCATTGCCCGAAAGTTGCAAACTTTGCTCGATGTGGGTTTGAGCTACATCCGCTTGGGCCAAGCAGCCACCACCTTGTCGGGCGGTGAAGCACAACGCGTGAAGTTGGCTTTGGAATTGTCTAAGCGCGACACCGGTCGTACGCTGTACATCTTGGATGAGCCCACCACTGGTTTGCACTTTGCCGACATTGCGCTGCTGCTCAAAGTGTTGCACCAACTGCGTGATGCAGGCAACACCATTGTGGTGATTGAGCACAACTTGGATGTGATCAAAACTGCCGACTGGTTGATCGACATGGGGCCTGAAGGTGGCTCTGGCGGTGGCACCGTTGTGGGCGTAGGCACACCTGAAACGCTAGCGCAAAACCCCAACAGTTTCACTGGCCGTTATTTAAAACGGCTGTTAGATAAATAAATCAGCTTTGCGCTGCGGCCTTTAAAACATCGCGTGTGCGCATGGCTTCTTTGCGCGCGGCTTGTGCAAAATCATCGCCCGATGACGCATACAAAATAGCGCGCGAGGAATTCACAATGACGGCACCCGTGGTAACGCCATTGCTTTGTCGATAACCGGCCTTGATGGTGGCCACCGCATCGCCACCTTGCGCACCCACACCGGGAATGAGCAAGGGCAAAGTGGGCGCCAAACTGCGCACACGTTCAATTTCTGCGGGGTAAGTGGCACCCACCACCAAGCCCAATTGACCGTTCAAGTTCCAAGGGCCTTGCGCCAACTTCGCAATGTGTTCGTACATCAAAGGCTGGCCTTCTACAGACGCCAAACGTTGGTTCTGCAAATCATCGCCGCCCGGGTTGGAGGTGCGGCACAACAAGAACGCGCCTTTGCCGTGGTATTTCAAATAAGGCTGCACAGAGTCAAAACCCATAAAGGGTGACAAGGTCACAGCGTCGGCACCATAACGCTCAAAAGCTTCTTTGGCATATTGCTCCGCGGTAGAGCCAATGTCGCCACGCTTGGCATCCAAAATGACGGGCACATGGGGCGCGTTGCGGCGCATGTGTTCCATGAGTTTTTCCAACTGGTCTTCGGCGCGGTAGGCCGCAAAGTAAGCAATTTGCGGTTTGAACGAAATGGCCAAATCGGCCGTGGCATCGACAATTTGCGCGCAAAAATCATAGATCTTGCTGGCGTCGCCCTTCATGCCCGCAGGGAATTTGCTGGGCTCAGGGTCCAAGCCCACGCACAACAGGGAGCCGTTTTGGCGCTCGGCGCCTTGCAGTTGTTCTAAGAAGGTCATGCCCAGATTTTAAGCGTTCAAACGCCATCGTTCATTTGCCCCTAAGATTGGCCTATGCACTCTCTCACCCCACGCCAATGGCTGATCCTGGCCCTTTTAACAGTCGTCTGGGGCCTGAACTGGCCCATCATGAAGATGGGCGTCACGGGCTTTCCGCCTCTGACCTTTCGCTTCATCTGCTTGTTAATTGGTACACCTGTGTTGGGCCTCGGCTTATGGGCCATGAAAGTGCCTTTTCAAATTCCTAGACTCTATTGGCGTGAACTGTTGGTGCTGGCCATTTTCAACATGTTCATCTGGCATGCCCTGATCATTTTGGCCGTGCAATATTTGTCCAGTGGCCGTTCGGCCATCTTGGGTTACACCATGCCCATTTTCTCAGCGCTGATTGGTGCTTGGGTGTTTAAAAATCAACTGGCCAAACGCGCCTGGGGAGGCGTGGCCGCCGCTGCCTTAGGCGTGGTGTTGTTGCTTTGGCACGAGTTGTCCAACCTCACGGGCAAACCTGTGGGTGTCGTTTTGGCCCTGATAGCGGCCAGTACATGGGCTTTAGGCACGCAATTGCTTCGCCGCACCAGCATCCCATTGCCCACCCTGACCCTGTCATTTTGGATGACCGCCATGACCACCGTGGTCATGGGCATTTTAGCATTTGCATTTGAGTTCGATCGCTGGCAAGAACCCAGTGCCACACACTGGGCATCCATTCTCTACAACGCCGTGTTGGTGTTTGGCTTTGCGCATGCAGCATGGTTTTATTTGGCGCGCAGTTTGCCACCTGTGGCCTCCACACTGAGCGTCATGATGATTCCCATTTTGGGCGTGTTCAGCGGCGCTTGGGCACTGAGCGAAACGCTGCATTGGCAAGACTGGGCTGCCATGGGTTTGATGGTGGTGTCGATCGCCAGTGTGCTGTGGCCAGCAAAGCCAGCAACAGCTTCAGCCTGAAATTCAGGCCTGAACCATGCTGGCCGCCACGCACAAATCGGCCCAAGCCTTGGCTTTGTCAGCTTGGTTGCGCAGCAAGTAAGCTGGCGGATACGTAACGACCACGGGCACACCTTGAAAGCTTTGTACTTCAGACCGCAACTTGCCCAAAGGCTCGGTGCTTTGCAACAGCGCCAAAGCAGCAATGCGGCCCATGGCCAAGATCACTTTGGGTTGCACCAAGGCCACCTGTCTGCTCAAGTAAGACGCGCAATGTGACACCTCGACTGCACTGGCGCTGCGGCCCGATGGCGTGCGGCACTTCAATGCATGCGTCAAGTAAACCTCTGAACGAGGCAGCCCAAGGGCCTTCAACATGTTGTCCAGCAATTGACCTGCAGGGCCGGCAAAGCTGGTGCCCGCTTTGTCTTCGTCTTCGCCCGGTGCATCGCCCACCACCATCCAATCGGCGGTGGCCGGACCTTCACCCAGAATCGCTTGTTGACGACCTTGGCATAAACCGCAGCCAGTGCACGACGAGACTGCCGCTTGCAACGCAGGCCAATCCATGTGCGCAATGCCCTCGGGTAGCGCTGAAATGTCTACTACCGGCACTGACATCATCTTGGGCGCTGGTGCAATGGGTTTTGCGGCAACCGCAACGGCTGCCGTGGCAAGACGAACGGGTTCAGACGGGGCCGTTTGCACAGCCACCGCTGGCTCGTATGCCGCTTGTTGCTTTGACTTGGGCATCCACACACGCACGCCCATCTCGGCCAACATGGCCCGTTGGCGATCGTCTAATTCGAAGCGTATATCAATGTCGTTCGTGTCAGTCATTGGCTAGAGTTTAGTGCCAAGCGCATCACCACCGCTGCTTCGCGTTGGTTTCTGCCGGCAGGATAGTAATCTTTTCGAACGCCCACTTGCTCGAAGCCAAAGGCGGTGTAGAGCTTCAGCGCGCGTACATTGCTCTGGCGCACTTCCAGCCAAAGACTGGTCGCCTGATGCGTATGCGCGCACAATGACAAAGCCTGCATCAGGCAGCGGGCCCAGCCTTGGCGCTGGAAAGCGGGCGCTACTGTGATGTTCAACAGATGCACCTCGTCCAACACAGACATGGCTACGAAATAGCCAATCCAGGCCCCATCAGTTTTCAAGCCTTGCGTCCAATTGCCCGCCTTCAACGCGTCTTTAAAGTTGCCCAAAGACCAGGGATGCGAATAGCATTGCTTTTCAATGGCCACGACCAACTCCAAGTCCATTTCGGTCAGTGGCGCCCACTGAACCGCGAGGTCGGTTGGCGTTGGCAACTTGCTCAGTGCATCTGATGTCATGTAGCGTCAGGCAGGGGGCTATCAGCCTTAGCCTCTTTGTTCTCTTTGGCTGCTTTGATCGCATTGCGCTCGGCTGTGGTTTGCGCCACTTTGTCACGAATGTAGAGCGGTTGTACCTCTTCTGGCTCAACCGCTTTGCCGGCAGCCCACAAGGCAGGGGCCAAACGAAGCAAAGCCAGTGCATGCGGTACTGCCGGTACACACCTTACAGTTGCGGCGCCTTGGGTTATCGATGCATCATCAAAGGCTTGTGAAAAGGCGTCGGGATAGACCTCAAAGCCATTGCCCGCCAACACATTGGTGGCAGCATGTTGCGTGATCAGCGCATGGGCCACTTGACCAGGTGGGCCAACCTGCAAAGGGATTGTGGTTTGCCACTGGCCCTTGTGGGCTTGCCACTCGTAAGCACCACCATAGACTTCGCCCATGCGAGCGTCCATCACAACACCCATGGGTGCGGACAGTGTGCCCTGCAAGCTGCTACGCGCGTCTTCTGCGACCACCATCAAAGTGTCAACAGGAATCACTTGCAAGTGTGCACCCAGCGCCAGCCCCTGCGCCACCGAACAGGCCGTGCGAAGACCGGTAAATGAGCCTGGGCCTTGACCAATCACCAATGCCGTGAGGTCTGTCAATTGCAACTGCGCTTGGGCCAACAACTGATGAATGCTGGGAATCAATTGCGCAGAAGCATTGGGGCCGCCTGTTGTATGCAGGTGCCAGGTTTGATCGCCATGACTGAGGGCCACCGACATCATGTCGGTACTGGTTTCAAACGCCAAAAATTTCAAATGCTGTGTCATGTCAAAAAATGAAATGGTGAACCACAGATCAAGGCTTGGCCATGGCTTGCCGTACGCCAAACAAAATGCCGCCTGTGACCAACGCCAAGCCCACCCACAAGTTCCAAGACAAGGGCTCGCCCAAAAACACCACTGCGCCCAAGGCAGACAAGCCTGGCACCAGGGCTGTGATCATGGTGGATTTGACAGGGCCGAAAGAGCGAATCATTTGGGTAAAGGTAATGCCAGAAATCACCACCGAGCCGACGCCTTGAAAGACGGCTTGAAACACAATTTCTGCCCAAGAAGCTTGCGACATGTGGCTCTCCAACAAACCCACATTGACCAACAACGTGTAGGCTGGCACAAAACAAACCAGAGCGAATGCTGTGATGGCCATGGTGGCTCGCACAGCGTCCAAACCATAACGGCGCACCGTGACGCTATAAGCCGACCAGCAAAGCGCCGCCGTCATGAACAGCACATCGCCAATCCAGACCACGCCACCTTCAAACGCTTTGAGCAAGCTCATGCCGCCCACCAGCACATCGCCGCACACAATCATCAAGAGGCCAATGGCGCGGTTCATGCCAATTTGTTCCCGCAAGAAGAGCCACATCAACAAGGTGGTCCAAAGCGGCAAGCTGCCCGGCATCAAGACCGAGGCATGGCCCGCTGGTGCGTAAAAGAAACCAATATAGGCCAGCACGGCGTACAAGAAGCCGCCAAAGAAGCCTGCCTGAACCGTGATGCGCAAAGGCAAGGGTGACAAGCCCCACAAAGAGCCGACTTTCTCGCCCCTTTGACGCTGCTCACGCATCATCCACCATGCCCATGGCAGCAAGATGCTGCTGGCGCCAATGATGCGCGCGCACGCAATGTCCAGTGGCAACAAAACATGCGATGCAGACGCACGGGCCACGATGATGAAGGATGTCCAGATGAGGACGGTGATCACAGCCGCCAGACGACCAACAGTTTGAGGGGAAAAAGCCATGCGCCAATGATACGTCCTGACTCGGTAGTCAATGGCACCTGAAAATCACAAGTGCATTGAGAGACGGCTAGACTTCAAGCATGCGCAAGATTTTCTTTTTCAAACCCATTGCTGCCATCTTGGTATGGTTCAGTGCCAGCCTCTGCCTCAGCTTGGGTGCACAAGCACAAGCACAAGCACAAGCACAAGCACAAGCACAAGC
>CAZJAL010000005.1:33354-107002 GCA_964544175.1 uncultured Limnohabitans sp.
TCAGCTTGGGTGCACAAGCACAAGCACAAGCACAAGCACAAGCACAAGCACAAGCGCAAGTGCAAGTGAAAACGCCTACCGCCAAAGCGCCCAAAGACAACTTACCGCCCGGCATTGGCTTGGCTTTCAAGCAGGCCAACATTCCGCTCCATGCGGTCAGCGTCTTGGTAACGCCCGTTCAAGCAAGCCCGCAAGCACCTGCACCTCAACCGCGCTTGAGCCATCGCGCCAGCGCAGAGATGAATCCCGCCTCTGTCATGAAACTGATCACCACCTCGGCGGGTTTGTCGATGTTGGGGCCCGACTTCACTTGGCGCAATCGTGTGTTCGTAGATGGCCCCGTCAAAGACGGTGTGCTGTACGGCAATTTGTACTTGAAAGGCAGCGGCGATCCCAAATTGGTGGTCGAGCGTTTGCAAACCTTGATCGATGAGGTTTTGCAAAAAGGCCTGCGCGAGGTTCGTGGTGACATCATTTTGGATGGCAGCGTGTTCAATTTGCCGGCACGCAACCCCGCCAGTTTTGACGACGAGCCTTTGCGCCCCTACAACGTCGCCCCTCAAGGCTTGCTGCTGAACTTCAGTGCCATGTTGTTCAAATTCACACCAGACACCGTTCGCGGTGAAGCCAAAATTGACTTTGAACCGCCTTTGCGCAACGTTCAATGGCCCACGTCAGTGCCGTTGTCCAATGCCCCCTGCCAAGATTGGCGCAGCCAACTCAAGGCCGACTTTTCAAATGCCGACCAAGTCCGCTTTGCTGGTGCCTACCCAAGCGCATGTGGCGAGCAAAAATGGCCTGTGGCCTATGTGCAACCCCACACCTTTGCCCCCCGCATGGTGCAAGCCATGTGGCTTCAAGCCGGTGGCAAATTAAGCGGTCAAGTGCGCGATGGCATTTTGCCTTCTCGGTCGAGCCTTTGGCACGAAGCCCCCTCATTGCCGTTATCAGAGATCGTGGCCGACATCAACAAGCTGTCCAACAACGTCATGGCCCAACAGTTGTTTTTAACCTTGTCCAGCCAGCAGGGGCCAGGCAACTTTGAAGCCTCGCGTCAAACCGTATTGCAATGGTGGCAACAGCACTTGAAAGACCAAACGCTGCCTGTTCTAGAAAACGGCTCGGGCTTGTCACGCGAAGAACGCAGCAGTGCACAAGCCATCGCTGCGCTGCTTCAATTCGCCGCACACAGCCCCTACGCCAGTGCGCTGCAAAAGTCTTTGGCCATCGCAGGTGTCGATGGCACAGTCTCGCGCTTGAAAGACCGCTTGCCCAATTCTGTGGCCATTGGCCGCGCGCAGCTTAAATCTGGCAGCCTGCGTGATGTGGCCTCTTTGGCGGGCTATGCAGAAGGCTTGAGCGGGCAACGTTATGTGTTTGTGGTCATCGTCAATTACGCCAATGCCAACGCCGCAAGACCCGCCATGGACAAACTTCTGGAGTGGGCTGTCAGCGATCAAAAAAAGTCATAGCACGACTGGTAATTACCCCATCACCTCAAGCCTCACCACTGATTAAGATGACCTGAAAAGAACGGGCGTTCTTTTTTTTAATTCGTCTTCGAGACAAGCAAAGAGGTAAACGATGAAATCCATGACATGGAAACTGGCACTGCTTAGCACAGCTGCCGCAGCCATTCTGGCCGGTTGCGGTGGTGGTGGCGCCGATCAAACCAGCAAACTTGCCAACATCACATCCGTCAAAGTCATGGGCGACAGCCTGGCCGATAGCGGCGTGTTCAAAGGCATTCCCACCAACGGCCGTATCTTTTCTGTACAAGACAGCAGCAGCGAGCCCAATACCGTTTGGACTGAACGCATTGCCGCCTTGTTAGGCACACCCCAGCTGTGCAACTTCTTCAAATACACCGGTGCCGCCGCCGCACCCTTCTCGGTCGTGCCTGGCTGTTCTAGCTACGCTGTGGGCGGTGGTCGCATCAACAACATCAACCCCCAAACCGGCGCCGGTGCATCGCCCTTCTCCATCACTTACCAATTGCAAGTGGCCAGTGCTGCCGGCAATTACAGCAGCTCCGATTTGCTGCTGATTGATGGCGGCGGCAACGATGCGGCCGACTTGGTCGGCGCCTATTTGGGCGCGGCCAAAGATGGAGGCGCTGGCTTTGCGGCCATGGCAGGCACCCTGATTCCTGCTGGCACATTGGCGCCTATGCTGGCCGGTGGACAAGCTGGCTTGGCCCAGGTAGGCGGCGCCTACATGGTGGCCTTGGCCGACAAGTTTTACGCCAGTATCAAGGTTAGCGCTTTGGACAAAGGCGCACAACGCATTGCTTTGCTCAACATGCCAGGCATTACCAACACGCCACGTTTTCAAATGGTGCTGAGTGGCATTGCTGCTGCATACGGCGGTGGCGCCACAGGTGCCGGTGCTCGTGCCCAATCGGAGGCTTTGTTCAAGTCGTGGATTGAAGCCTTCAACTCACGTTTGGCCACTTTGGTTGCCAACGACAAACGCATCGTGCTGGTCGATTTCTACACCGCCTTCAATGACCAAGTGACCAACCCTGCTCAATATGGATTGACCAATGTCACCACACCTGCTTGCCCCATCACGGGTGTCGGCTCGGACGGCTTGCCCTCTTACAACTTCCAAACGTGTACAGCGGCCAATTTGTCAGCTATGACACCGCCCGCCGGTGCCACGGGCGGCGCTAACTGGTGGCAAACCTATGCCTTCTCAGATGGCTTCCACCCCACGCCTCTGGGCTATCAACTGCTAAGCCAATTGGTGTCCAAATCTTTGGCCACTGCAGGCTGGCTGTAATTCATCGCAAAGGAGAACTCTCATGAAAACAAAATTCTGCTTTGCACTGTCTGCCTTGGCAGCAGTCTCCGCACTTACACTGGGCACAAACGCTCACGCGCAATCTCAAGGCAGCTGGTTGGTACGTGGCGGCATCATGCAATTGGCGCCTCAAGTCACCAGCGGCACTTTGTCGGCACCTTCTTTGCCTGGCGTTCAAACCAGCGTCAGCAACAGCACGCAATACGCTGGCGGCCTCACCTACATGCTGAGCAACAACGTGGCCATTGATTTGCCTTTGGCCTTGCCCTTCAAACACAACTTGTATGGCGCTGGCAGCATTGCTGGCGTTGGCAAAATTGGCGATACCAAGGCCATTCCAGCCACCGTCATGGTGCAGTACCGTTTTGGTGAAGCCAACGGTATTTTCCGACCCTATTTGGGATTGGGCATCACCTATGCCAAGTTTGACAGTGAGCACAGCACAGCAGCCTTGTCTGCCCTGACAGGCGGCACGCCCTTGATCCCCACGCGACTTTCCATTGAGTCCAAATTGGCAGCCACCATGCAACTGGGTGGCACTTACAAAATTGACGATCGCTGGTTTGTAGATGGTGCCATTACCAAGACGCCGCTCAAAACGCGCAACACCTTGTCAACAGGTCAAACCTTGGACATTACCCTCAACCCCATTGGTATCAGTCTGGGTGTGGGCATGCGCTTCTAAGCTAAGCTGAACTGCACTCCTCTAAAAACACCCTTCGGGGTGTTTTTTTTCGGCCTCACGCCGCTGCGCGTTGAATGCGATCGCGCACACCTTCCCACTCGGGGGTATCGGGCGGTACTTCAATCCAAATGGTACGAACACCTCTTGCATCAAAGTTGCGAAGCACACTGAACAAATCATGCGCAGCTTGCGATGCTTCTTTTGGCATGGCGCGCCAATACAAGCCAGCACCCATGAGTTCTTGCGATGGTTTTTCAAAAGACCAAAGCGCCAAGTTTTGCGTGTGCGGGCCCAATGCCTCCAAGGCCCTGCGCCACTCAGCTGCACTCATCAAGCGCACTTTGGCGGTTGGCGCGTAATGCGATTCCAAAGTACCAGAAGCACGCGGCGCTTCTGTGTTCAGGGCATCTGGGTTGGCCAAGGCCAAGCCACAAGCTTGTTCGATGTGGGTGCGACTGATTTGCCCAGGTCTGAGCAACACGGGCACACCCCGTGTGCAATCAACGATGGTGGACTCAATGCCGACATCGCATTCGCCGCCATCCAAAATTAACAGTGAATCGCCAAATTCAGACTGCACATGCAAAGCACTGGTAGGACTGACTCTGCCAAACAAATTGGCACTGGGCGCTGCAACACCCCACACGCCTTTGGCTGCACAAGCCTTCAATACGGCAAGCGCCATTGGATGCGATGGACAACGAACACCGACTGAATTTTGTCCGCCAGCAGCTGCTGCCGCTTGGCCCTCACGACGCGGCAATATCAAGGTCAAGGGGCCTGGCCAAAATTGCGCCATCAACTGCTTAGCAAACACCGGCACTTCGCTCACAAAATGAGCAAGCTCTTCGGTGGAACCCACATGAACAATCAGAGGATGATTGGAAGGCCGGCCTTTGGCTTTGAAAATTTTGGCCACTGCGTTTTCGTTGCTGGCATCGGCCGCCAAGCCATACACCGTTTCGGTGGGCAAACCCAAAAGCTCACCGGCGCACAAAGCCTCTGCAGCTTGTTGCACGTGCGCGGGATTGTTGCCTGAAATGATCATGAAAGAGAATGACAGAAGTGGCTTGTGCGCAACTTAAAAAGCGTCAATGCCCAAAATGGCTGCCGCCTTTAAAGCAACTTCACGAACTTTTTCAACAGAAGCACCTGTCACATTCAAATGCCCCATCTTGCGTGCTTTACGCGCTTCGGTTTTGCCATACAAATGCAAGTGCGTGCCAGGCAAAGCCAACACGGCAGCCCAATTGGGCAATCGCATGTTGTTATGCGCATCAAACCACACATCGCCTAACAAATTGAGCATGATGGCCGCGCTGTGTTGACGGGGTTGAGTCAAAGGCAAACCCGCCAAGGTGCGAACTTGCAAATCAAACTGCGATTGGTCGCAAGCATCTAAGGTGTAGTGGCCACTGTTGTGTGGGCGAGGCGCCATTTCGTTGACCACCATGCTGCCGTCTTGCAACACAAAAAACTCGACGCACAACACACCGACATAGTTCACACCTTCGGCAATGGCGCGAGCCGCAGCGACTGCTTGCGCTTGCAAAGTTTCGGTCAGATGCCCTTCATAAACTTCTGTAACGGCCAGGATGCCCTCACGATGCAAATTGCGTTGCACCGGAAAATTCACCATCTGTCCATCGCGGCCACGCGCCACAATGACTGAGCACTCCAGCGCCAAGGGCAACATTTTTTCAAGCACGCAAGGCACTTGTTGAAGATCTTGCCAAGCTGTGCGCAAAGCTTCAGTGTCTTTGACGCGCACTTGGCCTTTGCCGTCATAGCCCATGCGGGCAGTTTTCAAAATACCCGGCAACAAATTGGCCGACACAGCGGCTTCTAGTTGCGCGGCTGTTTCGATCACCGCATAAGGCGCGCAAGGCACGCCACACTTTACAAAGTGGGCTTTCTCTGCCGCACGGTCTTGTGCAATGGCGACGGCATCGGCACCGGGTGAAACCGGGCGCGATTGAGCCAACTCGCGCAGCGCGGGTGCTGGCACATTTTCAAACTCGGTGGTGATGGCGGCACTGCATGCTGCCAACGCCTGCAAGCCAGCAGGGTCGGTGTAATTGGTTTGAATGTGGCGATGGCTGACTCGGCCCGCTGGGCTGTTGGCATCGGGATCGAGCACGGCTGTGAAGTAGCCCATGCTTTGTGCAGCATGCACAAACATGCGGCCTAACTGACCACCACCCATCACGCCCAAGGTGAGCGGTTCAACTGAGGAAGTCGAGGATGAAGAGGCGGCACTGCCACCAGGCAACAAAGACACAGAATTTGTCATGCCGTTCATGCCGCGCCTACGGGTGGCAAGGTCATGCCCTGTGCTGCAGCCGTTTGATCTTTTCTGAATTGCTCTAGTTTGGCTTGCAAAGCAGCATCGTTTTGCGCCAGCATGGCCACGGCAAACAGCGCCGCATTGGCCGCGCCCGCTGCGCCAATGGCAAAGGTGGCCACCGGAATGCCTTTGGGCATCTGCACAATGCTGTGCAGTGAATCGACGCCCTGCAAATGTTTGCTGGCCACGGGCACGCCCAAGACGGGCACCACCGTTTTGGCTGCCAACATGCCGGGCAAGTGCGCTGCGCCACCGGCACCGGCAATGATGGCAAACAAGCCGCGATCAAGGGCTGTTTCGGCATAACTGAACATTTCGTCGGGCATTCTGTGGGCAGATACCACTTTGGCTTCGTGATCAATGCCAAACTGTTGGAGAATCTGTACTGCGTGCTGCATCGTGTCCCAGTCGGAACTGGACCCCATGACCACGCCGATGCGTGTTTTGGCTTTGGATGCGGTATTTGTCATGTTTGGCTTTGCTGAAGCGTCAGAACGCAGTCGATATGATTTGAATAATTGTCTCTTCTGAAATTCATTTGAAACACATTTGAAATTCAGTTGAATCCTTGAATTTTAAGGTTTCGCCCTTAGGTCTGGTAAATATGATTGATGTCACTGTAGAAACTTTTGAAACCGAGGTCATTGCGGCCTCCATGACCACACCTGTCTTGGTCGACTTTTGGGCGCCTTGGTGCGGTCCCTGCAAAACCTTGGGCCCCCTCTTGGAAAAGATGGAAGTAGCCTACGGTGGCCGCTTCAAATTGGTCAAAATTGACTCTGACCAAGAGCAACAACTGGCCGCGGCCTTTGGCATTCGCAGCATTCCCACCTGCGTGCTCCTCAAAAACGGGCAGCCTGTTGATGGCTTCATGGGCGCTGTGCCCGAAGGCAAATTGCGCGAGTTCCTCGACAAACACGTGCCCGGCGAGAACGAGATCTTGGCCGAAGCCGAGGTTCAAGAAGCCGAGGCCCTTTTGGAATCGGGCGACTTAGAAACCGCTCAAGCCAAATTGCTCGAGGCCCTCCAAGCCAACCCTGAGAACGATGAAGCACGCTTCGACCTCGTCAAATTGCTCATCAGCATGGGCCAACTTGACAACGCAGAGACTGTTTTAAAGCCCTGCTTGTCTCAGATTCCCCTGAAGTTGCGCTTCGAAGCTTTGAAGCAATGGCTCGATGCCTTGAACTTTGTCAGCACCGACCCCATGGGCCAATGGCCTTTGGAAAAATTTGACGAACTCATTGCCGCCAACAAACGCGACTTTGACGCCCGCTTTGGTAAAGCCCGCTTGCTCTTGGCCAGCGATGACTGGACAGGCGCCATGGACGAGCTCTTAGAGATCATCATGCGCGACAAAAAATGGAACGACGAAGCGCCGCGCAAAACCATGGTGGGCATGTTGGAATTGCTCACGCCCGTTGCACCCAAAGGCGGCGCCGATCACACGGGCAAATCTGCGGGTGGCATTGAACTCATGGGCAAAAGTGCGGTGCAAGAAGACCCGCAAGCGGCCATGGTGTCGAGCTACCGTCGCAAGCTCAGCATGATGCTGAATTGATCAGCGCGTAGCGCCAGCCTGCGCCTCAATGAGGCTGTGCATGCTGCGAAGCATGCCAGCCATCATCAATACCTCACCCACCACAAACATGGGGCCGACCAACAGGCCCACCACGTCGTCTACAAAGGCGGGTTTGCGGCCTTCATAGATGTGGCCGACAAACTGAATGATCCAACCGATCACAAACACAAGCAGGCCTGGAAACCAAGCCGCATCAAAGATCAAATTCAGGCCCCAACCCGCAGCAGCCTCGGGGGTGTGGGCCAAAGCAAACAAAGCACCATTGACCACGCTGGTGGCCAAACCCAACAGAAGGTTGCCACGCGTGAGGTACCACAGGGTCGACAGCACCCACAACAAAGCGGCCAAGCTGACGGATTGGCCTGCGATGTCCAAAGACACCCAAGACAGCAACATGCCGATGGACAAAACAATCAAGGGGATTCCCACCAAATGCGTGGCAATGTTGCGCCGATCGCGGTGATAGTGGGCATATTGCACCATGAGCTCGGGCGCAGAGCGAAACAAACTGATCATGTAAGGCATCTCCAACAATCGATGCGCTGGCCCAAGGCCTCAGCCATTACCGATGACTGAATGGGGCGCGATGACTTAGCGGGTCAATCGCTGCAGCGCTTCTTCGTATTTTGCCGAGGTCTTTTCAATCACTTCACGGGGTAAACGAGGAGCTGGGGGCGTTTTGTTCCACGGCTTGCCATTCACCAAAGCGCCCTCGAGCCAATCGCGCAAAAACTGTTTGTCGTAGCTGGGTGGGTTGACGCCCTCCACATAGCTTTCTGCGGGCCAATAGCGCGATGAATCGGGCGTGAGCACCTCGTCCATCAAGACCAAGGTGCCATCGGCGTCCAAGCCAAATTCAAACTTGGTATCGGCAATGATGATGCCCTTTTGGGCCGCAATGTCGCTGGCCGCTTTGTAGATGGCAATGCTGATGTCTTTGATGCGCGAGGCCAGGTCGAGGCCAATCATCTCGACTGTTTTTTCAAAGGTGATGTTTTCGTCGTGATCGCCAACCGCGGCTTTGGCGGCAGGGGTGTAAATCGGTTCTGGCAGCTTGCTGGCGTTCTTTAAACCTGCAGGCAACTTGACGCCACACACTTGCTGACCTTCTTGGTATTCCTTCCAGCCACTGCCTGCCAAATAACCGCGCACCACGGCTTCAACGGGGATGGGCTTCAAGCGCTTGACCAGCATCGAGCGACCTTTGACTTGCGGCACCTCTGCTGCGCTGACCACACTTTCAGGCGCATCGCCCGTGAGGTGAATGGGGCACAAGTTCAAACCCTGGGGACCTAGCTTGTCAAACCAGTACAAAGCCATTTGCGTCAGCAACACGCCTTTGCCTGGAATGGGCTCGCCCATGATGACGTCAAAGGCGCTGATGCGGTCGGAGGCGACCATCAAAATGCGGTCGGTGCCTACAGCGTAGTTGTCACGCACCTTGCCGCGTGCGAGCAAGGTGAGGGATGTTAAGGCCGAGGTGTGTAATGCAGAAACTGTCGTCATAGTGCCTGCATTATCGAGCCAATTTCAGTGGACGACTTGCGCCAACTCACCTTTTGCGTATTGCGCAGCAACCACTTGCAAGCTGTGGCCTTTGATTTTGGCAGCTTGACCTTCGCAGCCAAACTCGATGTAGCGCTGCTTGCAAATTTGCTTGGCCGCTTCACGGGCTGGCTTGAGCCATTCGCGAGGGTCAAACTTGTCGGGGTTTTGCACCATGAACTTGCGTACGGCAGCGGTCATGGCCAAACGGATGTCGGTATCGATGTTGACCTTGCGCACGCCAAATTGGATGGCTTTTTGGATTTCTTCGACGGGCACGCCGTAGGTTTCTTTCATGTTGCCGCCAAATTCGCGAATGATGGCCAACAAGTCTTGTGGCACGCTAGAGGATCCGTGCATCACCAAGTGCGTGTTGGGAATGCGCTTGTGGATGGCCTGAATGCGGTCGATCGCCAAGATGTCGCCTGTGGGCTTGCGCGTGAATTTGTAAGCGCCATGGCTGGTGCCAATGGCAATGGCCAAGGCATCGAGCTGCGTACGCTTTACAAAATCGGCCGCTTGTTCAGGGTCGGTCAAAAGTTGCTCACGGGTCATGACAGCGTCGGTGCCGTGGCCGTCTTCCTTGTCACCTTGCATGGTTTCAAGCGAACCCAAACAACCCAACTCACCTTCGACAGTGATGCCCAATTTGTGCGCCATGCTGACCACTTTTTGGGTTACTTCGATGTTGTAGTCGTAGCTGGCAATGGTTTTGCCATCGGCTTCCAAACTGCCGTCCATCATGACCGAGCTGAAACCCAAATTGATGGCGCCCTGACACACATCGGGGCTTTGACCATGGTCTTGGTGCATCACCACGGGAATGTCGGGGTAAGACTCAACAGCGGCCTGAATGAGCAACTTCAAAAAACCTTCGCCAGCATATTTGCGCGCACCTGCAGAGGCTTGCATGATGACAGGCGCACCCGTTTCTTTGGCAGCCTCCATGATGGCCTGGACCTGCTCCAGGTTGTTGACGTTGAAAGCTGGAATGCCGTAGCCGTTGACGGCTGCATGGTCCAGCAGCTCGCGCATCGAAACGAGTGCCATGATGAAAGTCCTAAAGTTAAAAAATCTTTTTCAAGCCTTTGGGTTGCCACAATTTCAGACGGTTGGAGCCCATTCTGAAAACATGTAACCAGCTTGTAACTGTGTTCGATTTTAGCAAAGGAAGGGTTCCTGGCCGTTTTTTGTTGCAGTCAGACTATGATTTCGGACATGTTCTCCAAGCCCACGTCCGATACAAGCTTCAAGCCTCACATTTCATGGCGTCCAGACGCCTTGGTCAGTGTGGTGAGTTTGATGATTCTGCTGGCTTGGGACTTTTCGGGCGGCGACATGCAAATGGCCCAATGGTGGGGGCAGCCCACTGGCTTCGCGCTTCGCGACGATTGGTGGATGGTCAAGGTCATGCACGAAGGTGCTCGCAATGCAGGCTGGGTCTTGCTTCTTGCCGTCTTGGCAGGCATTTGGTTGCCTTGGGGTCTGTTACGACCTGTGGCAAAAGCCGAGCGCGTGAGCTTGTTTTTGTCAGTACTTTTTGCGCTTCTCAGCATCACCCTCATCAAAGGATTTAGCAAAACCAGCTGTCCTTGGGACCTGCAAGTGTTTGGCGGAATGGCCACTTACGTTTCACACTGGAACTTGTTTCAAATCGATGGCGGCGGCGGTCATTGTTTTCCCGCAGGCCATGCCTCTACCGGTTTTGCCTTCATGGCAGCCTACTTCAGCCTTCGGCACAGCGGCGCCCCAAGCGCGCGCTTGTGGTTGGGCTGTGCACTCTTGGCAGGCTTGGTATTGGGTCTGTCGCAACAAATGCGCGGTGCTCACTTCATGAGCCACACCCTGTGGACGGCCTGGCTTTGCTGGACCGTAGGTTGGTCTAGCCACTTTTTGTTCCATCACATTCGAGCGACAAAGCAAAGGGCGCAGACTTTCTAAAAAATCTGCGCCCTGTAAGGGCAGTAAAGCCCGTTGAAAAAGTTAGCCCTTACTCAGCGCGGCAAATCTTCAACATGTTGGTACCGCCTGGCGCACCCATGGGCTCGCCGCAGGTGATGGCGTAAATGTCGCCGGCCGACACGATGTTGCGCTTTTTCAAGTGCATTTCGGCCTGCGTCAAAGCCGTGTCGCGGTCTGTGCTGGTGTCCATCAGCAGGGGGCGAACATTGCGATACAAAGCCATTTTTCTTTGTGAACTGACTTTGGTGGTCAAGGCGTAAATTGGAATTTTGACGCGATGGCGGCTCATCCATAAAGCGGTGGAACCCGACTCGGTCAGGGCCACAATGCCTTTGGCATTGAGGTGGTGGGCGGTGAACAAAGCGCCCATGGCAATTGACTGGTCGATTCGGTGAAAGGTTTGACCACTGAAATCGGCATCGAGCTCGTGCTCTTCGGCGGCTTCGGCGGCCAAACAGATTTTGGCCATCTCTTGAACTGTTTCTAAGGGAAACTTGCCTGCAGCTGTCTCGGCGCTCAACATCACGGCATCGGTGCCATCGAGCACCGCATTGGCCACGTCACTGACCTCTGCACGCGTAGGCACTGGGTTGGTGATCATGCTTTCCATCATTTGGGTGGCTGTGATGACCACCTTGTCGTGCGCGCGGGCCAACTTGATCATGCGTTTTTGCAAAGCAGGTACAACCGCGTTACCAACTTCTACTGCCAAATCGCCACGCGCCACCATGATGCCGTCGCTGGCCAACAAAATTTCTTCCAAACGAGGGATGGCTTCTGCGCGTTCAATTTTGGCAATAAGGCCTGGCTTGTGGTTGTACTCGGCTGCAGCCACGTTGGCCAACTGCCGGGCCATTTCCATGTCGGTCGCATTTTTTGGAAAGCTCACCGCCACATAGTCGGCTTGAAAGCTCATGGCCGTCTTGATGTCGTCCATGTCCTTGGCCGTGAGCGCAGGCGCCGTCAAGCCGCCGCCCTGTTTGTTGATGCCTTTGTTGTTGGACAACTCCCCACCCAACTTGACCGTGGTGTTGACTTTTTCGCCCTGAACAGAATCGACCGTGAGCACAATCAGGCCATCGTTGAGCAAGAGCACGTCGCCCGCTTTGACATCGCGTGGCAGCTCTTTGTAGTCCAAGCCCACACCCGTCAAATCGCCAGGTTCGGAGCGTGAGGCATCAAGTACAAACTTGGCGCCGGGCTCGAGCATTACTTTGCCGTCGGCAAATTTACCGACGCGAATTTTGGGGCCCTGCAAATCGGCCATGATGGCCACTTCACGGCCAGCACGCGCAGCTGCTTCGCGCACCAGGCGCGCGCGATCGATGTGGTCTTGCGCTTTGCCGTGGCTGAAATTGAGACGGACCACATTCACGCCAGCGCGAATCATGGCTTCGAGCAATGCGGGATCGCTGGAAGCGGGGCCTAAAGTGGCAACAATCTTGGTGGCACGGGTGGGCATGAGTTCTTGTCTCCGATGTAATTTAATTTCAATTTTCCCACGAATTTGGTTACAAACCGAGAACAAATTATCAGTTGTCGGCTTTGATTCCGGCTTTTTCCACCACACGCGCCCAACGGCTTAGCTCGTTTTTAACCAAGTCATTCAGACGTTCTGGTTTCCCGCCCACAATGACCAGGCCTTGCTTGCTCATGGTTTCTTTCACATCAGGCAATTGCAACAAGCTGTTGATGTCGGCGTTGAGTTTGGCCACCACTTCGGCTGGCGTGCCATTGGGAACAAAGACGCCATACCAAGTTTCGACAACACCATTGGCCACGCCCAATTCTTTCAAGGTGGGCACATTTGGAAAAGCGGGTGAGCGCTCGGCGCTCATCAAAGCCAGCATGCGAAGCGCGCCATTTTGCAAATGCGGTGCCGCCGTTTGCAGCGCCACAATGCTGGCATCGACATGCCCGCCCATCAAATCGGTCAAGGCGCCCGCCGTGCCTTTGTAGGGCACATGCAAAAGTTTGACATTGGTTTCTTGCGCCAACAATTCCATGGCCAGATGTTGCGGTGAACCTGTACCGGGGGATGAGTAGTTCAAAACACCGGGCTGTTTTTTGGCGCTCTCTTGAAAATCTTTGAACGTGTTGAAAGGCGATTTGCCAGAAGTGGCCACGCCCAATGCACTGGTGCCCAACAGCACCACAGGCGTAAAGGCTTGCTGTGGATTGAAGGGCAACTTGGGCATCAACGCAGGAAAGGTGCCATGGGCTGTGGCGGTGACCAACACCGTGAGGCCATTGGGGGCGGCTTTGGCCGCCGCTGCCGTACCAATAGAACCACTGGCGCCAGCTTTGTTATCAGTCACCACCGACACTTTCCATTTGTCTGCCAACTTAGGGCCGAGCAAACGCGCCATCAGGTCTGCCCCTGTGCCTGTGGTGAAGGGCACCAGCAAAGTGACCGGGCCCGAAGGGTAAGCACTGGCCATATTTTGTGCACTGACTTGGCCGGTCCAAATGGCGCCGCACATGGCCATGGCAGCTGCAAAGACCGTCCCTCGACGTTTGAAGAACGCGCTTGAAGCAGAAAGGTGTGACATGCTGAATAACTTTCAAAGAAGAATGAAGAGGCGGCTTTGCAAGACCCAGAGGGTCTTGTCATCAGGCCTCACAACTTGGGCAATTTGCTTTTCCACACATTCCAAGGGCGCTCAACTTGACCCGCATTGGTTTCTGCAGAATTGCGTGCTTCGTCTTCAGACAAATAGATGGGCTCGCCGGCGCCCATGCCAAAGCTCATGCGCATGGCCTCGGCTTGCAGCTTGGCGTTGCCTTCTGTGTAATAAGCACGAAACACAGCCAGCTGAATTGAATTGGCCACCACCACATTGCCATGGCCGCGAAGCAAGGCCACCGTGTTTTGACCCAGTGTGTCAGCCAAAGATTCGCCAATGCTTTGGTTGCGAATCAACATGTCGGAGCTTTCGCCCAGTGTGTTGCGAATTTCAAAGGTGGGCACATTGCTGCCCAAGAAACCACTCATGTGACAGATGGGTCGCAGGCGCGCACCTGTCACGCCAAATGGAATGATGGCGGGTGAATGGCTGTGCACAACTGAATTGACATCGGGGCGCTTCTTGAAAATAGCACTGTGGATGAAGCGCTCCAAATACGATTTGCGTCCTTGGGCATCGTGCACATCACCATTCAAATCACATTCCACAATGTCTTGTGCCGTGACAGAAGCAGGCGCCATGCTGCGGGCAATGAAAAAACGCTCTGGGTTGTCAGGATGGCGTACGCTGATGTGACCAAAGCCATCAAACACGCCTTCATTGGCCAATATTTGATTGGCAATGGCCAAGTCTTCTTTGAGTTGGGTGATAGATGTGCTCATGTCGTTCTTTGTGGAGGCTGGTGAATTTATTTGGTTAAAAAAAGACGAGTCCAATGTTGATTCCACTTTTCAGCTTCGTCGACCACGATGCCAGGATCTGTGAGGACGTAATTGAAATTGTTCAAGTTGGATTTCACTTTTTGATTGGCGGGCGGCCGGCCCATGCTGTTCAGAAAAGCTTGCGCCTCTGGCGAAATAATAAAGTCTGCAAACAATGCTGCTGCATGCGGATGCGGTGCTTGGCGAACCACTGCAACTCCTTGTGGCCGCGCCAAGGTTGGCTCCATCGGTATCCAGTCGATTGGCGCACCACGTTGCTTCAATGACTGAGCGTTGGCGTTGTAAATGGTCAGGCCCACATCGGTTTCTCCGGCAGCCACCATTTGAGCCAAAAGAATGTGGCCCTTTCGTACGTCTGGTTTTTGATCAGACAGCTTTTTGAAAAATGCCATGCCGCGTTGCTCACCCAGCGAATTGACCAAGCCGCCCATCCACTCTGCATCGGTGGCTTCTATGGCGATGCGGCCTTTCCACTTGGCTTCGGTAAAACCTTCATAGTGTTTGGGCAAATCTTCTGGTTTCACTTTTTGGGTGTTGTAAGCCACCACAAAAAAGTTCACACGGTCGGGCATCCACATACGGTGCTTGGGAATCATGCCTTGCGGCAAGTCTGCAATGTGTGGGCTATGAAACTCACTCAACATTTTTTCGCGCGCCAAAATTTCCATCTCAGGACCGTTGGTTTCCACCACATCCACCACATGGCGCTTGGCACGGCTTTCGTTCACAACTCGCTGCACCACGCCATCACTCAGACCGCGCCAAATGGTCAGCTTGATACCATATTTTTTCTCAAACATCGCTGACAAGGGGCCAGACTCAGTGGGCGACAAAGAAGTGTAAAGCGTCAGCCCACCTTCTTTTTTGGCACGCTCCAACAGCCATGCTTCTCGGTCGGCTCCCTTGTACATGTAGATGGCTTCATGGGGGTTGGCCAATGCGGCAGCAGGTGCCTGCGCGCGCACTGTCGATGTCGCCAAAACCCCAAAAACCATGGCCGCCATCAAGGGCGCCCACTTGTTTTTCAAAGACTGTTCAAAGCGTTTCACAAGCTGTTGCATGAGAGGCTCCTTTAGGTTTTGCTCAACAAAGTTTTGATGCGCGCTGGGTTCAGCGGTGCTTCTCGCATGCGAACACCCGTCGCATCAAAGAAGGCATTGGCAATGGCTGCAGGGACCACGCGGCAGGTGGCCTCGCCTGCGCCAGTGGGCGGTGCCTCAGGACGGTTGATCAGCACAATGTCAATGCTCTCAGGTGTGTCCTTGATTTCCAAGATGGGGTAGCTGTTCCAGTCCACACTTTTAACTTTGTCGGGTGCAAATTGCACCTCTTCGTAAAGCGTGCGCGACAAAGCTTGAACCAAGCCGCCCTCAATGGTGTAACGCAAACCTTGTGGGTTCACAATCAAGCCACAGTCGTGCGCAACTGTAAATTTACGGCCCCAAATGCGGCCTGTTTTGCGGTCGACTTCAATCTCTGCCACCACCGCCACAATGGTGCCTGCACGCTGCGCGTACGCAATGCCGCGACCCGTTAAGACATTGCCCGTGCGATCGCGTTTTGAATTGCCGCGCGGTTCCCAACCCGATTTTTCGGCAGCCGCTTTGAGCACGGCAATGTCGCGGGGTGCTTTGGCATACTTCAATCGAAAGGCAATCGGATCATCGCCCGTGGCATAGGCCAACTCGTCGATGAACTGCTCGCTGGCAAATTGAATTTGCAAACCCACAGGATCGCGCATGTGTGAGGTGCGCATGGGCGAGGCACTGGCAATCAAGTCTGGAATGACTTCCCATGACGTTAACTTGTTGTCAAATGCATAACTCTCTTCGGGAATGCCAAAGGTCATGCCACCCTTAGGGGGCAAGCCCAACTCCATGCCAACCAAGCTGTCGCGAGGGTCGGATTCATTGCTATCAATGGTGGCTCTGGAAAAAGCGCGCGTGGTGAAGTCATATGCAACCACTTTGCCAGTTGCATCAATTGCGGCACGCGCACGGTGCACAGAAGCAGGCGCCTTGGGATCCCAAGCTGTGCCGTCGTGGCGCATGCCTTGGACCCGCACAGGCTGCCCCACCCTCTTGGAAATATAAGCTGCATCGAGCACGGCATCACCGGCATCGTTGCGGCCATACGAACCTGGGCCTTGTACCCAGATGGCCTCCACCGATTCGACCGGCACCTTTAACAAAGCCGCCACACCGTCTCTTGCATAGTGAGGTTTTTGGGAGCCTGTCCAAATCGTGATTTTGTCTGCCTTTACATCAGCCACCGCACTGGCGGGACCCATGCTGGCATGCGATTGAAAAGGCCAAAGGTATTCAGCCTCGACCACCTTCACAGCTGAACCGAAACTGGCCGCTACATCGCCATTTTTCTTTTCTTCAGTGCGCCTGCGGGTAGGTGCCTGTCGAATGTGTGCGTGCAGTTTTTCGAACTCTGGAAAAGGTTTGGGAGAGGCGCTCCAACTGACTTTCAATTCTTTGGCGGCACGCACAGCATCCCACTCTCGGGGCGCGACCACTGCCAAAAAGTTTTTCTCTCGCACCACACGTGCACCCTTGATGTGCTTGATGGATGCTTCGTCCACGTTCTCTGCCACGCTACCTGCCCAAGGTGTGCGAATGACCCGTGCGTGCAACATGCCAGGCACTTTGACATCGGCGATGTTGCCATCGGTGCCAAAAACTTTCCATGCCACATCGTTGCGTGGAATGGACAAACCCACGACCCTGTACTCTGCTGGCGTTTTTGGCTTGGCCACACCTTTCACATCCAAAGTGTTGCCGATCCGCTTATTCCATTCCACTTTGGAATTGAAGAATTTGCCCCCAACCAGTTCTGCATAAGTCACTTTTTGAGCGCGGTTGCCTTTGACAAAAATCTCACCATCGTCAACTGTCAATTGAGCCACTGGTACATTGAGTTTTTCGCTGGCCAAGTTCAGCAAAATGCGGCGCGCTTCAGCGGCGGCATTGCGCAAGGGTTTGGCGCCCGCCTGAATGCCAAGGGCACTGGAGGCGCCGCCTTGGTTCAGAGAAGTGGCCGAATTGCCCATCACAATTTTGACTTTGCGATAAGACACATCCAGCTCATCGGCCACGATTTGGGCAATGGCCACATCCAGACTTTGACCCAAATCGACCTTGCCGTAGTAAGCCACCACATTGCCATCGGGTTGAATGGCCACCCATGAATCGAGCTCGTCGGCATTGAGCGCGGGTTTGATGGCGCTGATGCTTGCCAAGGTGGTGCTGCCCGCAGAAGCTCCAGAAGTACCCGCAGCCGATGCCGCGCCAGCTGCCCCAGCACTTTGGGCCATGGCTTGGGTTGCAAAACCACCACCAGCTACCGACACCACCAAGGCGCCTGCTGCGCTCAGAAAATCACGGCGTGATGTGCCACTGTGGGCAAGAGCGGCATCTTCTGGCGTGCCGTCTTTTGAATTGAAAATGTTGTGCATGGAAACTCCTCAAGCCATCAAAGTTTGTGCCCGCTTGATGGCGCGCAAAATAGAGACGTGTGTGCCACAACGGCACTTCAAACCTTCCAAAGCAGTTTTGATTTCTGCATCAGTGGCTTTCGGATTTTTTTTCAAAAATGCAGCAGAGGTCATGACCCAGCCGTTGATGCAATGGCCGCATTGAGGCACTTGCTCTTCTAAGAAAGCCACTTGAACAGGATGTGGCTTATCGGGCGTTCCCAGTCCCGCCAACGTAGTGACTTTTTTACCCTTGACCGCAGAGACAGGCATGACACACGAACGAATGGCTTGGCCATCGACATGGACCGTGCACGCACCGCATTGCGCCAAGCCACAACCAAATTTAGGGTTGTTCAATTTCAAATCATCGCGCAACGCGTAAAGCAAAGGCATTTGCGGATCGCTGTCGATTTTGACGGGTTGACCGTCGACTGAGAAGGGTGTCAAAGCCATGTTGTCTCCTGTGTAATTTTTTAAACTTCAGTCAGCATTTCATCCAATGCCTGAACCAGTGCGCTTTGCAGTGCAGGGTCTTGGCTTGAGTGTCCTGCGGTGTGCACCATGCGCAACTGCCCCAAAGGCCAGACCTTTTTCAATTGCCACGCTGTTTCAGCGGGCGTCACCATGTCAAACTGCCCCTGCACCATGATGCCGGGTATGTCTTTTAAAAAGTCATTTGCATTGGTTGGCACGATGCTGCCTCGACTGCCCAAGTCGGGGTCGTGTGCAAACATGTGCGCCGAGATTTTGGCCATGGCCAAGCATTTCAAATCTTCATCGTGATTCACTTGCCCAGCGTAGATGGGGTCGCTGGGGTGCACGCTGCTAAGCGCATCCTCCCACGAACACCATGCGCGCGCTGCCGACAAGACTTGCACATCGGTACCCTTTTGCATGATTTGGTCGTAAGCCCTTAACAGCGCACTGTGCTGTCCATTGCCTGCAAGCAAGTCTGCGTCACCCAAGCCTGCAATTGTTTGAAGGGCTGCCACATAGTCTTGCCATTCACCTCTAAAAATTCGGCTGGCGCCGCCCTCTTTGTAGAGCCAATCGAGCTCATGGTCTTGTGCGGCAAACACGCCTCGCAGCACCATGCCAGTGACATGTTGGGTGTACTTTTTGACATACGCCAAAGCCAATGTACAACCCCAAGAGCCGCCACACAGCAACCACTTGTCAATCTTCATGAGCTGCCGCAACTGCTCTAGGTCTGACACCAAATCGGCTAAAAAGTTGTGGGTCGTTTCGGCATGCGGTGTAGAGCGGCCACAGCCACGCTGGTCCATCAAAATGATGCGGTAGCGGTGGGGGTCAAACAAGCGTCTAGATGTGGGCGTACAGCCGCCGCCTGGCCCGCCATGCAGAAACACAACAGGCCGACCCATTGGGTTTCCGCATTCTTCCCAATACACCTGATGGCCGTGACTGACTGCCATGTGACCAGACCGATGCGGCGCAATGGGAGGGTACAAATGGGTCATGGTTTGCTCACGTGGCCTTCATGCGTTCAAAGCCGTTCGGCCCAAACCCGCCGATCCAGGAAAGACCAAACTCTTGATGACCACTGGCACAGCACCCGAGGTTTCCAACATGACGCCAATGTCAATGAAATCCAATTCTTTCAGGGTGATGCCATCAATCGACAACACAGGGCTCTTGAGGTGCAGTTCCTCATGGCAATGAATGCCAATCAGGCCACCACAATCAGCTTCACCCACCAACAACAAAGGATGACCCTGCGCCAAAACAGCTGACATGCCATCGGCCACTGCACGACACAAGGCGTCCAGGCGATGGAAGGTGGCAGAACCTTGCCAGCGATAACACAAGGCCACCGCTTGATGCCCCTCGTGCAAATCCAAGCGACGTAGCGCACGGCGAATGTGATCTGCAATTTCAGGCACATTCAATTCATCGGAGGCCAAGTCAAGATGTGGTGCAATGACCGGCACATTGCGCAGCGGCAAAATACTGAAGGGTTCAACGTAGATGGTGCTGCCACTGACCTGCACCGTGTATTGCGAGGCACCAATGACAGTGGCCCGAATGCCCTGATCGGGCACCTCTAAACGAGGGCCCCAGGCTTCTGCTTTGCGGCGCACTGCCGCAGCCAACAAGGGGCCAAGATCGCCATAGGCTTGCGCTTCACGACCGTAAACGTACTCAGACACGCCGCCAGAAAAGGTCAACACATCGGGCATTTTGAGCGCGCGCAAAGGCTCCAAGCGCAGCAAGGACTGGCTGATGTTGTCGGGGTTGGAAGTGCCTGCAACTTCAAAGATACGATCGGCCATGCGATCGACCATGCGTGTTAGCTCTTCGTGTGCAACAGGCTGCCCCAACTGCAAAGTCACGCCCACTTCTTCGGCAAATTTACGACCCGCCTCTTCCAAGCGAACCAAGCGTCCTTGTGCATCCAAAGCCACAATGCGCGCACCAATGTCGACAGCCGTTAAATCGACCAACTCACCGTTTTCACACACTGCAATTTTGGTGGTGCCACCGCCAATGTCGATGTTCATGACGCGCGCTGTCTCGCGCACTGAACGTGCAGCTGCACCAGAACCAAATGCCGCCAAAGTTGTTTCTAGCGCATCGCCTGCACTCACCGACACAAACTTGCCTGCTTGCGCTGCAAACAAATCGGCAATGGCACGTGAGTTGCTTCGTCGAACGGCAACGCCCGTCAAGATCAAGGCACCCGTGTCAATTTTGTCTGGCGCAATACCTGCCTGTGCATATTGCGCTTCAATGAAAGCACCCAGCGCCACTGCATCAATGCTTTGGTCTGCGGCATAAGGCGTTAGCAAGACATCCGACTCATGCAGTACGGTTCTTTCGCTGACAATGTATCGGTTATCAAGCCGCTCAAGCACCAAGCGAGAAAACACCAAGTGGGATGTGGACGATCCGATGTCCACACCGACGCTGACCAAAATGATTTCGTCCTCACCTTCTAGGCTACGACGCACATTGCTGAAAAAAACGCGACCGCCCACTGGCACTTCTTGCGCAGCAGGCTGAGTCGTGGTTGGGCTCATTATTTTTTAGGTCCAAACTTTTCCATGAACTCGGCGGGAATGTTGTACCAATCAGGGTCCATGCGATCGGGTACGCTGTTTTTCTTTAAGAGCTC
Source organism: uncultured Limnohabitans sp. (assembly GCA_964544175.1). GTDB lineage: Bacteria > Pseudomonadota > Gammaproteobacteria > Burkholderiales > Burkholderiaceae_C > Limnohabitans_A. Next base: position 54,310 of record CAZJAL010000005.1, read on the forward strand.
TTGGTACTCTTTGCGAATGTGCGGATCTTCCAACCAGTAAGGAATGGTGGTGCCGCCTTCTGTCACGTCTTGTGCGGTGTAGTCGGTGTGCTTGGAGCCTGGTGCACCAGGATCGCGGCCCGGGTTATGAGGGCCAAACCATGCGGTCAAGCGCAGCGCTTCTTCGCCCGAGCTGAAATGCTGGTGATACCAACGTGCACCACCGGGCGCGGCAGACACCAAACCGACGGGTTCGTAATCGATGCGGCGCACCAAATGCTCTTTGCCATCTTTCCAAGGTGTTTCGCCTTCGTCTTCAGGCCAGGTGTACGTGTAGCCTTTGCCGTTCAAGCATATGAGCACAGCCGCTGAGGTGTGTGCATGGGCTCTTGAATAACGACCGTTTTCGTGCTGACCAATCCAAAAGTAAAAACAGTTGTTGGTCATGAAGGGCTCGATGCGGCGATAGCCGGGTGAGCGACGGTTGTCCAAAGGCAATTCGCACTTCATCACATCGGGAATGAAATTGGTTTTGCGCATGGCCAAGCCGCGCACGGGATCGGCTTCGACCTCATCGCGTGCTTGGTAAAAATCGTCTGCGCCATTGAAACGATCGCGGAAAACGAAGGGGTTGTTGAAAACCGCTTCAGTGCTTTGCAACATGTTGAGCACATTGGGCGCGGTGGTGCCAGCCAACAACAATGCCCCACTGGAGGTGGCGTTCACAATGCGGTGCCATGCGTTGATAGGTATCGAGAACATCGAACCCGCTTGCCACTCAAACACGTGTTTCTTGGTGTCGCCCTCTTGCCAAACTTCTGTGGTGCCACGGCCTTCCACCACCAAGTAGATTTCTTCGTACATGTGCTTTTCGGGATGCAGCGCACCTGCACCGGGCACTTCGACCACATAGCAACCCCATTTGGTTTCTGTGCCATACAGTTGAATAAAGTGGCCTTTGCCACCTGTGCGCTTCCATGGCACCAAGGGAAGGTTTTGAACCTTGTTGATGCCCACATCACGGAACACCGGCAAGCCTTCGGCTTCCATGTAAGCGTCGTAAGGCGTGGGTTGTTTTTTGAAGACGCCGTAACCGGCTTTCTTGTTGCCAGCTGGTTCGTGCCAGTGGCTGGTGTCTTTATCGTGAGGCATGCAATGGGTCCATCTCAAATCAGTTGAAAGGCACTGTTCGATCGTTCCTCTATAAAGAACAGCGTTCTACTATGCTAAACCAGCCCCCTCAGAGCGTCAACAGGGTTGACCGCTTTTGAACCCTTTTGGGCTGTTGCTTTTTCTCACAACGCGCATTACCAAAAAGTGTTGTTATCTCACCAACCAAAGGGCTGGCTAGGGTATTCACGAATGGGGCGGTTTGCCAATTTTTCGCTTAATAACACCACTGTCTTTCAAAAGAGAACAGTGTTCTTCATGCCGGAACAGGCGGCTGAACCCCCCAGACCCCTGGGCTCAATGATTTCACTTTCTAACTCTCGGAGATACACATGACTTTTAAATATCGTGCACTGACATTGGGTTGCTTCGCAGCCATGGGCTTTGTGGGCAATGCTCACGCTGTCAAACTGGCTGGCGACTTGCTCGAGGTTTATGGCAACATTTACCCACAATACCAAACAGTCACTTTTGGTGATTCCTCGCCCACAGGCTCAGCTGTCAGCACCATGACCGCTGGCAAAACAGGCTCACAAACCAACACCTTCAAGGCCGGTGCAGTCAGTGCCACCAAGTTCACACCCGTCAACTCCTACATTGGCTTTAAAGGCCAAAAAACAGTGGGCGAATTGACATTGGGCTATGACGTTCAAGGCGTGGTCAACATCGACAGCTCCAACGGTTCCTCCTTCTTGTCTGAGCCACGTGATGCTTTTGTTTTTGTCGAGCACAAAACATTGGGTTCTTTAACTGCAGGCCAACAAGACACTTATTACAAAATGAACGGCGACAAGGTTCGCATGCTGGGTGTGTCTTCCAGCAACTTCGTGTCTAGCGCCAACGTTGCCTCCAATCCAACTTTCAGCAACAAAGGTGTTTCGACATCCTTCAACACCCGCATCAATGGCCAATTGTTGTGGACCAGCCCCCGCATGAATGGTTTCGAAGTCGGCTACTCACTGCGTCAAGACCCAGCAAAAACTGCTACTAAAAACGCCAGCCTGAGCTCTATTGGTATCAACTGGACTGACAAAACATACTATGTCGGTTTGGCACAAGAAACTCACAACGATTACTTCGCAGTTTCTGGCACAGCCTCCACAGCCACTGCCGGCTCCATTTACAACGCTGCTGCAGGATTGCGTTCTAAAGACACAGCCACACGTTTGTCTTTTGGATACCGCGTGTCTGGCATGCGCATCGGCGCTGACACTTCTACCCTGAAGTACACAGAGACTTCTACCCAAGTCAATGGCTTCCAGAGCTACAAAACAAACACTTACCAAGTGACTGGTGAATACGACTTGAACAGCCAAATCACATTGGCCGCTCAATACGCCAACAATGCTGCTGGCAATTGCACATTGAATGGTGCAATCTCTTGCTCAACAGTAGGTTTGGGTGGCAATTTGGTAGGCTTCGGTGCCAAGTACAACTTGGACCGCAACTTTGCCATCTTTGCATTGGCAGCCAAGGGCTCAGCCAACTCAGGCGCAAGCATTTCCTTGGGTAGCGGCGCTGGCCGTACCGCTATCGGCGGCACGATCAATGCAGCAGCTGTGGGCATACAGGCTCGCTTCTAAACTGGGCACTTTGGTGCACTGAATCAGCAGATGCTCTTTGCGGGGCATCTGCTTTTTTTCTTTTTGGAGAATGACATGAAGCAAAAGTTAATCGCTTGGATGTTCATCGCTGCAAGCAGTGCAGCCTTCGCTGCAGACCCAGCAGCCATTAAGCGGGGCGAGACGCTTTACATGCAACACCAGTGTTACAGCTGCCATGGCACTCAGGGGCAAGGTGGCGAGCGCAATGCAGGCCCCAAAATTTTCCCCAACCCCACACCCTTTGTAGCATTTGAATTGCAATTGCGCACACCGCGCAACGTGATGCCGCGTTACTCAGTGCAAAACATCAACGCGCTGCAGTTGAAAGACTTGTATGCGTTTGTAGAGAACATGCGCACTAGCCCTCCAGCGGCACAAATTCCGCTGCTTCAAAACGCCATGCGTTAAATTGAGGGGCAGCTGAAGGATCACCCTCAGCTGCGCTTCCTGGCCAGCGTTAGCGCGCTTGGCAGACCACATCCAACAAGGCAGGTCGGCCTTGCTTGACTTCAGCCAACGCGCGTTGCAATGCGCCTTTGAGCTGCGCTGGATCTTTGATAGGACCCTCGGCCCAGACGCCATGGCCCTGCGCAATTTTGGCGTAATCAATGTCAGGGTTGCGCAAACTGTTGCCAATCCAAGCCTGGTCGGTGCGGCGATTGTGCAAAGCGGCCATGCGCTGCAAGTGCATTACTTCTTGGTAGTAGCCACCGTTGTTGTGCATCACCATGAGCAGCGGAATTTTGTGATGCGCGGCAGTCCAAAGTGCACCAGGTGCATACAGCAAATCGCCATCGGGTTGGAAGTTAACCGTGATGCGGCCCAAGGCTTTGTTGGCCAAGGCGGCGCCTACAGAGGCTGGCAAGCCATAGCCCACGCCTTGCCCACCCGAGCCACCCAACATTTGATGGTACTCGGTGGTGGGCCACAATTTACGTGCCCACGAAATGCGATCGCTGACCGCCAAACACCAGGGTTCGTTTTTGAGCACTTCAAAGGTTTCCATGGCCAAACGTGCGGTGCTAATGGGTGAAGCGTCCCAGCCCAAAGCTGCGCCTTCTTTGGCCGATTTGAGTTGCTGTTCCCAGCGTTTTTTCATCGGCTCTTTGCGCGCCTCAAAGCTCGCTTTCTGAGCGGCCGTGGCATTCTTCAAAATGTACTCGGTCAAGACCGGCATTGAAGCTTGGGCTTCACCCGGAATGGCCATTTCAACCGACAAGAATCGTTGGAAATCTTGGTAGTTGGAGCGAATCGACACATCGTTCATGCCAACGGTGATGATTTTTACATCGGGCTTGGCTTCAGGGCGAACCGTCTTGAAGGGATCGCTGAGGCCATTGACTTGGCCCCAAGGGTCGTAGACCTCCAACATCAAAATGACGTCGGCATCGCGCACCAGTGCACGCTTTTGATCGCTCAGGCACAAGTGGTGCGTGTTGGGAAAATTCATGCGCCCTCCCAAATCAACCACGGGCGCCTGCAAACTTTCAGCCAACTTCACCAAAGCTTTGACGCCCTCCTGATTGCGCGCCGCACGGTCTGCCAAGATGACAGGATTTTTGGCATTCAATAAAAGTTTGGCGGCTTCTTGCAGCGCGCCTGTGTCACCTTGCAGGGGCAGTGTGGGTCGCAGCTTGGGAATGGTGGGTGGCTTGCCATGGATCGCATCTTCTTGCAGGTCAATGTCGGCCATGATGACCACGGGGCCCATTTGACCTGTTGTCGCTACCCGATATCCACGCACGGTGGACTCTGCAAAGTGTTGGAGTGAACCTGGCGCATCGTCCCACTTCAAATAATCGCGCAACATCAACGCAGGGTCTTGCACTGAATGCGACCATTCGGTGCCAGGCCTGCGCTTGTCAGCATCGATGCCGTTGCCACCAAACATGATGAGCGGCACACGGTCACACCATGCGTTGTAAACGGCCATGGCGGCATGCTGAAAGCCCACACTGCCGTGCGCCATCACAGCCATTGGTTTGCCAGCCGCTTTGGCGTAGCCGTGGGCAATGGCCACCGACGATTCTTCATGCAAACACGTGATCAACTCGGGGGCTTTGTTGCCGCCATAGTTCACCACCGATTCATGCAAGCTTCGAAAACTTGAACCTGGATTGGCTGCCACATATTCCAAGTTCAAACTCTTGATCACATCGACCATGAAGTCGGAGCCTGGCCGAGTGATGAGCCGACCCGCTTCAACGGCCTTGGTGTCGGCAGCGCTCAGGGCATTGGCAGCATCGGCCACTGCAGGGGCTGCAGCTTGTACTTGTTGAACCATGGCCACACCTGCGGCAGAAGCCGTGGCAACACCTTTTAAGAAATTACGTCGATCAGTCATGCGATGCATCCTTTGTTGTTGCAGGAATCCAAACCACCATGAGGTTGGCCAAAACGATGGTGAAAGCCAACAGATAAAAAGCGGCCAACAAACCAAAGCGATCGGCCACCATGCCGCCCAAAATGGGCGCAATGGCCTGAGCACCCGACTGCATGCCAAACATCAAACCAATGGCGGTACCGCCCATGTTTTTGGGTGTGGCTTCTAGCATCCACGCCTGCATGATGGGACGCGCTGCGTACAAAAAGAAACCCAGCACCGCAATTAAAAAGACAAACCATGGCGAGTTACCTGCCACCGTCATGAGCAACAACACAATGCCGCTCATGCCGAATGAAGACATCAAGATGGTTTTGCGGCCCATGGTGTCCGACAGGTGACCAGCAATGGGCGCTGCAATGAAGCCGGTTAGCTGCAACAGCGCCATCCCTGCACCAACCCAAAACACGTCGTATTTCATTTCGTTGGCCAAATACAAGGGCAAGAAAGTGAGCAAGGTGCCTTGTGTCATCGAGCGAAAGCCCGAACTCAAGGTGAGCAAAAACAAGCCCGGTGTTTGCATCAAGGTGCGCAGACCAGCCATGTAGCTGCCCATGCTTTGCGACGTACTGTCGGGCAAGGCTGTTGATGCCCCTTGAACAGGCGGCGTACTTGACTCAACTGGCGCTTTTTTTAACTTGGGTGCAAATGTGAGCGTGCCCATGAAAAACAAAATGAGCATGGCCATGGCGGCACCTGGCACCACGTTCAACACCACAATTTCGCGCCAAGACAAAGTGGTGAGCAAGGCCCCCACGGCCAAGGGCGCCAATGCGTCGCCCACATTGCCGCCCATACCGTGCAATGACAATGCCAAACCCTTGCGCTGCGGAAACATGCGCCCTAGCAGAGGGATGGCTGTGGGGTGCCACAGGTTGTTGCCGATGCCGACAAAGACCACACACAACAACAGCATCCAGTACTCGGTGCTAAAGCCCATCATCAAATACGGAAAGCCCACCCAAAAAAGCGAAAGGGCCATCAACTGGCCCTTCTTTCCCCACACATCTACCAACATGCCACCAGGCACATTGGACAAGGCACCTGCCGCATATTGACAGGTCATGACAAAGCCAATTTGGCTGTAAGACAAACCCATCTCGTTGCCAATGATGGGCAGCAGCATGAAGAATGTAGCAGGATACCAATGCGTCAGTGAGTGGCCCAAGGTAATCAAGCCCATGTTGCGGATGTCCAATTTGGACAATCCAGAATTGGCCACCGCTGTGTTCATCATTTACCTCCGCGGATGATGATCTCGTCGTAGAGTTTGCGCCACTTTTCGCGGCCATCCAAACTTTCTTGAGGATCGACCACCATCATTTTGTAATTGCGCAACGATGACGCAATTTTGGTGTTGGCAGGCAAGTACGCCAAGTCAGCATACGCTTGCTGACCTTCACCCAACAAATAGTCCATGAACAAAGCTGCTGCTGCAGGGTTCTTGGCATTTTTCATGACGCCCACAGCATTGCCGCGCACCACGGCTGGTTGCAGCACCAGCCAGTCGATGGGTGCGCCTTTTTTCTTCAACTGCTCGGGCATGTAGTTGTAAACCGTGAGGGCCATTGGCACTTCGCCCGCGGCCACCATGTTGGTGAGGTTGGTGTGGCCTTTGCGCACGGAGATGCCATTGGTTGTTGCCAAATCGCGGAAATATTGCAAACCCTTGGCTTCGCCCATCGACTTCACCACCGTGACAAACCAATCGATGTTTTCAACTTCAAAACCCAAGCGGCCTTTCCACTTGGGGTCGAGCAAGTCTTCGTAGGTCTTGGGCAATTCAGCGCTTTTGACCGAGCCCGTGTTGTAAGCCTGAACCCACATTGAGTAAATGGTGGTGGCATATTCTTTGTGCGCAGGCACGCTACCGGCCATGAGTTCGCTGAAATGTGGCGAGGCCACGGCTTGCAACATCTTCTCGCGGTACAACACCTCTAACTCCACGGTGCCCGCATGCACCAAATCAACGTTGTACCGCTTGGCACGGGTTTCATTGATGGTACGGTTCATGACACTGTCGCCACTGGCACGCCAAGTGGTCACTTTGACGCCATATTTTTTTTCAAAGGGGTCAATCAGTGGCTTGAGGTCTTTCTCGGCAATGGAGGTGTAAAGCGTCAAGGCACCTTCGGCTTTGGCCGCTGCCGCTAACTTAGCCGCGCGGTCGGTGGCGGTGCTCTTGAGCAATGCAGGATCGGTTTGGGCTTGCGCGCCAGACCAGGCCATGCACACCCCCAAGGTGAGGGATTGAACCAACTGAACCAAACGATTTTGTTGTCGAATTGGGGCGAGTGCAGTGTGCATGGTGCGACCTGTCATCAAAAAGTTGGAGGTGAAAACCTCTGAAATTCAAGACTTGCGGCTGAAAATCTCGTCGTAAATTTTGTTCCACTTTTGGCCATCGTCCAAGGTGGTCTTGGGGTTGGCAAAAGTCAAAGGCATTTTGTTTAAGTTCGAAGGCACTTTGGTACTGGTGGGAATGAAATCACGCTTGCCCAAAATCACCTGGCCATCGGTCAGCTCAAAATCTTGGAACAACAAGGCGGCGTGAGGATGAGGTGCATTGCGCGCCACACCATTGCCGTTGGGTCTGGCCACCGTGGGGTCTAAAGAGAACCATTCGACTGGCGCGCCCGAATTTTTCATCTGCTCAATTTTGTAGTTGTACAAAGTCAGGCCCAAAGGCACCTCACCCGAAGCCACTAGGTTGGCCAGCAAAGTGTGTCCTTTGCGAACTGAGACGCCATTACGCTTGGCAATTTCTTTGAACAAGGCAATGCCTTTTTCTTCGCCCATCTTTAAGACGGTTTCGGCCAACCAATCGCTGTCTTCGGCCTCCACAGCCAGCTTGCCTTTCCACTTAGGATCTAACAAATCGGCATAGGTTTTGGGCAAGTCTTCTTTGCGCACCAGCTTGGTGTTGTAAGCACATGTGAAGATGTTCAAGCGCGTGGCAATCCATTCACGGTGGGGCGGAATTGCTTGGGGAATGAGGTCTGCCAAACCGGGTGCATTGGATTGCTGCAGAATTTTCTCGCGCGACAAAACTTCCATCTCGGGGCCATTGGTTTCGAACACATCCACTTCGTAACGGCTGGCTTTGGCTTCCAGCAGCCCTCTTTGAAGAATTTTTTCGGAACCACTGCGCCACACTTTGGACTTGACGCCGTACTTTTGCTCAAAAGCAGATGTCAGTGCCGTGATGTCGTCCACTGGCATCGACGTGTAAATACTGACCAATCCTTCTTTTTTAGCGCCTTCGACCAAACGCTGAACCCTTTCAGGTCCTTTGAGCGCTGAGAGGGTGGCGGTCAAAGTTGCCGTGCCTTGTGCATGCGACATGCCCAAGGCAGTTGTACCCAAAACGGCCATGCCGGCTTGAATCAATTCACGGCGGGAAAAGTCAGAATTTTGCATGTTGATCCTTAGGGTTTAAGACTTCGGGGGTAACGAGGCCAATTCGGCTTCATAAGCTTCTTGCATGCGCGGTGTCATGCCGTGCTTGGCCAGTGAATCTTCAAAACGCGTACGAACCGCTTGGCTCTCGTCAGCATAGTCAATTTGATCGCCACCCACACGGCGACTGATCCAAGCCTTAGGCACACCTTGGGCATTGCGAATCGAGACCACTTCGTGTTTGAAAGCAAGGTATCGTGCGGGCGTTTGACCCGTGTTGAAATGCTGGTGGAACCACATGTTGGGCGGCACCACCATAGCGCCAACTTCCCAGTCGTACTGGCGGGGCTCTTCGCCTTCGGGCCACATCAGGCTGTAGCCTTCACCACTCAAGATGATGACGTGTGCGCCAGGTCCGTGGCAATGCGCCTTTTTGTAGGTGCCCACAGGGAACTGAGAAATGTGGCTGTTCATGGAACCACGCGCCATGTTGAAGCGAATGTGACCGCCGCCTGCACCGCGCTCTTTGGCGCTGATCAAGGGCAAGTTGACGGCATCGGCCACAAAATTGGTTTCAAGCAACAAACCTTTTTGCTCGCCTTTGCCACTGAAGTAATCAGGCTCACCATTGAAACGGTTTGCAAAGTCGTGCTGCGTGTTGAACACAAAGTTGAGGTCTTCGTACAAGTTGATCACGGGTGGGCCGTTGGTCACCGCCACAAAACGTGCCGCATCTTTGCCAGAGCCATTGAAGTGCTGATGCATGCAGTTCAAAGGAATGGCAAACAAAGCGCCCGCCTGCCATTCAAAGGTAATGCGATGGCCTTGGTCGTTCCAAACCGTGGTGGAACCGCGACCCGACAACACATAAATCATCTCTTCAAAGATTTGACGCTGTGGCTCGAGTTGTTTGCCTGGTGCAATTTCGCACACATAGCAGTCATTGGACGTACGCGATGCTTCGTGGTTGATGTACACACCTTTGCCGCCGCGTCGTGCCCAAGGCTTCAAATCAACCGTGTTCAGGCTGCGAATGTAATGGGCACTGATGATGTCCAAACCTTCGTTCTTCACCCAACGGGTATAGGGTGTTTCTTTTTCAGTTGCGAATTTGGAAGCGAGGTCTTCTGATACGAGTGCGTCTTTTGCCATGTGCTGCTCTGTTTTATTTGTAATGAGTCAAAGCGGGCGCATGCGCGCCCGCAAGATTTTTATTTGCGTAGGTATTTGAGAATGGACTCGCCGTCCAATTTGACTGAAGGGTCAAACTCGGGGGCGTTTTCAATCTGCTCCAAATCGTTCAAACCGCAGTACTTGAAAATGCGATTGATAGAAGAAATCAAACGCACTGGGCGATCTGGATCGGCGTTGAAATGCTGGTGAATGGTATTTGGTGGAATGTAGATCACATCACCGGCTTCCCACTCATAACGCTTCACTTCGTCTTGCGGTTTCCAGTGATAGGTGTCGGTAATTTCAACGTCGCAATCTTGGTGCAAATCGTAGCCACGGCCTTCGAGCACATACACGCATTCTTCTGCCAAATGGCGATGCTTGCCTGACTTGCTGCCAGGAGGAATGATTTGCATGTAAGCATCGACAGTTTCGATACGCGTGTTCATGGACTCATTCAGCAAATGCTTAAGCAAACCTTGACGCGCCATTTCCCAAGGCATGTTTTCGGGGTGCACCACTTTGTGACGTTTGGAATTGCGCGCAGGCATTTGCTCTGCATCGTCCAGCAAACCTTGATAGTACTTACCTTGTTGGTCGCCTTGCAACCATGATTTTGATTCGTCCCAAGCCATCTTAGTAGCCTCCCTTTGGATGGTTAAAGTCTTCTTCGTCGTTGCGCGCCACAAAGCCTTCGCCGCCAGGTGCGGGCTCGCTTGGACGGGGTTCGACTTGGTGCTGGAACAACATGTTCATGAACATGTACATGGGCTTGGTTTTAATCACCAACGCACGCGCAGGACGCTCGTTACTGGCATTGAAGTGTTGGTGCACGCAGTTGTTGTGAACCACGGCAATGTCTCCGGCTTTCCAGTCGTAACGAATGCCATCGTGAATTTCGTAACCTGTGCCGTCCAAAATGTAGAAAGCAGCTTCGTTCACGTGGCCATGTTTTTGGGAGTTGCCACCAGGGCCGTACTCTTCCAAGTGCATGTGAAAGGTTTGAGTGATGCCGTCTTTGGGCTCAACATAGTGGCGGCTAAATGCTTGGGGGCCATCGTTGAATTTGATGTCTTTGCCTTTGCGAACGCGCGGCATGGCGCGCAGGCGTTTGAGTTCATCGCCCAAGTTGTACGGGCCAGCAATGGCACGAACAAACGTGCGATCTTTCTTGCTGTGGTAGTGCGACTCATTCGGAACAAATTCCATTGAGGGCGCTTTTTTGTCATCAGCACTCATGATTTTCCTTGGTAGTTTTGAATTCGGTTTTAAATTTAATTTTGATTTTTAAGGACGATGCAGTCGGATGGGTCTAACACGATGTGAATCGGTGCGCCCACAGGTGTTTTTTGGCTAGGGTGCACCCGCGCCAAAATGACTTTCTCGTTCACTTGAACTTGGAAATCCAGCACTTCGCCCAAAAAGATCTTGGCAAACACTGTACCCAAATAATGGTTGGTGTGGTTGACGGGTGGTGTAGAGTCACTCAAGTAAACGTCTTCTGGGCGAATGCAAATTTGAACCGCTTCACCGACATGGCACTCGTTGACCATGGGCACCTGCAAAGTACCCATTTCAGAATCAACCACCATGGCATGCGCTGCGGCGTCAATAGAACGGACCGTGGCCTTGATGAAATTGATGGTGCCCACAAAGTCGGCCACAAACTCGCTGTTGGGCTTTTCGTAAATTTCACGGGGCGTGCCAATTTGCATGATGCGACCACTGCGCATGACCGCAATTTCGTGCGACAAAGCCAAAGCCTCTGACTGATCGTGCGTCACGTAAATGGTGGTGATACCCAATTCGCGCTGAATTTTCTTCAGTTCGAAACGCATTTTTTCGCGCAACTTGGCGTCGAGGTTAGACAAAGGCTCGTCCAGCAACAACAACTTGGGCTCCATGACGAGCGCACGCGCCAAGGCCAAACGTTGCTGCTGGCCACCCGACAAACGGGTGGCATCGCGGTCGGCGTATTGCGCCAATTCAACAGATTCCAAAACACGCATGACTTTGGTTTCAATGTCTTTGCGTGAGTATTTCTTTTGACCCACTTCAAGCGGGAAGCTGGCGTTTTGAAACACCGTCATGTGCGGCCAAATGGCGTACGACTGAAAGACCATGCCAAATCCGCGCTTGTTGGGCGGAATGAACACATTGTCTTGCGAGCTGTAAACCGATGTGCCGCTGACGCTGATCACGCCCGCCGTGGGTTTTTCCAAGCCCGCAATCGAACGCAAAGTTGTTGTCTTGCCGCAGCCGCTGGGGCCAAGCAATGTGAAGAGCTGACCTTCTGGGACTTCAAAGCTCACGTCTTGGGCGGCCTTGACCACCGCACCTTTGTCGCTGACGTATTCGGTATGCAATCCACTGACATTTAACACGTTAATTCCTTGTTAAAAATAAAATCCGACAAGCAAGGCTTGGTTGAAGCAAGTAAATGCTTAGGCGTCTTTGACACCAAATCGTTTGCCTGCCGTTTGGGCGATGGCCACCAGAATCAAAAGAGACATGATGAAGAGCACACTCAATGCAGACAGCTCTACATACTGGCCGTTTTCCCACAGTTCCCAGATGACGATGGAGATCACTTCATTGCCAGGGCTGTACAACAGAATGGATGCCGACAGTTCGCGAATGGACACGATCATCACGTAGATCCAACCCGCAATGAGACCTGGCTTGAGCAAAGGCAACACAACACGTCGGAAGACTGTCAACCAACTGGCGCCACTCATCCCTGCAGACTCTTCCAAGTCTTTGTGAATTTGCAACATGGACGATGTGCTGTAACGCAAGCCATAGGGCAAGAAGCGCGTGACATAGGCGAGCAAAATAATCCAGAAGGTGCCGTAAATGCCTACATCGAAGGTGAGATAGAAAATCATGATGGACACGCCCAGCACCAAGCCAGGCAAGACCATGGGCAAAGACGCCAAATTGTCGAGCAACCAACGACCACGGATTTTTGTTTTGACCACAATCCAACATACCACTGACGCCAACAACATGACGGCTGTTGCTGTGGCAAGTGACATCCACAAACTGTTCAGGGCTGCTGCGCGGATGTTCTCAGAACCCAAAATGTAGCGATAGCCGTCTAAGGTGATGCGTGACAAGGCTTCCATTGAAGGCGGTGCATAAAACTTTTGCAACGATGACCACAAAAGCACCAAGAAGGGCAGGATCACGATCAGTAAAAAGTACAGAATGAAAATGGCCAGCGTGAGGTAGCGCCATCTGCCCAAGTCGATGGTTCGTGGGCGAAAGCCTTTGCCGGTGACGGTGGCGTACTTGCTACCAGTTGAGGAGATGCGTGCCTGGACGTAAATACCGCCAGTGGTTAACAACAACAAAATAACGGAATAGCTGGCCGCTAAGCCAATTTGGCTAGGGTATTGGTGAATGGCCTGATAAATGGCCGACGTGAACACCTGAATGCCAGCAGGCAAGCCCAACAAAGCGGGCACTTCAAATGACGCAATGGTGTTGACAAACAAGGTTAGTACGGTTGCCATGATGGCTGGAAATGCCAGCTTCAAGGTAATGCGGCGCAGCGTGTTCAAGACACTCGAGCCGCTCATCACTGCAGACTCTTCAAGCGAAGGATCCATGGCCTTGAAGGCCGCAGACATGAGCAAGAATGCCATAGGCGAGCAGTGCAAGGCGTCGACCCAAATCATGCCCCACATTGAGTAGATGTTGAAAGGCGGCGAATCTAAGCCAAACAAGGACATGGCCCAAGAATTGAGCAAGCCAATTTTAGGACTGGCCAACATGATCCAAGAAATGGTGAACAAGATGCCGGGAATGATGAGCGGCACAATGGACAACGCAAAAAACAAACGGCGAAGCGGTGTGTTGGTGCGCTCATTCATCCAGGCCAACGCGGTGCCAATGACAAACGCCAGCAAGGAAGTGCCCAATGCAAACTGCACGGAGTTCCAAAAAATTGCCACCGTTTCAGGGTTGCTGTACGCCGTGACGTAATTGCCAAACGTGAACACGGAAGGTGACGATGCAGTTTCAGGCGTGTGAAAGCTCTGCCAAATCATGAAGCTGAAGGGCACCAAGGCGAGCACGGCAACAACCACCAAGCTGATGCCAATGACCACCCACTTGGCGTCAAACGCCGCCCCAAATTTGGGACTTGCAGTTTCTGCGACAGAACTTCTCACGAATTGATTCTCCAGATTGGCCCTTACGGGACTCAGACTTTGACTGTTCTTTTATATGGAACTACAGTCCATATGAAGGCACAATCTGCATTAGGCGGGAATGCACTGAAAGTGTCAATAGTCGCACTGCGGGGTTTTCCCTGTCGAGAGTTTTCCTCCTACAAATTAAGAAACAGGCTCTCATGGGCTCCTGTTCAAGATCTTTAATTTGGCTCATCATTCTTTTATGAGGAACGATGTTCTTTTGAATGGGAAACCGATATGATCTCGCTAAAGCGTCTGAATCGCCATAAAACAGTGATTTTCGTAAGGGCTTTCAATTTCTGACTGCCTGACTTGCCAAACATCGACAACCCAATTGATCGCCATCGTCAAAACTGCACCGCACCCATGACACAAGACAACACTTCATCCAAAAGCTCACGCCTGTCCTCCGTGGCTGCAGCCGTTCGCGTGCTGAAATGCTTCTCTGAAGTTGAGCCCGAAATTGGCATCAGCAGTTTGGCCAAGCGCTTGTCATTGGCCAAAAGCACGGTCCACCGCCTGGCCGTCACCCTCACCAGCGAGGGTCTCTTAGAGCAAAGCCCTGAAACAGGCCGTTACCGCCTTGGCATCAATTTGTTTGTGATGGGTGCCTTGGTTCGCCGTCGCCTTGATGTGTCCAACATGGCGCAACCTTTTTTGAATGTCCTGCGTGAAAAAACTGGCGAAACCATTCACTTGGCCGTGATGAAAGACACCGACATCTTGTATTTGTACAACTTAGAAAGCCGCCAAGCCATTCGCATGAAGAGTTACATCGGCACCATCAAGCCTGCTTTTTGCACCTGCGAAGGGCGCGCCATTGTGGCCTATGGCGGCACCGAGTTGATCAACAAAGTCCTCAACAGCCCTTTGTCTGCGCGCACCCCTGAAACGCAAACCGACCCCGCCCAACTGATCAAAATGTTTGCCGAAATTCGCACGCTTGGCTATGCCATTGACGACGAGGAGTCCGAGCAAGGCATGCGCGGCATCGGCGCGCCACTGCGCGACATCACTGGCCAAGTGGTAGCCGCCATCGGCATTGGCGGTCCAAGCCAGCGACTGACGCTCAAAAAATTACGCGGCTTGGCACCTGAGCTACTGAGCACAGCCGACGCTATTTCCAGCCAACTGGGTTATCGCCCTTAAATCATGTCACAAGCAGTTCACACCATTCAATTGGCCGGTACAGACCTGTCGTTTTCTTGTGCAGAAAATGACACGCTGTTGCGTGCTGCACTTCGCAGCGGCATCGCTTTTCCTTATGAATGCAATGTTGGCTCATGCGGCAATTGCAAATTTGAATTGCTAGAGGGCGAGATGCACTCTTGCTGGCCCGAAGCACCCGGTCTGTCTGACAAAGATCGCGCCAGAAACCGTGGTCTTGGTTGCCAGAGCAGGCCCACTGGCCCCTTGCAAATCAAACTCAGAACCAGCGACAAATACGCACCGCAATTTCCGCCTGTTCGCACAGCCGCCAAATTCATTGCATCGCGCGCCATCACACACGATTTGTCAGAGTTCACCTTTCAAACCGAATTGCCCATGCCATTTTTGAGTGGTCAATATGCACTCATGCAAATGGAAGGCATTGCTGGCCCGCGCGCTTACTCCATGAGCAATGTGGGCTTGTTCAGTGGCGAATCGACGGGTGGCAAATTGATTGAGTTTCAAGTTCGCCGCGTCCCGGGTGGGCAAGGCAGTGCGCAATTGTTTGACCAACTACAGCCTGGCGCCATGGTTGAAATTGATGGCCCTTATGGCATGGCTTATTTGCGTGAAAACGTAGAGCGCGACATTTTGTGCATCGCTGGCGGTTCTGGTTTGGCGCCCATGATTTCGATTGCGCGCGGCGCCTTCAGCAGCCCGCGCATGACCGGCAGAAAACTTCACTTCTTCTACGGTGCGCGCGAATTGAAAGATGTGTGCGGCTTGGACATGCTGGAGACTTTGCCCAACTGGGCCTCGCTGGGCACCTACCAAGCCGTGGTGTCGGGCGCCCCTGAATCTGACGCTTTACCCGACAGTTGTTTGCGCGGCTTTGCCCACGATGCCGTGGCTCAAACCTTTGGCGAACGTTTGCAAAGCATGGAAATTTATTTTGCGGGTCCTGCCATGATGGGCCAGTCTCTTCTTAAAACATTGATTGATTTGAAAGTGCCCATGGACCAAGTGCACTTTGATCAATTTTATTGATCGGCCCCTATGAGCAGCGAAGACATTAAAAACAAACACAGCGTACAAGACCATCAATACGGCGCTGACACGTACCACACACATGATGGCGAAGCTGATCATGATCACGACCATGATTTTGCGGGAGACGATCCGTCTCAAGAATCTTTGTGGCGCCAAGACAATGTGATCTTGCACAGTGTGGGCATCGATGTGGGCTCTTCGGGAACACAGGTGGTGTTTTCGCGCATCCACTTGCGCCGCATTGCCGAAGATTTGTCCAGCCGCTACACGGTGGTCGAGCGCACAGCGCTTTATCAATCACCGATCTCCCTCACGCCATATTTGAACGACAGTTTGATGGATGCCAAAGCCTTAGGCGTCATCATTGACAAAGCTTATCAAGAGTCTGGTTTGCACCCCGACGAAATTGATGCAGGCGCCGTGATCTTGACAGGTGAAGCCTTGCGCCGTGAAAACAGCGAATCGATCGCCGCAGTTTTGGCCGAGCAAGGCGGTGAGTTTGTTTGCGCAACAGCTGGCCACCACATGGAAGCCATGCTGGCCGTTTATGGCTCGGGTGCAGCCAAACGCTCTTACGACGAAAAGCACCGCATTCTGAACATCGACATCGGCGGTGGCACCACCAAACTGGGACTGGTCCAAAACGGTGAACTGATCGCCACAGCGGCCGTTCATTTGGGTGGCCGCCTGATGGTGGTCAATGAGAAAAACGTGCTCACCCGACTCGATCCTGCGGGCGCTTACCTTGCCAAACAAGCAGGCTTTGATTGGCAATTAGGCGATCAAGTGTCGCGCCAAGACTTGGCCCAAGTTGCGCAGTGGATGGCCGATGCACTTGTCCGTGTTTTGACCCAAACTTTCACGCGCGAAGACTTGTCCAACTTGTACCTCACCGATCCTGTAGACGACTGGGGCCAACTAGACGGCATCATGTTCTCAGGTGGCGTGGGCGAATATGTGTACCGCCGCGAAATGCGTGACTTCGGCGATTTGGGCAAGCTGTTTGGCGAAGCCGTCCGTCAGCGTTTGGAACAAAACGCTGTACCGGTGCCTTTGCTGCCTGCGGGTGAATGCATCCGCGCTACTGTGTTGGGCGCGTCTGAATACAGTGTGCAGCTCAGTGGCAACACCACCTTCATTTCTGAGCCTGCTGCCCTGCTGCCCCGTAAAAACTTGCAAGTGATTCCTTTAAACCTTGAGCTTAAGGAAGTCATTGATCCCGTCGAAATTGCAGAAGCACTTGGCAAGTCTTTCCGCCGACACGATTTGGTGGAAGGCGCACAAGACGTGGCCATTTCATTGCGCTGGTTGGGTGCACCGTCATTCACGCGTTTGAACGCGCTGGCACAAGGCATTTTGAAGGGCCTGCCCGAAACCCTCCAACAAAAACGCCACCTGTACATCGTGACCGATGGCGACATTGCTCACAACTTAGGCCACCTCTTTAAAGAAGACTCACGCGTGCAATGCGAAGTTTTGGTGATTGATGGGGTCACGCTGTGGGGCTTCGATTTTGTTGACCTTGGACGCATTCGCATGCCTTCTTGGACTGTGCCCGTCACTGTCAAGTCATTGGTTTTTAACGAAGATCCGCGCGCGCATGGCAAGTCTGATCCTGGCGAGTGGCACGCGCATGAAGACGGCAAGATGCACCGACATGATCACAAGAAGCCACATTCACATGGGCAGGGTCATTCGCATTCACACGATCATGACCATGCGCATGGTCACAGCCACTCACATGATCACAAACATGATCACGCTCACGGCCACGACCACACCCACGATACAAAACACGCGCTGAACTTGGTGAACAAATCACACACTTGATTGGCCTCGCCACTAAAAAGCGCAGCCCCTGTGCTTTTTTTTCTCAAACAAGTATGAAGAAATTAGAGAAAATCACACCATGGAACTGAACACCACCACCTTACTCGCCACATGTGGCTTGCTGCTCGCGCTAGGCTTTCGCCATGGGCTGGATCCAGACCACATCGCTGTGGTTGATGGCATGACACGCTTGCGTCACAAGGGCAGTGCCTATTGGAAAGCACGCCTCACAGGCTTTCAATTTGCGGCAGGTCACAGCCTCACCATTTTGCTGGCCACCTTTGTGTTTTACATGTACGGCGTGCAAGTGCCTGCGTGGCTAGACAATGTAGGCCTGTGGATTTCTACTTTTTTTCTGGTGTGGTTGGCTTATCGCAATTTCAAATTTTGCTTCTCGGGCAATGAAGACCATCACCATGCAGGCAGCCCTGTGCAGCGCAAAGTTTTGCAGGCCATGGGGCCCTTTGCGCATCCCATGGGCGTTGGCTTTGGCTTTGCCATCTCTTTCGACTCTTTGGCGCAAGCCGGCTTGATGGCGGCCAAGGGCCACGAACTGGGTGGCTTCTTTGCCATCGTGGCACTGGCCGCAAGTTTTGGCTTTGGCATGCTATTGGCCGACACCAGCAATGGTTTGTTGATGCATTGGCTGGTCCATCGCAGCCACGCCTTGGCGCACAATGCGGGCCGCATCATGAGCGGCGTGGTGGCCACCCTGTCATTGGTGGTGGTGGCCGTGGGCCACAGCAGCCAACACTTTGAAAACCTGGAAGAAATTTGGGATGCGTGGGGCGGCTACATTGGCCTTGGCGTGACGGGCATTGCCCTGCTGGTATACCTCATCAGTGCCCGCATTTACAAATCAAAGAACCTCAACTGGCAGGTTGTAAATGCACATGATGAACACCATCGCCGTGGTCGTGCCCCTTCGCTGCTTTTTCCAAAGTAACCGGCACAATTTGAACGGAACCGTGGCGCACACCTGTTTGCGCCACGATGCGATGCGCAAACTTCCGCACCTCTTTGGTCTTTCCGCGCAAGAACGCCACTTCCAAACAGTTGTCATGGTCTAAGTGCATGTGCATGCTCGAAACCGTGAGGTCGTGATGGTCGTGTTGCATGTCGGCAATGCGCTCTGCCATGGTGCGATCGTGGTGGTTGTATACATAACCCAAGTGGGCAATGCAATGCTCGCTCTCGTTTTGCCGAAGGGTTTCTTGAGAATGCCAACCTCGGATCAAATCTCGAATGGCTTCAGACCTTGATGCGTAGCCATTTTTTTCTGTCAATTGGTCCAAAATGGTGGCCAACTCGGATTCAATTGAAATGGTGATGCGTTCCATGAAAATGCCTTGCAAAAATAGTCTGCGAATGCCTGCATGATACGCAGAAGAAAAAGCCTCGTCCCATGAACGCCCTCACCACTGACAAACGCATTCCCGTCTATTTGCTCACAGGCTATTTGGGCAGCGGCAAAACAAGTCTTTTAAAGTCTTGGTTGGCGCAAGCAGAATTCAAAGAGGCCGCCTTGGTCATCAATGAACTGGGCGAAGTAGGACTCGACAACCAACTACTTAGCGGTGCCACCGAAAGCACGGCGCTGGTGGCCAACGCGTGCGTTTGTTGCACCGGCTTGCCCGGCTTGGCGGAAGCGTTAGAAGATTTGTTTTGGGCACGCCTAGAGAGGCGCATGCACCGCTTTCCCAATTTGATCATTGAAACCACAGGCTTGGCAGAGCCCGGCCCTGTGGCAGAAGCCTTGCGCAGCAGTGATCTGTTGAAAGAGCGTTACCGATTGGCAGGGGTCATCACGTGCCTCAGCGCCAGCACCGCTGATGCTGTTTTAAAGCAACACGCAGAAGCTCGCGCGCAATTGGCGGGCGCCGATGTGTTGATCATCACCAAAACTGATTTGGTCACACCCGAAAATTTAAGCGCACTCACATTACGCGTGCAACATCAGTTGGCGCATTTAGAGCTGGACAAGTCACCGACTCTGCTGACCTCTGCACGGTCTGACTTGTCGGCTGAGAATTTACTTCATCACTTGGCAATGCGACTCGCTTCGGAGAATGAAGTGACTCATCCAGCGGTGCAAACGCAAGCCTCATCCCTTCAAACAGTCACAACACCTTCGCATGCACTGCACTTGCACAAACCTGGAGAGCACTGCGCCATCTGTAATGAAGCGCAGCACCCTGTTCATTCTGCACAGGCGCTGTGGTGGCCCATTTTGTCTAGCCAAACGCTAGCTTCGTTACAAACGCAAATGGGTGAATTGCAAAGCACATTGGGTGCAGAACTGCTGCGCATCAAAGGCCGCGTTCAAACAGCTGAAGGCTCTTACGTGCTCCAACTGGCCCCGTTTGAAACAACCCCAGAGGTGTGCGCTGATGAGTTGGCATGGACAGAAGCCACGCGCAGTGGCTTGACTGTCATTGTGAGCACCCATTTGTCGAAAGCTTCTGCAAACTACCTTGCGCAACAAGGCATCTCAAGCCTTGGCTAAAGCCCAGGCCCAACACGCATCAAGACTTATTTCCAAGGATCGATGGTCATGTGAATGGCATCTTCTGCGCCTTCACCCACCAAAGAACGAATGGCATATTCAGTTTGGTCCAAGCCAAACATGTGGGTGCTCATGGACTTCACATTGTGACGATTGCCCGCAATCAATTGCAGTGCCAACTCCACAGACTCATAACTGTGGCCGCGCATGCCCTTCACCGTTAGAAATTTGGCGATGATCATGTCGCTGTCAAACTGCGGCACTTTCTGGCGCTTGATACCGCCCAAAATGACCCGACCCTTTTTGCGCGCCAACTGAATGGCACTGATCACCGAGCCTGGACCACCCGAGGCGCAATCAATCACCAAGTCGGCCATTTGACCGCCCGTGATTTCGGCCACAGATTCGAGCAAGTCGTCGTCACCAATGGCCACTGTGTGACTGGCACCCAGATGCTTGGCCATGGCCAAACGTTTTTTGTCTGACGGCGTGTTCAAGCCCGTCACAATGATTTTGTCGACACCCGCTTCACGCGCGGCCACCACGCAAGACAAGCCCTGTTGACCTGGACCCTGAATCAGCACCGTTTGACCTGGGCCAGCACCGCCATGCAGGTACGTCCACTCAATGCCGTTCGACATGGGCAATGCCAAGGCTGCGTACTTGGGCTCGAGGCCTGCGGGTACTTTGTGAAACACCGTGTTCATGTGCAGTTCTTGGTACTGCGCAAAACCGCCCCACAAACCAGAGCCTCGGCTTAAACCTGTGGCGCCATAACGCGGTCCGCCCAAGCGCCAATCGGTGGCATTGCACAAACGAAAATCGCCGCTTCGGCAGAAGTCACAGTGACCACATGGCAGGTACTCTTCCAAGGCCACCAAGTCGCCTTCTTTCACACCCCATTTGGGACCAGCAATAGCGCCCACTTCCTGCACATAACCCACCGTCTCATGACCCAAAATGGCAGGGCCTTGAATTTTGGGAAAGTCTTGGAAGAACATCCAGTCGCTACCGCAGACACCGGTGACCGCCACCTTCAGCAAGCCTGCATCCGGTTTGGGATCGGGCGTTTGAAAGTTTTGAATCTCAATGGTGCCGGTAGGCATGGCCACGGCGGCTTTGAATGTGTGTCCCATGTGGGGTCCTTTGATTGGCCGAATTAAACGCTTGAGTGTGGCTTGCCAGGTGCAGACTTGAAGTGCTCTTTGGCGCCTTCTTTGTAATGCACATCGCGCTTGATCAGCATGGCCACTGAGCGAATTTTTTGGTGCTCTGGGTCTAAGCCTGGCAGCACAAAGTCTGGGTTCTCGGCCAACGCACGCGCCGCCTTGATCAAACGCTGACGCGCCATGATGATGCCGTTGTCGGTCGACACCAAATTCTCTTTGGTACGGTCTTGAATGCTGCCCATGCTTTCTTGCAATGAGGCGTCTTGCATGCCAATGCCTTCAATACCGCTGTACAAAGAACCTTCGCGCTGGGCCTTGCGGTCCATCAGGTAATCGTTGTCCATGCGCTGCAAAGGCACGTAGTCTTTGTCGACCTTGACGTGAATGCTGGCGCCGCCCTTCATCGCATCGACCTCGTCTTTGGTCAGAGGTCGAGTGGGGTGGTAGTCAAAGCTCCAAGTCCAGCAAGCATGATCGTTGATGGGCACCCAGAAGTGGCCGTGTACAGGATGGTCACCGCGGGGTGGCACCATGGTGAAGCAGGGCATGATCCAGGGTGTGATGCGCCAGTAGTACTGGTCGTCTTCTGCGTTGCGGCGTGCACCCACCAACAAACCACCGTCGGCCTCGACCACTTCAAACACGGGGCTTAAGTCGTTCAGGTTGTATTGGTTGCCTTTGGCGCCTTTGAACAAGGGGTCGCGGCTGAGCGAGGCACTGTGCAAGAACGACACGTGGCTGGAATCGATACCGCCTTCGAGGGCTTGCAACCAGTTGCTGGCTTGCAAACGCTTGGACATGTAGGAGTGCTCGAGGGGCAGGGTGGCGAACTCCCACTCTGGCAAAGGTGGCTGCTTGTCGGCGGGGCCCATGTACACCCAAATGACACCACCGCGCTCCACCATAGGGTAGGACTTCAACTTGATGCGCTCGCAGTAGCCAGACGTTGGTTCTGATGGCACTTCGGTGCAGTTGCCATTCACGTCGTATTTCCAGCCGTGATAGGGGCAACGAATGCCGTTTTGTTCATTGCGGCCAAACCACAAAGACACGCCGCGGTGTGCGCAAAACTCGTCAATCAAGCCCAACTTGCCTTCGGTATCGCGGAAGGCCAGCATTTTTTCTGACAACAACTCGAGGCGCACAGGGTCGCAATCGGGGCCGGGCAATTGCTCTGACAACAATGCGGGCAGCCAGTAACGACGAAACAAATTGCCCATGGGCGTACCTGGCCCTGTTTGCGTGACCAAATCATTGAGTTCTTTTTTTAACATTCACGTTTCTCCTGGAGTGCCGTTGCACGGCGACCTAAAATATTCGATATTTCTGTGTGAAATTTCCGCTGATGAAGTCGTTCCCTATATAGGAACAATGTTCTTTCATTAGAAACGAGGTTATCATCAGCGACTTGTCATTGTCAACTGGAGATTCTTTATGTCGGGTGCGTGCCGTTTTCTCTCTTTGTGCAAAGCTGCCGAGGTTGCAGAAGGTAAAGCCATCAAGGTCGAAAAAGACGGCCTGACCTTGGCTGTGTTCAACATTGAGGGTGAATACTTCGTCACAGACGACACCTGCACACACGGTCCTGGCTCTCTGTCAGAGGGCCCCATCGAGGGCGAAGTGGTTGAATGCGACTTTCACAATGGCGCTTTTAACATCAAGACTGGCGCGGTGGTGGCAGCCCCTTGCATGATCCCTTTGAAAACCTACAAAGCCCGCGTGCAAGGTGATGAGATCGAAATTGAGACTTGATTGACACCCCAAGTTCTGTACTTTTCCTCACATCAGCGTGACAAAAAAGGCCCTTGAAAGGGCCTTTTTGCATGGGGCTGAAGCATTCTCAGAAGATCAGTTTTCTGGCTTCACTGTTTTGATCATTGGCGCCCATTGCTTCAACTCTTCACCCACATATTGGGTGAATCGGGCCGAATCCCAATCGAAGGTTTCCATTGACTGCTTGGCCAACATGTCTTTGGCGGCCTGGCTTTGCATGATCTTGCGAACTTCTTTGTTCAGCTTATCGACCACTGCGTTGGGCATGCCAGCAGGTCCTGACAGGGAAAACCAAGTCAGTGCGACCAACTGTGGGTAGCCTAATTCTGCAAACGTGGGCACATTGGGAAACTCGGGCATGCGCTTGGAAGAGGTAATGGCCAAAGCGCGCAGCTTGCCCGATTGAATTTGCGCACTGGCAGTCGAAAGCGTGGTGAACAGGGCGGGGATGTGGCCCGCAATCGTATCGGCCACTGCAGGACTGCCGCCTTTGTAGGCCACGTGTTGCATCGGTGTTTTAGACATCACTTCAAATGCTTCGCCAATCAAATACCCGTGCGTTCCTTTGCCAGGAGAACCCCAACTGACTTGGTTGGTTTTGGCATAGGCCATGAAGCTTTTGAGGTCTGGAATGGGCAACTGCGCGTTGACCGCCAACACAATGGGCGGGCCACCCAACATTGCAATGTGCGTGAAGTCCTTGATTGGATCGTAGTTCTTTGGATTTTCTGTGGGTGCAATGACATGTGAGGCAACACCCGAGATGACCAGGTTGTAACCATCAGGTGCTGACTTGGCCACTTGCTGGGAACCAATCATGCCAGCCGCACCACCTTTGTTTTCAATCACAAATGGCTGCTTGAGCGACTCGGTCAAGCCCACGGAAATGAGTCGACCCAAACTGTCAGAACTGCCACCAGCAGCGTAAGGCACCACAATTTTGACAGCCCTTTGTGGCCAGTTGGCCTCTTGAGCAGACGCATTGCCAGCCGCCAAAGCACCCAGCAACATGAGACCGGCGCCGACTGCCGACAAGCAGTTGCGTTGACGAATGATTCTGTGAATCAAAGAAAAGCGTTTCAAGTTCAAGTCCCTCTTTATGCAGATGTGTGAATGCGTCGAACTGTCGATGAAACACAGGCGAGTGTCAAGCATAGAGAACCGGCGTTCTCTATGAGGGAACGAGCAATTCTCACAGCACAGCAACTCAAGGTTTGACCCAGCCCGATGACATCATTTTTTCCGACACAGGTTTGGTTAAAAAGATAGTGGTCAAAATACGTGTCAAATGAAAGGCCGCCACGATGGGGGCACCCAAACCAAAAGCCTTTGACAGGATGCCCATCTCGGTCATGCCGCCCGGGGCCATCGACAAAAACGCCGTCATGATGGCAATGTTGGCCCCTTGCGCAATGACCCAAGCGGCCACCATGCAAACACTCAAAATGCCCAAGGTGACCACGGCCACAGAAGCCAAGGTGCGCGGTGCACGCGTAAAGAATGCACGGTTGATGTGCTGACCCAAGCCCCAACCAATGACGACCTGCGCCGCAATCAAACCCAAATCTGGCAAACGCCCAGTCACATCGTTGTTGGCACAAATGGCAGCAATCAAGAGTGCACCCAAAACCCAAGGGTTGGGCGTGCGAATTTTTTGAAAACACCAACCCAACAAAGTGGCGGTGCCCAACAAACCCAATGTCAAAGGCCAACTCAAGACGCCAACACCAGGGGTTGGCATGATGGGCGCGGCGCCACTGGCCCAAGCAATGTAAGACGCAGTGGAGGTGACCATCATGATGCGCACGGCATGCGCAGAAGCCACCACAGCGCCGTCGGCACCTGCACGTTGCGCCTGCACCGACATTTCAGAAGATGCACCGAGCGCCACAGAATAAATGGCTGTGGGCCCGTCAACCTTGGCCAAAATTTGCAAAGCCCGCGCAGACAACACAGACATGAAAATGCCGACAAACGCACCCAACACCATCCAAGGTGCCAAGCCACCAATCATGGCCAACACGGCGGGCGTGAAATACAAACCAATCGAAGCACCAATGTAGATTTGCGCCGACTTGCGCGCCAACACCGGTTGTTTGTGAACACGGTTGGCCATGCTGACACAGGCCACTGCGACCATTGGACCCAAGACCCAAGGCAACGGTACGTGCAAATGAAAAGCCACCCACCCTCCGAGCACGGCAAACCCAATGGTCAATGCCAAGCGACCCCATCGATCGATATCGAAAGTCATCAAGAACCTAAATACGTGCCGCCATTGACGTGCATCACTTGGCCCGTCACAAACCTGGCCTGATCACTTGCCAAAAATGCAACCATGGCAGCCACTTCATCGACGGTGCCGCGACGCTCAATCAGGGGATGCCGTTTGGCGTGATGATTGGGCTCTGCAGAAGCTGCACTGTTGTTGCGATTGGTTGAAATCATGCCGGGCGAGACACAATTGACAGTAATGCTAGGCGCCAAATCGTGGGCCAGCGCGCGGGTCAAGCCGACCAAGCCTGATTTGGCGGTCACCACATGCGGACGGTTCATAGCGCCTGTATGCGCGGTCAGTCCGCCAATGTTGATGACGGCCCCCATGGGCGACTGACGCAACATGGGCAATGCGGCTTGGCTGCAATAAAACGCGCCATCTAACACCACGGCCAATGTGTTGCGCCAATCTTCTACCGACACTTGCTCAATCGGTGCTTCGCGCCGAATGGCTGCGTTGTTAACCACCACATCCAAACGGCCCCAGGTTGACTGAATCAAATCCATCATGCCCTGAACACGCTGCCTGTCCGTTACATCGGCCACACACAACAAAGCAGGTGTACCAAGGGCCAGCAGTTCATCGACCACAGCTTGTCCTTCACTGACTGATGAACGTACATTGATGGCCAAAGCAAAACCTTGCTTGGCCAAAGTGTGCGCAATGCCGCGGCCAATGTTGCGACCTGCGCCCGTGACCAGCGCCACTTTTTGATCAGGCTTCAGAGTTGTCATGTTGAATTTCCGGTACTGCGTGTTTGAATTCAAAAAGCTTGGCTTACTTCACTGACAAGCTGCTCAAGGACACCGTGCTGGCTTTGAACATGCCTTGCACCTGCGCCAAAATGCTTTGCGTTTGATCGGCATCCAAGCCGCCAAATTTGCAATTGGCTTTGAACTTTTGCAGCAGGTCGGCATCGGACATGGGATGGTCCACGCCGCCTTTGAAAAAGCCTTGGCGTTGTTCCAACACTTGGCCGTTTTTCAGGTGCACGCGAACGTGGCCTGTGAACTGTTTGGGGTAAGGGTTCTGGGGATCAACGATGTAGCTGACCTTGGCGGCCAATGCACGAATGTCTGCGCCTTGCACCACCTCTTCGGTATAGGCCTCGAGGCCGGCATCGTCCAACATCAAACCCGCAGCAATGGCGTAGGGAATGCTGAACTTGGCGGCATAGGCATTGGGCGGTGAATGCTTGAGCGACAAAGGCTCCCACAAGCGATGCACGATGCCTTCTGCGGTATCGCACTCAATTCGATCGATCTCTGTCAGGGCCACACCTTGTGCTACGAGGTCCTGCCGAATTAAGCGGGCGCAATCAATGAACGGGTGCGCCATGGTGCCGCAAGCATAGGGCTTGAATGCAATGGTGGTCCAAATCCAAGTCTGGCCAAAATCTTTGAGCATGGCGTCAAAGTTGCCGTCGGTGGTGTTGGCAAAACCATGGAACAAACCATGGTGACCTTCAAACACGGTGGCGGGGCCTTTGAAGCCGGCTTGCGCCATGCGCACCGCGCGGTATGCGGACTGCGCAGCCCAACCGGGGTGCATGCGCTTGGTCCATGAACCATCGGCCAAGTACTCAATAATGCCGCCCGCCATGCTGCCGGCAATGCCAAAGGCATTGACCAGTTGTTCTTCTGTCAACTTGAGCGCTGCGCCCAAACCTGCAACGCCGCCCATCACGCCAAAAACTGCGGTTGGGTGGAAGCCTGCTTTGTGCACGCGCGTGGGTGCCACAGCACACAAACGGCACATCACCTCAACGCCAATGGCCACACCGCGCAACACATCTTCACCCGACAAAGCGTGACGTTCGGCGGCAGCCAGCAAAGCCGGCACGATGACCACGCCCGCATGCACAGGACCGCCTTCGTAAGTGTCGTCAAAATCTTCGCCGTGCGCAGCAATGCCGTTGACAAATGCAGCACCTTCCACACCGCACTTTTGCTCGAAACCGAACACCGTGCAATGGCCTTCTTGCTCGAACGAGCTCAGTGCAGCTTTCACATAAAACTCATGGCGTGCGGCAATGCAAATGCCAAGCACATCGGTGATCAATCGCTGGCCAACTTGTTGTCCAAGCGGTTCTTTCTCTGGGCGAGCATTGACAATGCCATGCGCCAATTGTTGGGCAACTGTCACGCTGGACGAGTTTTTTTCTTGATTCATTTCGCAGACTTTCGACGATCTGAAATTTCTTTCCAGAGTGAATAAGCAGACAAGGCGGCAGACAAAGCCAACAAAATGGCAGAGACCGTGTCCGTGACAAAAATGCTGTGGTCACCGCCAGAAATCAGCAGGCTTCGGCGGTAATTTGACTCCACCATGTAACCCAAGACCATGCCCAACACCATGGGCAAGACCGGTAATTTCAACAAGCGCATGACATAACCCAAGAGGCCAATCAGCAAGACCAAACCGCAGTCAAACAAACTTTGCTGAATGGCAAATACACCGGCCATGACCAATGCAAGAATGAAGGCGATCAAATAAGGCTTCGGCCGGTTCACCAACCACATGCAGGGCGACAAAATGATGAGGCCAATGAGCAACATGGCAATGTTGGCAATGAACAAGCCACCATAAAGACCGTACACCACTTCAGGCGCTTTTTGAAACAGCATGGGGCCAGGCTGCAAACCATGGATCAAAAATCCACCGAGCAAAATAGCGGCAGAGTTAGAGCCAGGAATTCCCAAGCTGAGCAGCGGCACCAAGGCTGTTGCCGTGACCACGTTGTTGGCAGCTTCAGGTGCAGCAACACCTTCTGGTGATCCCTTGCCAAACTCTTCCGGATGCTTTGACCAGCGTTTGGCTTCTGTATAAGCCATGAACGCAGCAACAGTGCCACCGGCACCTGGCGTCACACCTTCAAAAGTACCAATGGCGGCACCAATGGCTTGGGGCTTGAACAAACGTTTGCTCATGGCCCAGTTGGGCAATTTCAAACGTGTGGATCCGTTGCCACCGCGGGCCCAAGGCGGCTCACCAATTTGCACCAACATTTCTGTGACTGCAAACAAGCCCACCATCACCAAAATAGGTTTAACGCCATCGAGCAAGTCTTCTGAGCCAAACGTAAAGCGCTGAACACCCGACACAGGGTCGCTGCCAATGAAGGCAATCATCAAACCCATGCAAGCCGCGATCAAGCCTCGAAGCAGTGAGCCGCCAGACAAGCCTGCAATCACAGACAAGCCCAAAATACCCAAAGAGAAATAAGCAGCAGGAGTGAATGCCAGCGCCAGTTGGGCCAAGCTTTCTGTGCAAAGCACCAACACCACCAAACCAAACAAGCCACCGTACAGCCCAGACATCAAAGAAATGCCCAAGGCCTCACCGGCTTGACCGCGCTTGGCCATTTCATTGCCATCAATGACCGTGGCAGAGGCCGAATTGGTGCCAGGTGTTCGAATCAAAATAGCGGGAATCGAGCCGCCATACTCAGCGCCGACATACACACTGGCCAGCAGCACCAAGGCATTGGTGGCTTCCATGCCAACCGTAAAGGGCAAGAGCAACGCCATGGCAATCGAAGGTGAAATACCAGGCAGTGCGCCACCAAAGATGCCCCATAAAACGCCTGCAAACGCACACAAGATAACCCAACCCGATGTCAGGTTGGAAAGTGCCAACAAAAAACTGTCCATGTTTTACTTTCCAATCCACTGAGACCACATGCCCGTTGGCAAGCGAATTTCTAACGCGTAATCAAATGACAGCCAAAGCATTGGTCCTGTGATAAGCGCACACCACAACAAGGTCTTGAATTGGCGTGCACCCCCAAAATAAGCCACGGCAGCCACCAACGCACCGATGGACAAGACAAAGCCAAAGACGGTCACCATGAGCAAATAGACGGACAACAAAGCGAGCAAGCCCACGGCCTTCCAATGCGGATGTTCGCTGCCGCCTGGTTCGGGGGCTTCTTCTGCTTCTTCAGACACCCTGGCTTGCGAGGGGACCCACGATTTCAAAAACAACAAGGCAGCAGCCGCAAACAAAAGCACGCCAATGGCAATGGGCACACCCGTGACGCCCACAGCATCGGCCAACAAACTGTCTTCAATCAAACTGGCTTGATATACATAGATGGCCGCCACAGCCATGCCCAACAAACCCGTGAGGCGATCACGTTGGGCTGTATTCATTTGAGCAGGCCCATTTCTTTGAAGTCATTTGCCGTTTCTTGCGCCACTTCTTGAATGAATTTGCGTGCGTCTTCACGGCCCAACAGCATGGGTGTGAGATGGTCTTTGGTGTATTCGACTTTGTAAGCAGGCAACTCCAGCACTTTGCGTGCTGCGTCTTCCCAAATCTTGGCGACATTGTCCGGCACGCCTTTGGGACTGGCCAAGCCTCTGAATTTGCGAATCACCACGTTGTAGCCTTGCTCTTTGGCAGTTGGCAATTGCGGCAATCCCGCCAAGCGCTTTTCAGACAAGGTGGCCAACAAGCGAACTTTGCCGGCTTCCAATTGGCCTTGCAATTCTTGAATTTCACCAATGCCAATGTCGTAGGTGCCATTCAGCACGCCAATCATTTGATCGCCGCCGCCTTCATGGCTGACGATGGGCACTTTAACGCCTGCAGCACGCGCCAACTTTTCCATGCCAATGCGCTCGAGTGACGCGGGGTTGGATGCGCCCCAACGTGATTTGCCTGGGTTGGCTTTGGCATGTGCCATCACATCTTGCAAAGATTTGAACGGCGAGTCTGCACGCGTAAAGATCACTTCTGGGTCGATGAAGACAATCAACATGGGATCCAAGCCGTCATACCCAACAGAAGGCTTGGACAACAGTGTGGTCTGAATGTAGGTTGGCGTTGTGCCATAAAACATCGAACCATCGGTTGGCCCTTTGGCCACATGCGCCACTGCTTTGGCGCCACTGCCACCGCGAATGTTTTCAACCGCCAAATTTGTTTTCAGGATGGGCGTGATGTACTTGGACAAGTCACGCAAAAACACATCGGTGCCGCCCCCTGGGCTGGAGTGCGTCACCAAGGTCACCCGATTGACGGGATACGCCTGCGTGGTTTGTGCCACAGCGCTGCTGAGGCCAACAAAGGCCATGCCCAAAGCCAAGACGCTTTTCAAAACAAATGTACGCTTCATGTGTGTCTCCATTTTGTGAAAAAAAATCCCGAGGCTTGCACCTTCGGGATTGGGTTCTTACCTGCTTACTGGGTCAAACTTTGCAGCAAAGCTTTCAAATCTTTTTGCGCCGCCAAACTCATGCACAAGTTCCAAGCTTCTTCTGTTTTGGCAGCACCCAAAATAGGCGTGCTTTGATCAACAAACTTGGCCTTGAGTTGCTCATTGCTCATGGGTTTTTCCAAACTGCCAATGGCGCGCTCGATGTAGATGTGGTGCTTTTGGCCATCGGTGGTTTCCAAGGTCACGTCCACAGAGGCTTCGTGAATGCTGCGGTCCACAATCAATTCAACTTTGTCGCGCACGCCAATCACCAAGGGTGAGCGCACCACGTCGTCTGCGTATTCGTGCTCGCCGGCGCGGCCATAAATAAGCGCCACAGCGCAAGAATGGAACACGCTGAACTTGGCCAACAAACCATCGGTTGGTGTTTTCTTGCCCGTGAGTTCTTGCACCAAAGGATGTGCCTTCAAAGTGACTTTGGCCACCTGCTCGGGCTTCAAGTTGTGCTTCTCACGCAACTGCACGCAGGCATCGATGGCGGGGTGAATCACAATGCCGCAAGCAAATGGTTTGTAGGTGTTGAGTTCAATTTCCCAAGATGTACCCAAGTTCTCGGTGACTTCTTTCCAATCGGTTTTGTCAGAGAAAACTTGCATCAAACCACGTGGCGCTTCTAGCGCGCGGGGTGAAGCGGTGTAACCGTGTTTGGCCATCAGCGCCGACATCAAGCCCACCTTGGCAGCGCCACCTGGATGGAAGGGCTTGGTCATGGTGCCAAACTGTTCACGCAGGCCCACTGGTTGTGATGCAGCAATGCCCAATGCCATTTGCGTTTGCTTGGCGTTCAAGCCCAACAGACGTGAGCAGGCAGCAGCACTGCCCAACATGCCCGTAGAGCCGGTGATGTGCCAGCCGCGGTCGTAGTGGTTGGGGTACACCGCATTGCCCACTCGGCAAGACACTTCCACACCAATGACCAAAGCGTCGATCAATTGACGGCCCGTCGCACCCAGGTGCTCACCCAAAGCCAAGATGGCCGAGGCCACAGGACCGGCAGGGTGAATGATGGTTTTGAGATGCGTGTCATCAAAGTCAAAGGTGTGCGAGCTGATGCCATTGAGCAAGGCGGCATTGGCCATGTCAACGCGGTCACTGCGGCCCAACACAGAAGCTTGCGCAGAGGGGGCCAGCTCTTTCACGGCGCCCAAAGCGGCCTCGATGGTTTCATGGGTGCTGGGGCCCACAGCGCAGCCTGCCCAATTAGCGAAGGTGCGATGGGCTTGAGCTTCAACAGCATCCGACCAGCCTTTGGAAGGATGTGTGGCCACAAATTCGGCCAGCAGCTGGGTAATGGCGGGTGCGTTGGCGTCTGCAACAACAGTGGTATTTCGAGCGGTCATGTCAAAACGGGCATTTAGCCTAAAAAAATTGAGTCAAATGGAGCGCAGATCATAGGTGAATCGCAGATTTTTCACAGACGCGCTCACAGATAGAGGACACAAAACAGCCTAATGCGCACAAAATCGCTTGAGTTTTTCTCACATTTCACATTTCCAAAAGCCTTGAAGGTCGTGCGGCCTAATTCATCTGTCTCATTGACCCATGTCAGCCACAGGAAAAGCGGCTCGGTTTAAACTTGGGACATTCCTACCGATGGCTGCCAAGCACTGCTTCTGCGCCCTGCATATGACCACTTCTTCTACGCCCGAAAATCTGCAACCGATCCCCATTGATCAGGTGATGCCGCATCGCAAAATCATCCGTGAGTGGTTGTTGCCTTTGTCGCACCGCTCCACATGGCGCGCGTTTGTGTTGCTGGCCTTTGACACTGCCTTGTTCGTGACCTTGGTCGCCGGAACTGTGGCGTTTGAAGCCATCTGGGCCAAACTCCTGTGCGGTTTGGCCGCGGGTTTTGTCATTGGCCGCTTGTTCATCATTGGCCATGACGCTTGTCACCAAAGTTTGACGCCGCATCGCGAGCTGAACAAGTGGATTGGCCGATATGCCTTTTTGTATTCGCTCACGCCTTACAGCCTGTGGGACACAGGACACAACGTGGTGCACCATGGCTACACCAATCTAAAAGGTGTCGACTTTGTGTGGACACCGCTTACAGCCGAAGAGTTTGCGGCACTGGGACCTGCCCAACGTTTGCTCCAACGCCTCTATCGCAGTGGCTGGGCGCCAGGCCTTTACTACCTTATTGAAATTTGGTGGAAGCGTGAATTCTTTCCCAACAAAACGCACATGCCCACACGCCGTCCGATCTTTTTCAAAGACAGCATGCTGGTCAGTGTGTTTGGTCTTTTGTGGGTGGCCGTGATGACGTATGCCGCCATGGCCACAGATCAATCCGTGGCTTTGACTTTGGTCATGGGCGTCTTGGTGCCATTCTTTTTCTGGAACACCATGATCGGTTTTGTGGTCTATGTTCACCACACGCACGTGCGCGTGTCTTGGCACAATGAAAAAGCCGCATGGACCAAGGCTCAGCCTTTCGTGTCAACCACTGTGCACCTAACCTTCCCCATGAAAATTGGCAACATGGTGCACCACATCATGGAGCACACCGCACACCACGTGGACATGAGCATTCCCTTGTATCGCCTCAAACAAGCGCAAGCCAAGTTAGAAGAAATGCTGCCGGGTCGCATCATTGTGCAGCCCTTCTCTTGGAACTGGTATTTCAAAACAGCCCAAGCATGCAAGCTGTACGACTTCTCACGCGAATGCTGGACCGATTTCAAAGGTCAGATGACCAGCCCCGTGCGCGGCAACTTGCCAGCCAAAACTTAAGCGCTTCATTGCCGAGCACTGCCTCGGCTAAGCAAAAGGCCGCAATTTTTGCGGCCTTTTTTGATGGGTGAAAATTTTATTCAGAGCGCACGTTGGGTCAAAATCTCAAGCGCGGGCAGGGTCTTGCCCTCCAGCATTTCTAAAAATGCACCACCCCCCGTAGAGATGTAGCCCACTTGTTTTTCAATGCCGTATTTGGCAATGGCCGCCAATGTGTCGCCACCGCCAGCAATGCTAAATGCCTTTGAATCTGCAATTGCGTGCGCAATGACGCGTGTGCCGTTTTCAAACGCTGCAAATTCAAACACGCCCACCGGGCCGTTCCAAACAATGGTGCCAGAGGCTTTGAGTTGCGCCGCCAATTTAGCGGCAGTCTCGGGGCCAATGTCCAAAATCAAATCGTCATCGGCCACGTCCGCCGCCTGCTTCACGGTGGCCACTGCGTCGGCAGAAAAAGTTTTGGCCGTGACCACATCCGTCGGAATGGGCACCTCCGCACCGCGTGCCTTCATGATGTCGATGACGGCTTTGGCTTCACTGACCAAATCGGGCTCGGCCAAGCTCTTGCCAATCTTTAATCCTGCAGCCAGCATGAAAGTGTTGGCAATGCCGCCGCCCACAATCAACTGGTCGACCTTGTCTGCTAGGCTCTTCAAGATGGTGAGCTTGGTGGACACTTTGCTGCCGGCCACAATGGCCGCCAAGGGGCGCGCCGGTTGTGCCAAAGCTTTGGTGATGGCGTCAATTTCTGCAGCCAACAAAGGGCCAGCGCACGCCACCTTGGCATATTCAGCGATGCCGTAAGTTGTGCCCTCTGCACGGTGTGCGGTGCCAAATGCATCGTTCACAAAAATGTCGCAGAGCGCGGCCATTTTCTTGGCCAACTCGGGGTTGTTCTTTTTCTCGCCCTTGTTGACACGGCAGTTTTCAAGCAACACCACCTGACCTGGCGCAACATCAACACCCTCAACCCAGTTGGCCTTTAAGGCCACATCACGACCGAGCAATTCTGCCAAGCGTTTGGCCACAGGTGCCAATGAATCTTCGGGCTTGAACTCACCTTCTGTTGGACGGCCCAAATGGCTGGTGACCATGACCGCGGCGCCAGAGTCCAACGCCATTTGAATGCAAGGAACAGATGCACGCACGCGGGTGTCTTCTGTGATGTCGCCCGAATCGTTTTGCGGCACATTCAAATCTGCGCGGATGAAGACACGTTGGCCTTTGACTTTGCCTTGTTGGCACAAATCGGAAAAACGAATGACGTTCATGAAGATTCTCTTAATTAAATGGAAAGCGAAGCCGCGATGGGACTCCGTCAATAAACAGAATTTTAGTCTGGCAAGCTTGCGCAAACTTACCTACCGCGTTCGTTACCAACCTGCCGAATTACCAACCTATCAGCAAATGCAAAGGCAGATAGGCCAGCATGCCCGCCACAATGGTCAGGAGCACATTGCGTCGCCAAAAATAAACCGCTGCACCCACTGCTGCCCCCATCCATCGCGCGTCCATCCAGGTGTTTAAAAACTGGCCTTGTTGCATCAAGATTTCGGGCAAGACCACAGCGGCCATGGCTGCTATGGGCGCATATTGCAGGCCGCGCTGCGCCCAATCTGGCAAGGTCCATTCTTCACTAGAAAAGAAAAAGAAACTGCGCGTGAGAATGGTGACACCCGTCAAGCCCACAATCACAGCCAAGGTCCAGATGTCGGTGCCTTCAAAAAAACTCATGCGGTTTGTCCTTCGCGTTTGGCTTGAAAACGCTCAAGCGACATGCTCAGCAACACAGCCACACCGATGGCCAGCACAATGTTCAACTTCAAGGGCAGGTGATAGGCCATGATGGCCGTTGCTGCAGCCACGCCTGCCGCAAAAATACGCATTCGCGTACTGGCCAATGAACACAAAATACCCACCAAACACAAGGTGCCCGCAAAACCCAGGCCCCAAGATGTGGGAATGATGTTGGCCAAAAAGATGCCGAAGAAACTGGCCACCATCCAACTCACCCACACGATGCATGTGTTCCCGGCCAAAGAAGCCGCTTGTGTCATTTGTTCTGCAGGTTTGTCACTCGGTTTGGTAAATCGGCGGGTGAACAACACATAGCTGATGTCCGTGGTGAGATAGCCGTGCACCATTCGTTCTAGGCGTGGCAAATGCATCAGGTACGGACGCAAATGCAAGCTGAACACCATGAAGCGCAAATTGACGCAAAAGCCCGTGGCCAAAATAATCCAGACGGGTGCGCCCACCACGATCAAAGGCAAGGCGGCCAACTGCGAACTGCCCGCATACACAAAGAGTGTCATGGCAATGGCTTCGAACACGCTCATGCCCGAGTTGACCATGGCCACGCCTGTCATCAAGCCCCAAGCTGCGACCCCTGGTGCTTGGGGTGCCAAATCGCGCAGGCCTTCCATGAAGGCGGGGTGCCGGTAATTTTCAGCTTTGAAAAAC
This sequence comes from uncultured Limnohabitans sp., assembly GCA_964544175.1. Taxonomy (GTDB): domain Bacteria; phylum Pseudomonadota; class Gammaproteobacteria; order Burkholderiales; family Burkholderiaceae_C; genus Limnohabitans_A. The sequence continues at coordinate 90,398 of CAZJAL010000005.1, forward strand.
ATCGCCCACCGTGCCCTTGAAATGGCGAACAAAATCTGCCGCCGATTGGCGCTTGCCACCGGGTTTTTGCAATTGCGTGAGGCACAAAACGCCTTCGCCACAAGCCACTTGCAAACCAGATTCGTTGACAGCCAGCAAGGTACCAGGCTTTGTATCGCGCGCTTTGAAGTGCGGGTCTGTCAGCACTTGTGCCTGCCACACTTTGACCAACTCACCGGCCATCTGAGCTGTCATGCCTGGGAAAGGATCGAAGGCACGGATACGTTGCGATAAGAGTTGGGCGCTCAAAGTCCAATCGATGGCAGCTTCGGTTTTTTCAATTTTGTGCGCGTAAGTGACGCCTTCGGTGGGCTGTTTCACGGGCCTGAAATGGCCCACTTGCGTCAATGCTTTGACAATCAAATCAGCGCCCATGTCAGCCAGCTTGTCATGCAAAGTGGCCGTGGTGTCTAGCGCCAAAATGGGCAGTGTTTCTTCTAGCAACATGTCGCCAGTGTCTAGGCCCGCATCCATCTGCATGATGGTGACGCCTGTTAGGGCATCACCCGATTCAATGGCGCGGTGAATCGGCGCCGCACCACGCCAGCGTGGCAACAAGGACGCGTGAATGTTCAAACAACCGAACTGGGGTGCATCGAGCACCCATTGCGGCAAGATCAAACCGTAAGCTGCAACCACCATCACATCGGCTTGCGCCTGTGCAATGAAAGCCTGTGCAGCAGCTGCTTCGTCAGGGTACTTGCCATCGAGCTTTAAGCTGTGCGGCTGCACCACCGTCAAGTTGTGTTCAACCGCGTATTGCTTCACAGCAGATGCTTGCAATTTCATGCCGCGTCCGGCTGGCCTGTCGGGTTGTGTAAACACCCCAACGATGTCGTGACCTGCCGCGTGCAAAGCGGCCAATGCGCTGCGGGCAAATTCAGGAGTGCCCGCAAAAATCACGCGCATGTAAATACTTTCTTTGACAACTGATTTTGAAAAGCGCGGTCAAGCGTCTTCGCGCTTCGCTTTGAGCAATTTGGTTTTGATGCGATTGCGCTTTAAAGGGGACAAGTATTCCACAAAGACCTTGCCCATCAAATGGTCCAATTCATGCTGCATGCAGACCGCTAACATGCCTTCAGCGTCAATTTCACGAACCTTGCCGTGTTCATCTGCGGCTTTCAACTTCACTGCCACCGAACGCTCTACACCGTCGTAGATACCTGGCACCGACAAACACCCTTCTTCACCTTTCACACGCTCCTCGCTGGCCCATGTGATTTCAGGGTTGATCAGCACCAGCGGTTGATTGCGCTCTTCGGAGGTGTCGATCACCACCACGCGCTGATGCACATTGATTTGGGTGGCCGCCAGGCCAATGCCCTGCGCGTCGTACATGGTTTCCGTCATGTCGGCTACCAATGCACGAAGTGCGTCATCAAATTGTGTGACGGGTTTGGCCACCGTGTGCAAACGGGGGTCGGGATAGCAAAGGATGTTTAAAAGAGCCATGGTGATTTCGATTCAGCAATACCTCTATTTTCGCTAATTTGAAGAAGCCTTGTCCAACACAGCGGTTGATTCTCACAATGATTTCTTCATTGGGTCTCGTTTCAGAGGAAAAAGCATGGTTTTTACGCGTGAAAGTCTTCAAGCTTGGTTGCGCCTTAGCCTCACGCCTGGCGTTGGCAACATCTCTGCCCGTGCGTTGCTCAAGGCCTTTGGCTTGCCCGAGCATATTTTTCAAAGCAGCGCCAGCGAATTGACGGCATTTGTCAGCCCGGCCATGTGCCAACAGCTTCTCACTCGGCCCCGTGAGCTAGACGAGGCAGTCGAAACCACTTGGGCGTGGTTGAACACATCGGCTATGGCTCGCAAGTCATCACATGGCGCCAGCATCGGTTCCGGTTCTTGTATCGATATCGGCAAAAGACTCATCACGCTGGCCGACGCAGACTACCCCAGCCCCCTCTTGCTCGCGCCCGATCCACCTTGTCTTTTGTACGCTTTGGGGCAAACACAGCACCTGCAACAATTAAGTCCGCCACCCTTGCATGCACCATCTGCCATGGCCATTGTGGGCAGTCGCAACCCCACACCGCAAGGCATTCTGAACGCACACAGCTTTGCCTTGACTTTGTCACAAGCAGGTTTAACGGTGGTCTCTGGCATGGCCTTAGGTGTCGACACGGCAGCTCATCAAGGCGCACTTGAAGGAGGCACCTCCAACAATCCGCTTCACACGGTGGCCGTGGTCGGCACCGGCCTAGACCGTGTTTATCCGCATCAAAACCATGCACTGGCGCAACAAATTGCAATGCATGGCTTGCTGCTCAGTGAGTACCCGCTCAACACGCCGCCCATCACCGCCAACTTTCCCAAACGCAATCGGCTCATCGCAGGCTTGTCGCAAGGCTGCTTGGTGGTAGAAGCAGCCACTCGCTCGGGCTCGCTGATTACGGCCAAGCAAGCCGTTGACATGGGCAAAGAGGTGTTTGCCATCCCTGGCTCCATCCACACCACGGTGGCCAAAGGATGTCACGACCTCATCAAACAAGGCGCCAAGTTGGTCGACTGTGCCCAAGACATCTTGGAAGAGATGAAAAATTTGCCCGTTCGCACATTTGCGCTTGAAAGCCAAAATGCCAACACGCAAAGCGTTCAGCCAATGGAAGGCCGCGCGCACGACATTACTCAACATTTAGGACACGAGCCCATCGGGCTAGACGAGCTTCAAAGGCGATGCGGCTTAAGCACCTCGCACTTGCAAGCCGAATTATTTCAAATGGAAATGTCCGGCAACCTAGGCAGGCTGCCGGGCGGCCTTTACCAACAACTCAGCAGACGAGGCACACGTTAAAAAGGTCTGCCTGTCTGGCGGTTTAGACCACTGCGCCAGAGTTTGGATCGTCTGGGTCTTCGTCTTTTTTAGGCGCCGCCTTGATCAGGTCTTCACGTTGAATACCCAACCACATGGCAATGGCCGCGGCCACAAACACCGACGAATAAATACCGAACAAAATACCGATGGTCAGGGCCATGGCAAAGTAATGCAAGGTCTCACCACCAAACAACAACATTGACAGCACCATGATTTGCGTCGAACCGTGCGTGATGATGGTTCGGCTGATGGTTGAAGTAATGGCGTTGTCGATAATTTCAATCGTGTTCATCTTGCGATAGCGACGGAAGTTCTCGCGAATTCGGTCAAAAATCACCACCGATTCATTTACCGAATAACCCAATACCGCCAACACGGCCGCCAACACGGCCAATGAGAACTCCCACTGGAAGAAGGCAAAGAATCCCAAGATGATGATGACGTCATGCAAGTTGGCAATGATAGCCGCTACCGAGAATTTCCACTCGAAGCGCACCGCCAAATAAAGCATGATGCCAATCACCACAAAAGCCAAAGCCTTGAGGCCGTCTGTTGCCAACTCTTCACCCACTTGCGGTCCGACAAACTCTGTGCGGCGCAAGGTAGCTTCAGCGTTCTGGGCTTTCAAAGCCTCCATCAGTTTGTCACTTTGCTGTGCCGAACTGACACCCTTTTGTGCAGGCAAACGAATCATCACATCGCGTGCTGTACCGAAGTTTTGAACTTGTACTTCGGCATACCCCAAGCTTGAAACGACGCTGCGAACTTTGGTCAAATCAGCGGGTTGGCTGTAGCTTACTTCCATCACGGTGCCACCGGTGAACTCCACCGACAAGTGCAAGCCGCGACTGAACAAAAAGAAGACGGCCAACAAGAACGTAGCAAGCGAGATCACGTTGAAGATCAACGCGTGCCTCATGAAGGGGATGTCTTTGCGGATTTTGAAAAATTCCATGATGCTGCTCCGCTTTATGCTTTGTCTTCAGTGGTGGCCGGTACTTTGGCACTTTCAGGGCGCCACACTGTACCAATCGACACTGACTTGAGTTTCTTTTGGCGTCCATACCAAAGGTTGACCAAGCCGCGTGAGAAAAACACAGCGGAGAACATGCTGGTCAAAATGCCCAAGCAATGCACCACCGCAAAACCACGCACAGGGCCAGAGCCAAACGCCAGCAAAGCAACGCCGGCAATCAGGGTGGTGATGTTGGAGTCCAAGATAGTGGCCCACGCACGGTCGTAACCGGCGTGAATCGCAGCTTGTGGGGACGCGCCCAATCGCAATTCTTCGCGCACACGCTCGTTAATCAAGACGTTGGAGTCAATCGCCATGCCCAAAGCCAATGCCATCGCAGCCATACCTGGCAAAGTCAGTGTGGCTTGCAACATCGAGAGTGCCGCCACCAACAGCAACAAATTGACGCCCAATGCAATGCTTGAGAAAAGACCAAACGCCATGTAATAAATACACATGAAGGCAACGATGACCAGGAAGCCCCACGTCACGCTGTTGAAGCCCTTGGCAATGTTTTCTGCACCCAGGCTGGGGCCAATGGTGCGTTCTTCAATGATTTCCATGGGCGCGGCCAATGAGCCTGCACGCAACAGCAAAGCAGTGTCGTTGGCTTCTGTGGTGGTCATGCGGCCAGAAATTTGCACGCGGCCGCCGCCAATCTCAGTTCGAATGACGGGCGCCGTGACCACTTCGCCTTTGCCTTTTTCAAACAGCAAAATGGCCATGCGCTTGCCAACGTTTTCACGTGTGACATCTTTGAAAATGCGCGCGCCTTTGCCATCAAGTGACAAGTTCACCACGGGCTCTTGTGTTTGGCTGTCAAAGCCGGGCTGCGCATCCGTCAGGTTGTCGCCCGTCAAAATCACTTGCTTCTTCACAATCACGGGCTGGCCGTTGCGCTCTAAATATCGCTCAGAGCCAAAGGGCACCATGCCATTGGTTTGCTCGGCAGACCGCGCTTCGCTGCTTTCATCAACCAAGCGTACTTCCAATGTGGCTGTGCGGCCCAAGATGTCTTTGGCCTTGGCCGTGTCTTGCACGCCAGGCAACTGCACCACAATGCGGTCTAAGCCTTGTTGCTGAATGACAGGTTCAGCCACGCCCAATTCGTTGATGCGATTGTGCAGCGTGGTGATGTTTTGTTTGAGGGCTTGCTCTTGAACACGGCGCGCTGCCTCAGGTTTGACGCTGGCTGTGATTTTGAACTCTGTGCCCTCTGCGGCCTCCACAATTTGGAGGTCGGTAAATTGATCTGCCAACAAGCGTTTGGCCGCGGCCAATTGCGCTTGATCACGAATGCGCACTTCAATGTTGCTGCCATTGCGTGCAATGCCACCGTGTCGAACATCTTTTTCGCGCAAGGCGGTGCGAATGTCAGCGGCCAACGAATCAATTTTTTGCGACAGCGCCGCCTTCATGTCGACCTGCAACATAAAGTGCACACCACCGCGCAAGTCCAAGCCCAAATACATGGGCGCAGCATGCAAAGCCGTCAACCATTCGGGCGAGCGCGACAACAAATTCAAGGCCACCACATAGCCATTGTCAGAGCCCTCTGGAATGAGCGCTTTTTGAATGGCGTCTTTGGCTTTGAGCTGTTGCTCGGTGGTTTCAAAACGCGCCTTGATGGAATTGCCTTCCAGTGCCACGGCCGATGGCAACACATTGGCTGCCTTCAGTGCGTCTTCCACACGGGACATGGTGGCGGTGTCCACCTTGGCACTCATCTTAGAAGATGAGACCTGCACCGCCGGTGCTTCACCAAAAAAGTTAGGCAAGGTGTAGACCACGCCTAACAACAAAGCGATCACGATGATCGCAAATTTCCACACCGGATAACGGTTCATGATGGCAGCCGCTTCAAAGAAGAAAAAAAGAGCACTGCGCTAACCCAAACCAAGGCTTGGGTCTTTTGCGCAATTACTTGATCGTGCCTTTTGGCAAAACTTGAACCACAGCAGAACGCTGCATTTGAACTTCTACACCACTGGCCAGCTCGATGCTCAAGAAGCTGTCGCCCAATTTGCTGACCTTGCCCAAGAAACCACCCGCAGTGATGATTTCGTCGCCCTTGGCCAACGCATCAATCATGGCCTTGTGCTCTTTTTGCTTTTTCATTTGGGGGCGAATCATGACGAAATACAACACCACAAACATCAAGAGCAAGGGCAACATGCTCATCAAAGAGGATTGCATATCGCCACCGGCGGCAGCGGCTGGGGCGGTTTGGGCAAAAGCGGATGAAATGAACATCAAGGAACTCCACGAATAAATTTAAGTAATGACCCCAAATTTGGCTTACAACCGCCTTTGGAAGGCAACCGCTGATTGTATGCGGGGCTATGATGGCATCCAAAGACCTTGTCTAACTCGGGAGACGACCTTGGCCAGCCATTCTCATGACCACGATCACGACCATTCCAGCTTGAGCGAAATGGACGTCAGGGTGCGTGCCCTGGAAACTTTGCTTACCCAAAAAGGCTACATCGACCCCTTGGCCATTGACCGCATCATCGAGACCTACGAAACCGAAGTGGGCCCTCACAATGGCGCACAAGTGGTAGCAAAAGCCTGGGCCGAGCCAGAATTCAAAGCTTGGTTGCTTCAAGATGCCACGGCGGCCATTGCCTCTTTGGGCTTTACGGGCCGCCAAGGCGAGCACATGGTGGCCGTGGAAAACACCCCCGAACAGCACAACATGGTGGTCTGCACTCTTTGCAGTTGCTACCCTTGGCCGGTTTTGGGCCTGCCGCCTGTTTGGTACAAAAGCGCCGCTTACCGTTCACGCGCTGTGCTTGAACCCCGCAAAGTCTTGGCCGACTTTGGCGTGGCGCTGCCGGAAAGCACACGCATTCGCGTTTGGGACTCCACCGCTGAAGTGCGCTACTTGGTCTTGCCCAAGCGCCCAGACGGCACTGATCACTTGTCGCAAACCGAACTGGCAGGCTTGGTCACGCGTGACGCCATGATTGGGACGGCCCTGGTATGAACGGTGTGCACGACATGGGCGGCCAACAAGGGTTTGGCCCTGTTCAATTAGAGGCTCACGAACCCTTGTTTCATGCCCCCTGGGAAAGTCGCGCCATGGCCGTCACGGTGGCCATGGGCGCCAGTGGCCAATGGAACATTGACCTCAGCCGCTCGGCGCGCGAGTCATTGCCGCCGGCCATCTACTTGTCTAGCACTTATTACGAAATTTGGATTCGCGCCCTTGAAAAACTCATGCTGGAACGCGGCATGGTGACACCCGCAGAGCTTGCCAGCGGACAAATGAGCGCCCCACCGGCCCCAGTGAACAGAGTTCTCACGCGTAAAACTGTAGATGCCGCACTGAAAGCCGGCAGTCCCACAGAACGCCCCATCGATCAGCCTGCCCTGTTTAAAGTTGGCCAGCAAGTTCGTGCGCGCAACATGCACCCTCAAGGCCACACCCGATTGCCGCGTTATGTGCGCGGCCATGTGGGCACCATTGTGCGTGTGCATGGCGGCCATGTCTTTCCTGATGGGCATACCTTGCGCGCCACGCCGCCCTTTAATGTGCCTGTTGAATGGCTCTACACGGTGGTATTCGATGGCACCACACTTTGGGGTGAAAACAGCGACCCCACTGTAGAAGTGACCGTGGATGCATGGGAATCTTATTTAGAAGCGGTGGCCTGAAGTCCTAGGAATCACAAGCATGCAGAACACACGACTCACCCTCGAAGAGATTGCCCAACACTGCGGCGGGCACATGCCACTGCCCGTGCAAGAGGCCCATGGCGCCGTCTTTTCAGAACCTTGGCAAGCACATGCGTTTGCCATGACCCTGCAATTGCACGAAAAAGGCCTGTTCACTTGGCCCGAATGGGCGGCAACTCTGACGCAAGAAATTCGCGATGCGCAAGTTGCGGGCGATACAGACACAGGCACCACCTATTACACCCATTGGCTCAATGCTTTAGAGGCCTTGGTATTGGCCAAACAATTGGGCACCGCAGATCAAATTCACGCACTTGAACATGCTTGGGAAGATGCCGCCGCGCGCACGCCACACGGACAACCCATTGTTTTAGACCTGTGAAATTTCCTTTTTTTCCTGTTGCAGCCCTCATGGGCAGTTTGATCACGCTGTGTGCTGGCACTTCGTTGGCCAAAAGTTTGTTTCCTTTTGTAGGCGCGGAAGGCACCACCACTTACCGCCTGATTTTTTCGACGCTCTTGCTGATGGCCTTTTGGCGACCTTGGCGCCGCGCTTGGACTTGGGCAGACGCACCGCCGCTGGTGATGTTTGGCGCCACGCTGGGCATCATGAACTTGCTGTTTTACAGCGCGATCAAAACAGTGCCCTTTGGCTTGGCCATCGCCATTGAATTCACCGGCCCCTTGGCGGTCGCTTTGTGGTCTTCCAAAAAGCCGCTCGATTTTGTGTGGATTGTTTTGGCCGTGGCGGGCATGGGATTGATCTTACCGTTGGGGCAACAATTGGGGGTAGATGGTGCAGCGGCACTTGACCCTGTTGGCATTGCCTTCGCCTTGGGTGCCGGGGTTTGTTGGGCTCTTTACATCGTGATCGGTCAGCGCGTGGCCGATCGCATTGGCGCTTTTGCCACGCCCATGGGTATGTTGGTCGCAGCCATGGTTGTGACGCCCTTTGGCATTAGCGTGGCCGGCACTTCTTTGTTGAATGTGGAATGGATGCTCATTGGCTTGGGCATTGCCTTGCTGTCTAGCGCCATCCCCTACAGTTTAGAAATGTATTCACTCAAACATTTGCCCAAGCAAACCTTCAGCATCTTGCTCAGTCTTGAGCCTGCTGTGGGTGCGTTGGCTGGATGGCTGGTGCTGTCAGAGCAACTGAGCACTCAACAAGTGAGTGCCATTGCTTTGATCATGGCCGCCTCCATGGGAAGCGCCATGACCGCCGGTCAGCGTCAAACAGCCGACTAGCGTCTCGAATTAAATATCGATGTTGCCTGCGCGCAGCGCGTTGCTCTCAATAAAGTTGCGACGTGGTTCCACCTCGTCGCCCATCAGCATGGTGAACACGCGGTCGGCTTCAATGGCGTCGTCAATTTGCACACGCAGCAAACGGCGCACGGTGGGGTCCATGGTGGTTTCCCAAAGCTGAGCGGGGTTCATTTCGCCCAAGCCTTTGTAACGCTGACGGCTGGTGGTGCGCTCGGCTTCACCAATGAGCCAATGCATGGCTTGACGGAAGTCGTTGGTCTTTTCTTCTTTTTGCTTGTCGCCTTCACCGCGCATGACCTTGGCGCCTTCGCCGAGCAAACCACGGAAGGTATTGGCCGCTTCGGCCAATGCGGCATAGTCGGCACCGTGCACAAAGTCTTGTGTGATGACGCTGCTCTTGATGTTGCCGTGGTGGCGGCGGCTGATGCGGAGCAATGGTTTGTCGGTGCGCGCGTCAAACTCTGCCGTCACTTCGGCAGGGACGCCGGTGGTGTTGAGTTCGCGAAGCTTGGCTTGCAATGCAGGCGCACATTCGGCGGCGTTGTCGAGGTTGTCGAGGTTGAGGGCCACACCATCGGCAATGGCGCGCAAAGCTTCGGCATCCATAAAGTTGGACAAGCGGTGAATGACGGCTTCGGCCACTTGGTGCTTGCGCGCCAAAGACTCGAGTGTGTCGCCACTCAGCACTTGCGGTGAGGCTCCGCCGGTGGCAATGCTGGCGTCTTTCAAAGCGATGCGGAGTAAGAAACCATCGAGTGCGGGCGCATCCTTCAAATACAACTCTTCTTTGCCAGCCTTCACTTTGTAGAGCGGTGGCTGCGCAATGTAAATGTGGCCGCGCTCGACCAAGTCGGGCATCTGACGGTAGAAGAAGGTGAGCAACAAGGTGCGAATGTGCGCGCCGTCCACGTCGGCATCGGTCATGATGATGATGCGGTGGTAGCGCAGCTTGTCGACGTTGAAGTCGTCGGTGCCGCTCTTGCCTGAGTCGGCCGTGACTTTGCCAATGCCGGTACCGAGTGCTGTGATGAGTGTGACGATTTCGTTGCTGGTCAGCAATTTTTCGTAGCGTGCTTTTTCAACGTTCAAGATCTTGCCGCGCAGTGGCAAGATGGCTTGGAATTTGCGATCACGGCCCTGCTTGGCAGAACCACCGGCGGAGTCGCCCTCCACGATGTAGATTTCGCAAAGCGCTGGATCTTTTTCTTGGCAGTCGGCCAATTTGCCTGGCAAGCCCATGCCATCGAGCACACCTTTGCGGCGTGTCATTTCGCGGGCTTTGCGTGCTGCTTCACGGGCACGTGCTGCTTCCACAATTTTGCCGCACAAAATTTTGGCATCGTTGGGGCGCTCTTCTAAAAAGTCGCCCAGGGCTTTGGCCACGATGTCTTCTACCGGAGCGCGCACTTCGCTGGACACCAACTTGTCTTTGGTCTGGCTAGAGAACTTAGGCTCGGGCACTTTGACGCTGAGCACGCAGCACAAGCCTTCTCGCATGTCGTCGCCACTGACTTCGACTTTTTGCTTCTTGGCAATTTCGTTTTTCTCGATGTACTTGCCAATGACACGCGTCATGGCGGCGCGCAAACCTGTGAGGTGAGTGCCGCCGTCACGTTGTGGAATGTTGTTGGTGAAGCACAAAACGCTTTCGTTGTAACCATCGTTCCACTGCATGGCCACTTCGACGCCAATGCTGGTGCCAGGAATGCCGCCATAAGAGTCGGCAGGACGCTCGCCCATGGCGATGAACGCGTTGGGGTGCAATACTTTTTTGTTGGCATTGATGAAGTCCACAAAGCCCTTGACGCCACCGGCGCCAGAGAAATCGTCTTCTTTGCCGTTGCGTTCGTCTTTGAGGCGAATGCGCACACCGTTGTTCAAGAAGCTGAGTTCGCGCAAACGCTTGGCCAGAATTTCGTAATGGAAATCGTGGTTTTGCGTGAAGATGTCGGTGTCGGGCAAGAAATGAACTTCAGTGCCTCGTTTTTCTGTGGCGCCCGTGATTTTCATGGGCGACACTTCGACGCCGTCGACCATTTCGAGCAAACGGTTTTGCACAAAGCCTTTGGCAAATTCAATTTGATGCACTTTGCCATCGCGACGCACCGTGAGGCGCAACCACTTGCTGAGCGCATTGACGCAGCTCACACCCACGCCGTGCAAACCGCCGGACACTTTGTAGCTGTTTTGGTTGAACTTGCCGCCTGCGTGCAATTCTGTCAAAGCAATTTCTGAAGCCGAGCGCTTGGGCTCGTGCTTGTCGTCCATCTTGACGCCTGTAGGAATGCCGCGGCCGTTGTCGGTGACGCTGATGGAGTTGTCGGAGTGAATGGTGACCACGATGTCATCGCAATGACCAGCCAAAGCTTCGTCGATGGAGTTGTCGACCACCTCAAACACCAAGTGGTGCAGGCCGGTGCCGTCAGACGTGTCGCCGATGTACATGCCAGGGCGCTTGCGAACGGCTTCCAAGCCTTCCAAAATTTGGATCGATCCTTCGCCATAGCCCTCTGATGCGCCGGCTTGGTTGGTGTCGATGATGGGCTGAATCGTGGTGAACTCTTCGGCGCTTGGCTTGTTTTCTTCAGTCATTTTTACTTTTCTCAATCTCTCGAATGGCCGAAACCCGCGAATCAACGCGGGTTTCGAAAGGCTCTTCTCGGGGTGATTCGATTCACCCTCAAGCAGTTCAAGCCTTAAATGCGCATGGGCATCACCACGTATTTGAACTGGTCGTTTTCTGGAATGGTGATGAGCGCAGAGCTGTTGGCATCGGCCAAATCAATGCGCACCATGTCTTGGCCCATGTTGGTGAGCACATCGATGATGTAGGTCACGTTGAAGCCAATTTCAATGCTGTCTCCACCGTAGTCAATGTCGAGTTCGTCCACGGCTTCTTCTTGCTCGGCGTTGGTGGAGGCCACACGCAAAGTACCAGGGTCCAAATTGAGGCGAACGCCTTTGAATTTGTCGCTGGTCAAAATGGCAGTGCGCTGCAAGCACGACAACAAAGCTTGACGACCCAGCGTCAGGTTGTTGCGATGGCCTTTGGGAATGACGCGGTTGTAATCGGGGAATTTGCCTTCAACAAGTTTGGTGACAAACTCCATGCCGCCAAAACTAAATTTGGCTTGGTTGTTGGCAAACTGCATGTCGATGGCGCCTTCGGCGTCGCTGAGCAAGCGCTGCATTTCGAGCACGGTTTTGCGAGGCAAGATGACTTCTTGCTTGTTGGGCACATCGGTGTCCAAAGTGGCAGAAGCAAATGCCAAACGGTGACCATCGGTGGAGACCAAAGACAACTGCTTGCCTTCTGCCACAAACAAAATGCCGTTGAGGTAATAGCGAATGTCGTGTACGGCCATGGCAAAAGAAACTTGGCTGAGCAACTGCTTCAAAGTTTTTTGCGGAATGCTGAACACGGGACCAAAACTGGCAGCCTCTTGCACCAAAGGAAAATCTTCGGCGGGCAAAGTTTGCAAGGTGAATTTGGATTTGCCACCCTTCAAAATCAATTTGCTTTGGCTCGACTCCAAACTGACAGTTTGATCGGAGGGCATGGTGCGCAAAATGTCGATCAGTTTGCGCGCACCCACCGTGGTGGTGAAGTCGCCAGCATCTCCGTCCATTTCGGCGGTGGTGCGAATTTGAATTTCTAGATCGCTGGTGGTCAACTGCAGTGCTTTGCCAGTTTTGCGAATCAGCACATTGGCCAAAACAGGCAATGTGTGACGACGTTCCACAATGCCAGAAACGGATTGCAAAACAGACAGCAATTTGTCTTGGGTGGCCTTCAGTACGATCATGTCTTCCTCTGTTTTAAGGGGTCCCAATTTGGAATTCGGGAGCCCCTAGATTTTCGCTGATTTTTGGCCGCAAATTGGGCTTTTGAACGCTTAATTCAGCATTCTTTAGGGGCGCTTGGCCACCCCCCTGTTGAAGCCCTTTTTTTAGAACCGCGTCTCGGCCCTTGGTTTAGCCTTTGAGGGTTTGCTCCAAAACGTGCAATTGTTGGTTGAGCTCAGTCAACTGCTGGCGCTCGGCGCTGATTTTGCGCACGGCATGCAACACGGTGGTATGGTCGCGGCCACCAAACAATTCACCAATTTCTGGCAAGCTTTTTTGGGTCAATTCTTTGGCCAAATACATGGCAATTTGCCGCGGCCGCGCAATGCTGGCTGGCCGCTTTTTGGAATACATGTCGGCCACCTTGATCTTGTAGTAGTCGGCCACCGTTTTTTGGATGTTCTCGACGCTGATCTGGCGGTTTTGAATCGACAACAGATCGCGCAGGGCTTCACGCGCCAATTGGATCGATATTTCTTTTTGGTTAAAACGCGAATACGCCAAGATTTTGCGCAAGGCGCCTTCTAGCTCGCGCACGTTAGAGCGCACGTTCTTGGCCACAAAGAAGGCCACCTCTTCGGGCATGACACTGCCTTCGCTGATGGCTTTGTTGATCAGAATGGCCACCCGCATTTCGAGCTCAGGGGGCTCGATGGCCACGGTGAGACCAGAATCGAACCGCGAAACCAAACGCTCGTGAATGTCGGCCAAGCCTTTGGGATAGGTGTCGCTGGTCATCACAATGTGCGACTTTTTGGCCAGCAAAGCTTCAAAGGCATTGAAGAATTCTTCTTGGGTGCGGTCTTTGTTGGCAAAGAATTGCACATCGTCAATCAACAACAAATCAAGCGAGTGATAGCGGTGCTTAAACTCGTCAAATGTTTTGCGTTGATAGGCTTTAACCACATCCGACACAAACTGTTCAGCGTGAATGTAGAGAACTTTGGCATCGGGCTTGTCGGCCAACAATTTGTTGCCCACGGCATGCACCAAGTGGGTCTTGCCCAAACCAACGCCGCCGTAAATAAACAGGGGGTTGTAAAGGTGGCCTGGCATGGTGGCCACGTGCATGGCCGCAGCGCGCGCCATGCGGTTGGCCGAGCCCTCCACCAAGGTGTCAAAGGTGAGCGCCGTGTTCAAGCGGTGGCGATGGCCATCGGCGGGCGCTTCGTCGGGCACATCAAGCACCTCAGGCCGCGCCTCTAAAGCAGCCTTGGCCATAGAAAACGCAGTCTTACCTTGCGCTTCTCGGGTAGCGAGTGCTAACTCAATTTGAATTTTTTGACCGTGCAATCGCGACAGCACGTCGGCCAATTTGGCGCTGTATTGCGCCCGGATCCAGTCTAATTTGAACCGGTTGGCCACATACAAAGTGACTTTTGACAGGTCGTCTGAAACGTGTGCCGTCAGGGGTTTGATCCAGGTGTTGAACTGCTGTTCGGGCATCTCTTGTGAGAGCTCGTCCAAGCAAACTTGCCACAGTGCCTGGCCTGCTTCGTCGGCGTCGTGTGGGTGCTGTCCGTTGCTCATGCGCACATGCCTTGGGTGTGGACAGTTTGAAAATTCATGGCGTTCAAAATCACTTTATCAAGAGTTTATCCACATGCAGTACGTAGGGCTTGTGGGGATCATAAACCAGAATATTTGAACGCAAGCATGGATTTTTTCGAGGGCGTGAGCCCTTAGGGTTTGCCAGCCCCCTGAAAGTTTGCGATAATCGCCGGTTTCCTCCAAAAAGAACCACTGAAAGAATCATGTGGTTTTGGAGGTCAGTTATCAGGAACGACTCAAAATGAAACGCACATACCAACCTTCTAAGACACGCCGCGCACGTACACACGGCTTTTTGGTCCGCATGAAAACCCGCGGCGGCCGCGCTGTGATCAATGCACGCCGCGCCAAAGGCCGTAAGCGTCTGGCTGCCTAATCGCAGTTGCCGCGTGAGCCAAGCCTTCCCATGGCTCGGCTGCTGAGCAAATTCATGACTCGGCAGTGGTGTGCAGCGTTTAAAAACCCGCCCTCAATTCCAGGCCGCCCTTGCAGGCGGTACGGTTTCTCGCACCCCGCATTTTGCTTTGCATCGCCTCAGCCTGCCTGAAAGCAAGCCCCAAGTGCCTGCCGAAGCCTCTAGCGCGCAGACACCCCCCTTATTTCATTCAACAGAAGTCTGGTTGGGTGCCATGGTGCCCAAGCGGTGGGCCAAGCGTGCTGTTACACGCAATGCCATCAAGCGTCAAATCTACGCGGTCAGCTCACAGTTTGAAGTGCGCATGCCGTGTGCAGCGCACGTGGTACGACTGCGCTCAGGCTTTGATCGGCATACATTCATCAGCGCCACTTCCCCCATGCTCAAGCAGGCCGTCAGGCAAGAGCTAGAGCAATTGTTCGAACGCGCAGCCAACAAGTCATGATCCAAAAACTATTGATCGGCATTGTGAAAGCTTATCGCCTTTTTCTTAGCCCTTGGTTAGGATCGGCATGTCGGTTTGAGCCCACTTGCTCTGTTTATGCTTTGGATGCGCTGAAGCAACATGGCGCCGGTATCGGCAGTTATCTCACCCTCAAACGCATCGGCCGTTGTCAACCTTGGTGCAATGGCGGTCACGACCCCGTGCCCGAACATGCACCCAAGTGGCTTTCGCGTTTATTGCATCACCCGTTAACTCACCCCACTTCGAAGAAGTCTTCATGAACGATATTCGCCGCACCTTTTTATGGGTCATTTTTGGCTTCTCCATGGTTCTGCTTTGGGACCAATGGCAGATCTACAACGGTCAAAAAGCCACTTTCTTCCCCAAACCCACTGTGGCCGCAGCACCAGAAGTTGCTGGCGCTGCATCCGCCAGCGTACCCAGCGCCACCGCACCAGCTGTTGCGCCAGCGGGCCCTTCGCAAGTACCCGGTGTTGCAAGCGCGCCTGTCACCACGCCACGTGAACGGATTGAAATCAGCACCGATGTCCTGAAACTCAGCTTTGACTCTGAAGGCGGCACTTTGGTGCGCAGCGAGTTTGTCAAATTCAGCGACCTGAATGACAGCAAGAAGCCCTTCATCTTGCTCGATGAAAGCAAAGCGCGCGTTTATGTCGCCCAAACAGGCCTCATTGGGGGCGCGTTTGCCTCGCACAAAACCGCCATGAATTTTTCAGGTGAACGCGCCTTGAAAGATGGGCAAAACGAATTGGTCTTGAAGTTTGAGTCTGCCGACGTCGGTGGCTTGAAGTTGGTCAAAACCTACACCCTGACGCGCGGCAGCTATGCCATCAAAGTAGCCCATCAAGTTGTCAACACCGGCAGTACAGCGGCCACCCCTCAGCTGTATGTTCAGTTGGTTCGCGATGGCAACAAGCCCGATGGTGAGTCTTCTTTCTACTCTACCTTTACGGGCCCTGCGGTATACACCGACGCCAAAAAGTACCAAAAGATTGAATTCACAGACATTGAAAAAAGCAAAGCTGAATTCGAAAAAACCACGCAGCAAGGCTACGTGGCCATGGTGCAACATTACTTTGCCTCGGCATGGCTGTTGCCCGAGAACACTGCGCGTGAAAACTTTGCCCGCAAGGTTGACAACAACTTGTATGCCGTCGGCATGATCACACCCTTCAGTGAAGTAGCGCCCGGCCAAACCAAAACCTTAGAGGCCACTTTGTTTGTAGGACCTCAAGAAGAAAAGATGCTTGAACTGCTCGCACCGGGCTTAGAGTTGGTCAAAGACTATGGCTGGCTCACGGTGTTGGCAAAGCCTTTGTACTGGTTGCTTGACCGCTTGTATGGCTTCTTGCACAACTGGGGCTGGTCCATTGTGGCCTTGGTGTTCTTGTTGAAATTGGCTTTTTACTGGCTCAATGCCAAGGCTTATGCCAGCATGGCCAAAATGAAAGCCATCAACCCCAAAATCATGGAAATGCGCGAGCGTCTCAAAGACAACC
>CAZJAL010000006.1:0-96164 GCA_964544175.1 uncultured Limnohabitans sp.
GCACCGGATTGCAAATCCGTGTAGGTCGGTTCGACTCCGGCCCGCGCCTCCAAATTTCCATTTAGAAATTAACAAGACAGCCCCGCAAGGGGCTTTTTTGTTTTTGAATACAAAATAAGTCCTTAGATTTTTTTAGCAGCAAAGCTTTCTTTGCTTTAGCTAAATTTGTGTTTATCGCATTCATAAGAAAGCCAAAATTAGGTTACGCTAACAAAAAACTGTTACTAACTAGAACCTATCTTTCATGATTTCCAAACTTATGCCTTCAACCACTGCTGTTTTCAGTTCTTGTTTTGTTTTGTTGGCGGCATTGTCAGCCAGCATGCCCGCCCAAGCCGGTCGCCCCCTCACTGTTGACGATGCCAGCGTCAACGACACAGGCGATGGCCATGTTGAAATGTGGTGGACACGCGCGCCTGGCGGCACTCGCTCATGGACCGTTGCACCTGCTTTCGCGCCAGTCGATAACATTGAGTTGGGCGCGGGCATCTCACGCGAAGTTGGCACAGGCATTCAAACGCAAAACATTCAAGCCAAATTCAGAATCACACCATCGCAAGACAATGGCTGCAACTTTGGCGCTGTGGCTGGTTATGCCCGTGTCGAGGGCGATTCATCTAAGCCCTATGTCAATGCTTTGTTCTCATGCAACAGTACAACACTGGGTAGCTTGCATACCAATGTTGGCGCCCTCGATGCTTCTAGCTCGCAAAGGGTTCGCACGTGGGGTGTGGCGTGGGAACGCGCCTACGGTGACGTGACGGTTCACATTGAAAAATTTGGCATGCAACACGAGAAGCCTACAGTGGCCACAGGTCTGCGCTTTAACGTGATGGAAGACTTGCAACTGGACACCAGCGTGGGTCGTACCAACAAACAAAATGTTGTCACCATCGGTTTGAAATGGATGTTCTAAAGTGTTGACCCATCTCAAAATCGGATCGCGCCTCACCGCAGGCTTTGCCATCGTCATTTGCGTTTTCTTGGCCGCCATGTCGGTCGTTTTGTACTTTCAAAAAGAGACCTTGCAGGCGGCACAGCAAATTCAAAGGGAGAGTTTGCCCTTTGCGTTGACAGCTGACGAAATGGTTTTGGATGTCACACAAGTTCAGCAATTCTTGCAAGATGCAGCGGCCACACACAATCGCGATAGCTTTGGTGAGGCCGATAAATATGCACAAGAATTTAAGAAGAATGTTGCTAAGTTTCGCGTCATGTTTGAAAGCGAACAAGATGCTGAGGCTTTGAAAAAGCTGGCAGAAATCGACAAAAACTTCGACGCCTTTTACGAGCTCGGTAAACAGATGACCGAGATTTACATTACCAAAGGCATTGAAGCAGGTAATGTGTTGATGGAAGACTTTGACGAGCGTAGCACCGCTTTGGGTGACGTGCTTGGTGAATTGCGTCAAGTCCAAGTGGACGAAGCCAACGCCATGGCGCAGACCATTGTTGAAGGCAGTACGCAGTCACGCAACGCTTTGTTATTGGGCGGCGTCATTGGCTTGGTGCTAGGCGGTCTGATTAGCTATTGGGTCACCAGCACCATTGTTAAACCCGTCAGTCAATTACAAACAGCCATTGAAGACATCGAAGCCAAAGGCGACTTCAGTCAGCGTGTTCGCATTAAATCAGGTGATGAAATTGGCGCAATGGCCAAGTCCTTCAATGCCTTGTTAGACGCCCAACAAAAAGCCATTGCGGAAGTCAGTGCGGTGGTCGGACAAATGGCCGAGGGAGAATTTTCTGGACGTGTGCATGCCGACCTCAAAGGCGATTTGTTGCGTATGAAAAATTCCGTTAACGAAAGTGCCGACGGTATTCAAACCACCATGCGCGATTTGAACCACGTCATGTTGGCCTTGTACAACGGTCAATTTGATGTGCAATCTAGTTCCAATGGCAAAGGTGAATTCAAACAAGCCCTGGACCAAGCCAGTTTGGCCATGAGTGCTTTGCAAAGCATGCTGGGCGAAATTGGCCAAGTCATGCAAAGTGTGTCGCAAAGCAATCTAACTGTTCGAGTCGAAGGCAATGGTCGCGGCGAACTGGCCACTCTCAAAGAAAATCTCAATACTTCTTTGTATGCCCTGGCTGGCACCATGAAGGCCATTCACTTGAACACGCGCCAGGTGGCCTCAGCCGCTAGCGAGTTCACCACAGCCATCGGTCAAATTGCAGATGGAGCACAAAATCAAAAGCACGCTATGCGCCAGGTTTTGGCTGCCTTGACGCAAACCACTTCAGCGGTCATGGACGTGGCTCGCAATACAGCCGAGGCCAGCGTCAAGTCTCGTGCCGCCATTGAGTTGGTGAAGAGTGGCCAAAGCAAAATGGACATCATGATTGAAGTGGTGAACAACATTGCGGCCAACTCAGGCAAGATTAACAAAATTACTGAAGTGATTGAAGGCATTGCCAACAAGACTAATTTGTTGTCACTGAATGCCGCCATTGAAGCGGCTCGCGCTGGCGAACATGGCAAAGGTTTCTCGGTGGTTGCCGAAGAGGTTGGCAAGTTGGCCAGTAGCAGTGCAGAAAGCACGCAACAAATTACCTTGTTGGTGCAAGAGGCTGCTGCAGAAGCAGCACGAGCAGTTGCCACAGTTCAGCAAGTTGCAGAAGACATGCGCAACATCGAAGCCAGTGCCAATGCCACCGATGGCATGCTTGAGCGTATTTCTGCTGCCATGGAGCAGCAAAGTGCCGCGGTTGAAGAGATCAATGCAAACGTGGGTAGCTTGGATCGCATCGCTGATAACAACGCCTCTGCATCTGACGAAATCAGTGCCACTGTGATCGAACTCTCGCGCGTTGCCGATGCAACGCGCAGCGAGGTCGAGAAGTTCAAGATTTAATGCCTACAAGACACCAGACACATCCGTGTCTGGTCGTTCTTAAGTTTGGAAGCGCTGAACTTCACGTTGCGTAGCGTCAGCAATCTTAGAGAGTTCAACAACAGTTGCAGCAATCTCTTCTGAGGCCGCTGAATTGCTGTGTGCAATTTGGTCCAAATTGTTGAGGTTTGAATTGATTTGCTCAACGGCAGTGCTTTGCGCCTCGAGGGCTGCTGCAATGCGTTGCAGCATCTCGTCAGTGGCTTGTGTTTCACGCTCAATGCCCAGCATGTCTTGGCTTACTTCGCCCACAGCTGTCACAGCAATGCGTGCTTCCTCAACAGCCTGCTGAACCAAGAGTGCAATTTCTTGTGAGCTCTCAGCACTGTTCAGGGCTAATTTGCCCACTTCATCGGCAACCACAGCAAAGCCTTTGCCATGCTCGCCGGCGCGAGCCGCTTCAATGGCGGCGTTCAGAGACAGCAAATTGGTTTTGTTGGCAATCTTTTCAATGACATCGGTGATCTTGTTGATCTTTTCTGAATTGCTGGCAATGTTGTTGACGACTTTGACCATCTCGTCCATTTTTTCCATGCTGGCACGAACCAAAACAAAGGACTGACGCGATTTTTGACTTGCCAATTCAGTGTTTTGAGACACTTCGGCCACAGATGTCACGGTTTGTCGAACTGCATTGGACACCTGGCTGATGGCATCGGTCTGTGAGCGAGCACCATCCGAGATTTGACCAATGGCATTTGAGGCTTCCCCTGAAGCGGCAGCCACCTGACGCGCGTTGCCATGTATGGTGGTCATGGCACTGCGCAGGGCATCAAGAGATTGGTTGATGTTTTGTTTGAGCTGATCGAGTTCGCCCAGGGCTTGCGCAATGACACGTCTTTGCAGATTGCCCTGAGCAACGCCTTGCATGACATGGGTAATGTCTTGAAACACGGTCTGTTGGGCTGCCATGCTTTGGTTGATGTTTTGTTTCAGGACGTCCAGCTCACCCTTGGCTTCTGCCGTCACTCTCAATGCAAAGTTACCGTTGGCCACGCCTTGCATGACATGGGTGATGTCTTGAAATACCAGCTGCTGCACTTGGATACTTTGATTGATGTTCTCTTTCAAGGCGCCCAAGTCACCTTTGGCTGCCACAGTGACGCGTCTGTCTAGGTGGCCCTGCGCCACTGCCGTCATAACGCTCACAATATCTTGCAACGTCGATTGCAAGGATTTCTGCATTTGAGATACTTTGAAGAGAAGGGGCGAGTCCGTGGCACTGACCGTTGCGCCTCGCGCTGAAAAATCGCCTTCACTGATTTGGCTTGAAAGTTCTGCAACCAAAGCAGACTCTACGGCTTCGCGGCGCAATGTGATGGCCATGAAAATCAACACAGCCGCTTCAAAGACAACATAGGCTGCATGCAAAATGATGGTGCCGATGTGAATTTGCCCTTCGATCACAGTGATGCCGGCCATTTGTTGGGCTTGCAAATAACCAAAAAGTAGATGGTGAACAGCAATGAGTCCGGCTGCCGCCACAATGGCGCGCCAATCGCGGTAGTACAACAAAAAAGCAAGCAGGGTAAAGATGCCAAAGTGGCTTTCAATCATGCCTTGGCTTTGCTGAATGTTGAGTGCAGAAAAAACCATCAAGGCACAAGCAATGGCAATTCGGGAGGCCAATGAACCCGGTGCACCTTTGTAAATGGCCCATGGCACTAGCAACGCGGGTAGCCCAACTGCTGCAGTTAGATTCCAGGTGTCTGTGAAATAGGCGCAAACGAAGCAAACAATCAGCAAAAAGACCATCATGCTTAGCATGACCCTGTCGGCCGCAGCGCGCTGAGGCTGCAAAATTTGTTCTTCGTGCAAAGACGCAGAGACTTGTTTGTTTATTTTCATCTTAAATTGACCTGCAAAAACTGCCCATGAACACAGGATCGTTGAGGAAATACCATCCCATGGCTGCAAGGCTGTAAAACAGCCAGCCAAACAAAAGCAACCAAGTCCAGCGAGGAATTGGTTTGACCAGTGGGGTGGAGTTGCTCAAAGTGAACCTGTTAAGAGAAGACTGGATTCTAGAGGCTTACTAAAATCCTATTTGTTGTGCGTGGAATATAAATTCAACGATTAGAATGACACGAAAATCGTAAACAGGGACACCTTCACCGGCCCGCTCATCAACAAAGGTTTATGAATGTCAAGCAACGGTCCACTTTTTGCAGTCGATAACGAAAAGCTGAGCAAGTTAGGTATCAATTTCTTGAATTCCCAAGAGGGAATGCAAGCCATTCAATCTGGGCAATTCAAAGGCGAGGAACGGTTGTACGTGTCCATGCTGAGCACGCCCTTGCTCAACGCCACCATGTTTTTGCCTCACAAAGTACTCATTCGAGCAGGTGAGCAATTTGAAGAAGGCTTTTTCATTGTGAGTGGCGAGGTTCAAATTACCCACAAAAATAAAACCTACACCGTGGGCCCAGGTGCCGTGCTTGGCTTGTCTGAAGGCATGGTGGGTTTGCCCTCAAGGTACACCGCTGTTGCTGCCACGTCCATTCAACTCAAAATCATCGATTTCCACAAAGTGGACTCCATCATCAACGTACTGCCATCAGAGGTGAGGGCTATTTTGGCCACCATCATCAAGCGCATATTGACCCCATAAGAGGTGTAAATTGAGCGATTTCAAAACGGAAACATTTGAAGCGGGCCAGTTCATTTGCAAAGTGGGTGATCAAGCCACGCACTTGTATTTTTTGCAGCAAGGCACTGTTGAGTTGGTCAGTGCATCTGGCGATGCATTTGCGGTCATTCCAGAAGGTCAGTCTTTTGGCGAAGCGGCTATTTTAAAAGGCGGCATCAGGGCTGCCTCCATTCGTGCCAAAACAGACGCAGTGTGCAAAGTGATTGGAAACGATCAAGCGCGTGACTTGCTCATCAGTTACTCACCTTTGTTGGTGGTCATCATGGAAGGCCTCTTGCTTCAGCAAGCCATGGCCAATGCCATCAAATTTAGCAAATAAAAGTTGACTGTCACGTGTCAAACTTTTTTTCATTGAATTCAATGCCATAAGAAGGAGCGATGGATGCAAACAACGCCTTTCTCTGGTTTTTTGGTTCGTGATGACAAGTCATGGCAACAGTGTTTGGAAAGCTCTTACAGTGCGCTAAGGGCCTCATGGCATGGCGATTGGGTCGGCCTTCCTTGGGTGTTAAAAGAGTGCGTTCGTTATTTAGGAATCAACGAAAGCACTGTGTCGGTTTCTGCCGCGCAAATGCTCAGGGCAGCCGATCGAGTGGCTCAAGACATAGAAGCTTCTTTTGCCAATGATATTTTTCAAACAGAACCGCTGTACCACAACAGATTGCATTTTGCCGATGCTATTACCACGGTCAGTGTTCAAATTGCCATTCAGTCGCAGCTTAGCAAAAGCTTCAACGCAGAGTGGGCAGCTTGTGCATTGCTGGCGTGCATTGCGCATGATTTTGGTCACAACGGCCGCATCAACCAATTTGAATCTGAACTTGAAAAGCATTCTGTCGAATTGCTGCGCCCCATCTTAGACGAGTGCGGTGTGATTGGCCTTTGGCGAGATTGGACCGAGCATTGCATCATTCAATCAGATTTTGCCTTGGTGCAAAAAAATCACGAAGCAGTGCAGGGCGCCCCGTTTGATTGGGACCTCAAATGGCTTGTCGTGTTTTTAAATGAGTCAGACGTCATGGCCAGCGCATCCACCAACTTTGGCATTGGCATGGGTGAAGCCTTGGCAAGAGAGTGGAAAAAGATTGATTTCGTGGCCCACAAAACGGTTGCAACGCCGGCAGGTCGCAAGGGGTTTTTAAAGATCATCACCTTTTCCTCGCCGGCCTCCAAAGAGTTGGGAATTCACGCGGCCATTGAAAAAGAAATTCAAAACATTCAGACAAGCTAGCACTTTCGGGCATTCGTCGGTTTATTGACCTGCATCAAGTTTGCGGGTGAGCTTGAAGTTGAAAATTGAGCTGTTCAATTTTTGTCATTCAAGCCACACCTATGCGCATCACCCCGCTCAACCAAGAAATCGTCATGCAAGAAGGCGATTTGATCGTCTCCAAAACTGACACCAAAGGGCGAATCACTTACGGCAATCGCGCCTTCAATCAGTACTCAGGTTTTACCGAACATGAATTGATGGGAATACAACACAACATCGTCAGGCACCCCGACATGCCTCGAGCGGTTTTCAAGTTGTTGTGGGATCGCATTCAAGCGGGGCAAGAAGTCTTTGCGTTCGTTAAAAATATTCGAAAAGACGGCGCCTATTACTGGGTTTTTGCCAACGTCACACCTTCTTACGATGTGAACAACAATTTATTGGGTTATTTTTCAGTGCGTCGCAAACCCAATGACAAAGCAATTCAACACATAGAGCCACTCTATCGGCAAATGCTGCAAATTGAACAATCTGCTGGCGCTAATGACGGCCTTGCAAAAGCTACGCAATTTTTAATGGATGCGCTTGATAGCCTACAGATTTCTTACGATGACTACGTGCTGAAATTGCAAACCGCTTAAGTTATCAAAGCAAGGCAAACCTTATTTGCTTCAGCTGCCTCAATGAGGACGCCTCAAGCTCTAAAATGATGTTTTTAAATCGTGCTGTGTCATCGCAGCCTGGAATATTCAATGAACGTTAGATCTCGATTGATTTTGGGTGGACTGTTTTCCTTGCTAGGACTTATTTTGGTGGCCACCAGCGCGTTGTTCATTGAAAAATCTATCTTGCTTGAAGACCGCAAAATCAAGACACGCCATTTGGTTGAAACGGTTCACGGCCTGATCGGTCACTATCAAGCGCAGTCCAAAGCAGGCACCTTGAGCGAAGAAGATGCGCAAAATGCGGCCAAGATGGCTGTTAAAGCCTTGCGTTACGAAGGCAAAGAGTATTTTTGGATCAACGATCAAACCATGCCTGTGCCTCGCATGGTGATGCACTCAACTGTTCCAGCCTTGGATGGCAAAATTTTGGATGCGGCCAACTTCAACAGTGCAACCAGTCAGCAATTTGGCGAAGATGCCCCAGTTCTAAAAACGGACGGCAAGAAAAATATTTTCGTGGCGTTCAGTGAGGTTGCAACGCAAGCTGGCGGTGGTTTTGTCACTTACAACTGGCCAAAGCCTCAAGCTGGTGGTGGAACTACAACCGAAGTCTATGCTAAGTTGTCGTATGTGAAGCGTGTCGACGGTTGGGGTTGGGTGCTCGGCTCGGGCATCTACATTGACGATGTCGACGCCATTTTCTGGCAACATGCCAAGCAGTTTTCTTTGTTGGTTTTGGTTGTCATGTTGGTCATTGGTGTGGTCATTCGATGGCAAGTGAAGAGCATTACAGAACCCCTTCAGGCCTTGCGCAACATGGTCACCTCTGTCGAAAACTCCTCTGACTTTTCGCGCAGAATCAAAGACATTGGCAACGATGAAGTTGGTCAAACCGCCAAGGCTTTCAATCAGCTGATGTCGGCCCAACAGTTGGCCATTGCCGAAGTGAATAAGGCCGTTGAGGCCATTGCTGCTGGCCGATTTGACGTCACCATTGAAGCCAATCTTCAGGGTGATTTAAAAACCATGAAAGACGCAGTGAACGCAAGTGCACTCAGCGTCAAATCGACGATGGATGCATTGTCTGAAGTCATGACAGCCTTGCACAATGGTGATTTTGGTCAACGCATGTCAAGCCAAGTCAATGGCGAATTGCGCCATCAAGTGGACCAAGCCATGGCAGCCATGCAAGCTTTGCTCAGCGACGTGACACATGTCATGAACAACGTGGCCGCAGGCGACTTGTCTGGTCGTATCACAGCCGAAGGTCGCGGTGATTTGGCCAGCCTCAAAGGCAATATCAACCAGTCATTGGATGCGTTAAGTGCTGCCATGCGCAACATCAACAGCAATACCCGGCAGGTTGCCGCTGCTGCCAATCAAACCAGCCAGGCCATCAGTCAGATCAGTGACGGCGCACAAAATCAAATGCATGGCATTTCTCAGTTGGCCAATGCCGTCAAAGAAACGGCCGCTTCTGTGACCGATGTATCTCGTAACACTGAAGCAGCAAGCCACAGCTCGCGTGACTCAGTTGCCATCGTGCGAAATGGCAAAGCCAAAATGGCAACCATGGTTGAGGTGGTCAATGGCATTGCAGCCAATTCAGAAAAGATCAACAAGATCACCGAAGTGATTGAAAGCATCGCCAACAAAACCAATTTGCTGTCGCTCAATGCTGCCATTGAAGCTGCGAGGGCAGGGGAGCATGGCAAAGGCTTCTCAGTGGTTGCAGAAGAAGTGGGCAAGTTAGCGGCAAGCAGTGCCGAAAGCACCCAAGAAATTACCGTACTTGTTCAACAAGCAGTCTCTGAAGCACGCCGCGCAGTAGCCACGGTGCAAGAGGTTAGCGCCGACATGGAACGCATAGAGGCAGGTGCAACCGCGGCAGATGGCATGATGCAACGCATTTCGGCGGCCCTAGAAGAGCAGAGCAATGCTGTTCACGAAATCAATGCCAATGTGACCACGCTCAATCAAATTGCACAGTCCAACGCATCGGCCAGTGAAGAAATTACAGCGACCGTCATTGAGTTGTCCAAAATTGCAGACAACACGCGCCGAGAAGTTGAGCAGTTTAGAGTCAGTTAAGCCGAAATTTTTGAGTTCATTCAGGCCAGCTCAATTTCGGCCAATTGTCGGTTGATGTTTTTCTGTATGCCCAAAGCGCGGCTTGATGGGCTTGAGAACAAAGCCATTCGCTTCAGGAAAAAGATTCTGCCAGCAGGGGGCAGCAAGGCTAAAGATCGGTCAGGCGCAATGTCGGCCCACTCCTCAGACAACTGCTGAGTCAGAGACTTGCCGGTGACAGGCAATGAGCTGGCCAAAATATCGCATTCTTGAATCAGAACCAATAAGCACCGAGGATCTGCGATGTCGAAGGGAATGCCTTGAATCAACTGATGTGATTCAGCAACGAACGCAGGGTCCGTTTTCAAGATGATGCTGCTGATCAAGGCTTGATCTTTGGCGCTCACCTTGTGTTTTTTCATGTGTGGCACGAGGGCTTTAACCGTCATGCCTTCAATTTCAGATCGGAACTGATTGATGTGACCATTGTGCAAAAAGTCGTGGCTCACCATGATCAACAAAGCCAGCCATTCGGCGTGGTCAGGTTGTGCATTCAAAGCCCGGCCAGACTGTTTGCGCAACTTCACCAACATCACGGTCAGTGCCACAACGGTGTCTGCAAAGTGCAATCTGTTGTGGTACCTGGGTTCCTGATTCTTTTTGGCTTTAAGCGCACCATCTTTTTCGATGGCATGAATGACTGACAACATACAGTCATACAAAGCACGATTTCGCGCAGGCATCTTTGAATTGGCGTCAAATCCCAGTTTCTGCAATGAACTGTTTAGAACCACTGCCAAACCTGGCCACTCATGGGGCCATTTGTCTCTTAAGTTTTGCAGTGTGGTTTCTAAATACGTCAGATCCATGGGCGCATTAAAGTCTGAATTTCTCAACTTCGCGGTGAGTCGAGTCTGCAATTTTAGACAACTCCATGACAGTTGCTGTAATTTGTTCGGAGGCCGCTGAATTGCTGCGTGCAATATTGTCAACACTGTTCAGATTAGCGTTGATTTCCTCAACTGCGCTGCTTTGTTCCTCGAGCGCAGACGCAATGCGTTGCAGCATGTCATCTGTTTCTTGAGAGCCATTTTCAATACGAGCCATGTCGGCACTGACTTCTTGAACTGCAGCGACAGCAAGACGGGTGTCTTCTACCGCCTTTTGCACCAATTGAGCAATTTCTTGAGAACTTTCTGCACTGTTGACTGCAAGTTTGCCAACTTCATCGGCAACAACGGCAAAACCTTTGCCATGTTCGCCTGCACGTGCAGCCTCAATGGCTGCATTCAAGGAGAGAAGATTGGTTTTGTTTGCAATCTTTTCAATCACCTCTGTAATTTTATTGATCTTTTCAGAGTTGGCTGCAATGCTGTTGACCACGTCCACCATGTGATTCATTTTGCGAATACCATCGCGTACCAGATGCACAGACTCTTTGGATTTTTGGCTGGCAACTTCGGTATTTCTTGAGACATCAGTCACTGATGTTGCGGTTTGTCGAACTGCCGCGGCCACTTGGCTAATGGCATGTGTTTGATTCATGGCGCCGTCAGAAATTTGACCAATGGCTTGGCTAGATTCTGCAGAGGCCGTGGCCACTTGGCGTGCATTTTGGTTGATCAAGCGCATAGAGCCGCTCAACGAGTCCAAAGATGCATTGATGTTGGTTTTGAGGGTCATGAGATCACCATGACCTTGCGCATGAATTCTAGAGGCTAGGTTGCCTTGTGAGACGCCTTGCATCACCGAACCTACATCGCTCATCATGCTGTTCAAAGCATTCATGGCTTGAGAAGCTTGCGTCATTGCACGCTGAAACTCGCCAGTCACATTTAAATTGACTTGTTTTGCAAATTGACCATTTTGCAAAGCTTGCATCAACTCGTTCAAGCCATTCATGGTCAGCATGATGCTTTGTGCAGAATCGTTTATCGCTGCTTTCATGACGGCCATATCGCCCTTTAAAGGCGCATCTACGCGACGGCTAAAGTCGCCAGCTGAAACTGCGCCTACGACTGCATTGACTTCTTGAACTGCACTTTGCAATGACTGCAAGAGCCCATTCAAAGAAGCAGAAGCTTTACCCACCTCGTCATTGCTTTCTACTTTGATCCGTTTGGAAAAATCGGTTGAGTTTTCGATGGCTGTGATTTGCGATTGCATCGCGCGCAATGGCTTAGCAATTTTTTGACCTGCAAAGTATGCAAGCAACAAGCCCGCTACGATGGCAAATAAAAGGGCAAGCATTTGAATCTGTTGAAACAAATCAATGCGTTTGTTCAATTCTGTTTGAGCTTGCGTGGCTGCTATTCGGCTGGCTGCCTCAACCTTGTTCAAAAGCTCGTAAAGTGTGTCGAAGTTCTTGTCTGCATCTTGCATCATCATGGCACCAAGATTGGTGTCAGACGTGGCGGCATCGTAGGCGTCGCGCACTGAAACTTCGTAAGCCTGTATGGGTTTTAAAAGCCCGCGAAGGCTTTCATCTTCAGCAGCTTCAATTTCTTGGATTAACTCCAAAAGAGAGGCTAGCTGCTCGCTCATCATCACTTCTGCGGACTTTGCAGCTTTCTCGCTTCTCAGGTTGAGCAGCGACAAACTTCTGTAAGCTGCAGCATGTGTTGCGTCAACTGTGGCCTCAGCTTCCATGGCTGTTCTTTCAGTGGCAACAGCAACGTCCAGCATGTCGTTTACGCTGGTCTGAAGTGACCGCATGTTGGCAAAGCTAAAAATACCAAAAGCCAACAACAGCACCGCCACCAAAAGCGGGGCCACCATGAGCTTTTTGGCAATGCTCATGTCTTTGTAATTTACGGTCATACCTGATCCTGAAGATTTGGCCAAGGCAAAATTGCAAATGGCCAGGCGCCTGTTTAGGGCTTGTAAATGCCGCCACAGACGATCAAGTTGCCCAATTTTTCGCAATAAGCTTGTTTAGGCTGAACTGTTTTTGTCAAAGGATCAGTGAACTTGTAATCTTGCCAAAACTTGGCTTTGGAGCTGGCCAGCTCTACACGCTCTTTGACAAACTCCTTGCCATCAGGGTCTTTCAAAGAAATCAAGTCTTTGCCCACTTGTTTTGCATTTTGGCCGTGTGCCAAACACTTGCCCGACATGTCGTAAACCACCAAATACAAATCGCGGTCGACAAATGTTTTGCTTGGCGCAGTGATGTCAGCGTAGGCAGCGTCGCCTTTGGCTTTGACGGCTGCCACGCCTTTGGCGACCATGGCCTCGGCTTCAGCCTTTGTGGCGCGCTCTCCAGCTGCTTGAGCAAGGGAAGGAACCACAAATGCAGCGCTTACCAACAAGCTTGTGAGTAGGTTTTTAGTTGAAATCATTTTGTTACTTTGTAAAGTGAGAAGGCGTTAAATTAAGTTGAAAACTTCTCAACTTCGCGGCGTGTACCGTCAGCGATTTTTGACAATTCAATGACGCTGGCCGTAATTTCTTCAGCGGCAGAAGCGTTGCTGCTGGCAATGCGGTCCAAATTGAACACATTGGCATTGATTTCTTCTGCAGCGCTACTTTGCTCTTCCAATGCAGCAGAAATACGCTGCAGCATTTGATCTGTTTCCCGCGATGCCATTTCGATGCGGGCCATGTCTTCGCTGACTTCTCGAACCGTGGCCACAGCCTTGGCAGTTTCGGTCACAGCTTGCTGTACCAATTGGGCAATTTCTTGAGAGCTTTCGGCGCTGTTGGCGGCTAACTTGCCCACTTCCTCGGCTACCACAGAGAAGCCCTTGCCATGTTCGCCAGCGCGAGCAGCCTCAATGGCTGCGTTGAGCGACAGCAAATTGGTTTTGTTAGCAATCTTCTCAATCACTTCCGTGATCTTGTTGATCTTGTCGGAGTTCACGGCGATGCTGTTGACCACATCGACCATGTCAGTCATTTTTTGCATGCCCACACGCATGATGGCAATAGATTCTTGTGATTTCTGACTTGCAACGCTGGTGTTGCGAGACACGTCGCCCACAGATGTTGCCGTTTGGCGAACCGCAGCAGCCACTTGCGAAATGGCATGGGTTTGGTTTTGGGCGCCGTCAGAAATTTGGGCAATGGCGTTGCTGGTTTCGTTGGCAGCTGTGGCCACTTGGCGGGTGTTGCTGTGGATCGCACGCAGTGCTTGGCTCATGGAGTCCAAAGAGGCGTTGATGTTGTCTTTAAGTGTGACCAAGTCGCCGCGACCTTGCGCTGTGACGCGCTGTGTCAAGTCGCCACGTGCAACGCGACTCATCACGCTGCCAACACCGCCAATCATTTCATCTAAGGACTCCATGGCTGAAGTGGCTTGGTCAAGCGCATGCTTGAACTCACCTTGAACGTGCACAGAAGAACGTACAGAGAAATCACCTTGAGAGAGGGCATCCATCACTTTGCGCATGTCTTGAATGGTCAGCTGAATGCTGTCAACGGAGGCATTGACAGCAGCCTTCATCGTGCCAAGGTCGCCATTCAGATTGGATTCAACGCGCTTGTTGAAATTGCCTTGGGCCATGGCCGACACGGCATTGTTGACTTCCTTAATGGCGTTTTGTTGAGACTCGAGCAAAGCATTGAAAGCCTGCGCTGTTTGTCCCACTTCGTCATTGCTGTCAACTTTGACGCGCATGGAAAAGTCTGAAGTTTTGGCCACTTCGCGAACCATTTTGCGAACTTTTTCCAAGGGCTCACTAACAGATCGCACAATCCAGTAGGCAAAAACAACGCCAAAGATGAGTCCAATCAAAATCAGCGCAATGCTGAATGTGCGGTTGTGACTGTAGTTGGCGTTTGACGCCTCGTATTCTTGCTTGGCAACCTTCAGCTGAACTTCAATCAGGTCAGAGAATTTGCCGCTGATGGGGTCGATGGCAGGGTAAAGCGGGCCTGCGGTGAATTCAGCAATGGCTTGCTTGTCTTCTTGCTTCAGAATTTCACGCAACTTGTCCAATTCAACTTTGGTGGTTTTGAACATAGGTTCAATCTCTGCCACCAGTGCTTCCTCTTCAGGAACCAATACTGTGTTTTTGTAAGCTTGCCACTTTTCTGCAATCACTTTTTCGGCGTCGTCAACGTTTTTGCGACCTTCTTCCCAAGTGATGTTGCCATTGCGCACCTTGTGCGAGGCATCGACGATATTGACAGCATACATATCGGCAATGACCTTGAGGTCACGCAAAGGGACTACGCGGTCGTCATAAACGGTTTGTAGGCTGGTCACGACTTGTGCCATGTTGCTCAAGCCATTGATGCCAATCGCAATGGACAGCGTGCCCAACAATGCGACCAAAATCATCAAGCGTTTGGCTACGTTCAAATTTTTCAACACGTCTTTTCCTTTAAGCAATTCTTAAATATGGCGGTATTGTGTATCAATTTGTCAGTATTTCTTGAATTGGTTTGTTTGGTGTTATTACCAATTTAATTCCAAATTTGCAGGTAACTTGTTGGCAACTCAATGAGTTGACTAGGGCTTACCCGCGCATTTTTTGTTGAATCAATTTGACTCGTTATTGAATTGAGAACAATGTCCATCTTGAATCGCCAATTCAGTCAAATTTGACAATATCTTGTGATCTAATCTGCAGAATTGCGAAATATTGCATCAATTTTTTTGAATTCAAAAATACTAAAAGGTAGCTCATGGCGACAATTCTCCTAGTGGACGACGAAGACTTGCTGCGTGAAGGCGTGCGTGAAATATTGGAAATGAACGGTTTCTCCGTCATTGAAGCCCCTGATGGGCAAGAAGCCCTGCGTCAATTTGCCTTGGCAGACAAGGTCGATTTGGTCATTTCCGACATTGTGATGCCCAACATGGATGGCGTTGATTTCGTGACCAAATTGCGCGAAACCTTCCCTGACGTGCCAATTTTGACCATTTCTGGCGGAAGCCGGGTGGTCAGTGCTCGTTTTGGACTGGACTCAGCCTTGTTATCGGGTGCCAATGCCAGCCTCACAAAACCCTTCACGGCCAAACAATTGATTGAAAAAGTCAAATCTTTGTTGCCTGCCTGATTTAGCGAAATTCTCAAGAGATGACTTCGTTGAATTTAAATTTTGCCTCTGGGGCAGAAAATCCTGAATTGGCCATTGAAGCGGCTGCTACGGGCCGCAAAGGCTTAGAAAGCGCCAGTGTCTTGTTGGTCGATGACAGTGTCATGCTTCGCATGGGGCTACGTCGTTCCTTAGAGGCGGTGGGGTTGCGCAACATTCGGGAAGCCAACAACGGCAAAGAAGCCATCGAAATTTTGATGCGTGAGCCTTTTGACCTCATGTTGCTTGACATGGAAATGCCTGTGATGAGCGGTATGGAGGTGTTGGAAGTCATTCGCGAAACACCTTATCAGGCCTGGCCACCCGTCATTGTGATTTCTGGTGGAGCAGGCAGTTCAGGCATTGACGATGCAGTTCGTTGCATTGAGTTGGGCGCCGAAGATTACTTGCCAAAGCCTTTCAATCCGGTTTTGCTCAAAGCGCGCGTGACCACTTGCATTGACAAGAAACACCTGCGCGACCAAAACGCACTGCGCATGCGCCAATTGAAGCGCCAGCACGAGCAACTCAGTGAAGAGCAAGAAAAAACAGAACAACTGTTGCTGAACATCTTGCCCAAGAAGATTGCTGGACGCCTGAAATCCGGTGAAGCCAGAATTGCCGATGCGTGTCCTTCGGTCAGCGTTTTGTTTGCCGACATGGTGGGTTTTACAAAGATGACCCGCACCATCACTGCGACTGCGTTGGTTGAAATGCTGGGTGATCTTTTCTCAAGATTTGACTTGATCACAGAGCGTCATGGCCTTGAAAAAATCAAAACCATCGGCGATTGCTACATGCTGGCGGGTGGCGTGCCAGATGCCCGTGACGACCATGCAGAAGCCACTGTCATGGCTGCGATGGACATGTGCGAAGCGCTCAAAGAATTGTACGAACGTACCAACGGTGCTTTGAACATGCGCATCGGTATTCACAGCGGCCCCGTGGTGGCTGGCGTGATTGGCGTTCGCAAATTTACTTACGACTTGTGGGGCGACACAGTCAATGTGGCCAGTCGCATGGAGTCAACGGGGCAGCCTGGAAAAATTCATGTCTCTTCTGCCACAGCCGAATTGTTGGCGGGCAAGTTTGAGCTAGAGGCTCGCGGCATGATCGAGGTTAAAAGCCTGGGTCAAGTCGAAACCTTTTTTGTCGGCCCGAAGCTGACGAATGCGAGTTGACGCGATGACTCTGACCGCCACAAAATTAACGCAACCCGCCAACCAGCGGTTTTCGAGGAGCAAGCAAGCATGGGTCTAAGAGACATTGTCCCGACGGACAAAGAAATCGTGATGCGCGATGAGGACTTCATCGTTTCCAAAACTGACCTAAAGGGTCGCATCACTTACGGCAATCAAACCTTCATCCAGTTTTCTGGCTTCGAAGAACATGAGATTTTGGGTATCCAGCACAACGTCATTCGACATCCTGACATGCCTCGCGCCGTTTTTAAACTGCTGTGGGGCAGTATTCAAGAAGGTAAAGAAATCTTTGCCTACGTCAAAAATATTTGCAAAGACGGTAGTTTCTATTGGGTGATTGCCAATATCACGCCCTCTATTGACGAATCAGGTCAAGTTTTGGGTTACTACTCCGTACGTCGTAAACCCCATGCTAGGGCTATTCCTGTGATCGTTGATTTGTATCGCGCCATGCTCGAGGAAGAGCGCCGTGTAGGTGCCAAAGATGCCATCGATGCGTCTACACGTTTGTTGCACCAGTATTTGAATGAAAAAGGTATGAGCTATGAACAGTTTGTTCTCTCTCTTCAGTCGGCTTGAGTTAAGCCCTTCGAAAGGTTTGTGGCTGCAAGCTTTGTTGGCTGCTGTGGCTGTGGCCGCTTTGTTGCTTAATGGCGTGTCCAATTTGGCGATTGCCTTGGCCGTGTTGATTGTGCTTGTGCTAATTCTGTCTGTTCGGGGTCAGCGCAATGAAGAAGTTCTGATCCGAAACATGAAGTCGGTTTTGCGCGGTGCTGCCAATGGTGCATTGGAGCCACGCGTCACCAACATCAAGGGCAAGAGTGCTCTGGCCGAATGTGCTTGGAGTCTGAACGAAGTGCTTGACCAAGTGGAGGCCGTCTTTAGAGAGTCTTTGACCGTGGTCACACGCATGAGTGCTGGTAATTTCTCGCGTCAACCCCAGCCAGCTGGTTTGAAGGGAATTTACCCGCAAGTGCTGCACAAAATTGCTGACGCGCAAACCAATGTGTCTAGAACGGTTCAGTCATTGCGCGCAGCCATGACGGGCATGGCCAAAGGTGACTTCACGTTGCAGTTGGATTCGTCCAAAGATCAAGGCGAATTCAAATTGATCATTGAAAACGCTCAAGTGGCCATCGGTTCATTGAATGTCGTTTTAAGCGAAGTTGTTCAAGTGATGGACGCCATGGTGAGGGGCGACTTGACGCGCCGTGTTCATGCCAACGGTGAAGGCAGTTTGGGCAAACTCAAGGAAGACATTAACCGTTCATTGGAAGCCTTGGCAAGTGCCATGCGCAACATTGGCGAGAACGCCCAACAAGTGGCGGGCGCCGCCAGCGACACCAGCACAGCCATTGGCCAATTGGCAGATGGTGCGCAAAGTCAAACCCATTACATCAGCGAAGTGGTCACAGCCATTCGTCAAACGTCTAGCGCAGTTAACGACATTTCTAAGAGCACAGAATCTGCCAGCGTTCAAGCGCAAGAGTCTGCCAACATCGTGAATGTGGGCCGGGCCAAAATGGAGCAGATGGTTGAGGTGGTCAACGGCATTGCACGAAACTCAGAAAAGATCAACAAGATCACAGACGTGATTGAAAAGATTGCCAACAAAACCAATTTGCTGTCTCTCAATGCCGCCATTGAAGCAGCGCGTGCAGGTGAGCATGGCAAAGGTTTTGCAGTGGTTGCAGACGAAGTGGGCAAGTTGGCTGCGAGCAGCGCCGACAGCACCAAAGAAATTACGCAACTCATTCAGCAAGCCGTTTCTGAAGCCAATCGCGCTGTGCTGGCAGTGCGTGAAGTCAGCAGCGACATGGAGCGAATTGTCCAAAGCTCATCACAAACCGATGGCATGTTGCAACGAATTTCTGCGGCAGTCGAAGAACAAACCAAAACCATGCAAGAGATCAACAACAGCGTGTCCAATTTGGAAAAAATTGCACACACCAATTCTTCTGCTTCAGAAGAACTTGCAGCAAGCAT
Source organism: uncultured Limnohabitans sp. (assembly GCA_964544175.1). Taxonomy (GTDB): domain Bacteria; phylum Pseudomonadota; class Gammaproteobacteria; order Burkholderiales; family Burkholderiaceae_C; genus Limnohabitans_A. The sequence goes on from CAZJAL010000006.1 coordinate 18,708, forward strand.
GATCGAGTTGTCAAAAGTAGCCGACTCTACGCGTCGTGAAATTGACAAATTTAAGATCTAACGGAACAAGACATGGAACTGGTTCTATTTGAAGTTGGCAAGGGGCGTTTCGCCTTTTCAGCCATTGGTGTCAGCAAGGTTTTGGATGCCTTGCCCGTGACACCGTTGCCCTATGCGCCAGCCGATGTCGAGGGACTGGTGAATGTGGCGGGCGCTGTTTACTTGAAGGTCGATTTGGCAGCACGCTTGGGCTTTGGACATCGTTCTGCAGACCCCCATGGCAATTTGCTGGTGGTCACAGCACGCGAAGACACCGTTGTGGTTCAAGTTGATCGCGTCTTCAACAAAATCAGCGTTGAACCTGAAGACATCAATCTGTACGACGACACGGATGCCAAGGGCTTGGTCAGAGGTGAGTTTTTGTTGCCTGACGGCATGGTCTTGTTGCTCAATGAAGCCATGTTAGGTTTGCAAAACATGCAGCCAGAAGGCGTGCCAGAAGGCGGCAGTGGCTTGCTGGGGCAGGTCGATGCGGGCGCTGCTGCAAAAGCGGCTGAGATCTCTAAAAACGATTTGCCCACCGTCACGGTTCAAGATGGCAATGAGACATACGCTTTTCACATGGGCGATGTTTTGGAAATTGTCGAAATTCGTGAGCTGACTGCTTTGCCAGGTGCAGGACCCGAAGTTCAAGGTTTGATGCAATTGCGCGGTACAGCTTTGCTGGTACTTTCTTTGACCGAATTGTTGCATTGCAAACAAAAAACCACGCCTCGTTTTGTACTGGTTGTGGCCGTCGATGGCGCCAAAGTGGGCATTGCGGTGGCCGACATTGTGGGCATCGAGCGTTACGAGAAAGATATTTTGCAAGCCATTTCTGGTGGCGACGCCCAACTCGAGGGCTATTTGCCCGGCATGGGTGTGTCTGAAAGCCGGATGACGGGTTTGGTCTCCATTGGTGGTTTGATTTCACCCGAGAGCATGGCCATTTTCCGCCGTTATTTGAGTCAACACGGAGTCGACATGGCTGGTGTCACAGAGCAAGAGTTGAAGTCGGTTCGCCGTTTGTTGTCTTTCCGTTTAGGTGGAGAGCGCTGTGCGCTGCCACTTTCATTGGTAGACCGAGTCGAAGAGTACGGCTCTGCCGTCAATTTGCCCGAGGGTGACGACACCCTGGCGGGTGTGGTGCAAATCAAAGGCGAGGTGGCACCTGTTTTGGACATGCGTGACATGTTGGGTGTGAAGGCCGGCGATACCTCCGCATATGTGGTGGTCAGAATTCAAGGTGCGCCTTGGGCCTTGGTTGTCGACAAAGTTGACCGCGTCATTGAGATTGCAGAAAAAGACATTACCCCAGTTCGCACAAGTCAGAATGATTATCTGACAGAGGTGGGGCGTTTAGACGGCGAGTTGGTTTCCTTGCTGTCCCTTGAGCCTTTGGCCAGGGCCGCTTAAAACATAAGGAAATAGAGTGTCAAAAGACAAAATGAACGATTTGTTCGCGCAGATGAACACAGCCGTTAAAAACGCGCGCGGCAATACGTCTTCGCTAGCGACCACTGGCAGTGTGTCCAATTCTGTGCACCGTTCGGAGCCAGTAGCCAGCCCCAAAGAGCGTTCAGAAAGCGCCATGCAACTCGAACTTGTGAACCAACTCATGTTGGGTGTTGAGTCGCGCTTTGGCATCAAGCCTGGCACGTTGGTCGAACGAAAACTGGTGCGTATTTTGAAAGAAATGCCCATCAACATTTTGCGCGATTGGGTTAACTCCATGGGCACATGCTCATCGGATCACCCTGAGTGGCAATCTTTGGTAGAGAACTTAACGGTTCACGAAACCTATTTTTGCCGCGACCCCGATTTGATGGACATGGTAGGCAAAGATATTTTGCCCAACCTCATTGCCTCGCGTGAGAAGAACCGCCAATTACAAGTTTGGTCCGGTGCCAGTTCTACAGGCGAAGAAGTTTATGACTTGGCCTACATGTGTTTGCGCGGCCTCGAAAAAGCAGGCAAAGCCAGGCAACAACTCGATGGCCAAGTGGTCTTGGAGCAAGGTTGGTCTTTGTTCGTCATGGGCAGCGATGTGTCCAACCAAGCACTTCGTACAGCGCGCGAAGGTGTTTATGGCGAATTGGGCATGGGCTCGTTCCGCAATTTGCCGGCCCACTGGCGCGCCATGTTCGATGATGTCGAAATGGCACCTTCCAATGCCATGCCCGGTGTGCGTTATCACAAGGTTCGCTCATGGGTGAAAAATTGTGTGCGCTTTGAGCGTTTCAATTTGATGAACAGCCGTCCTCCTGTCATGGGCATGGACTTGGTGTTTTGCCGCAATGTGTTGATTTACTTTGACGACACCGTGAAGAAGGCTGTTCAAACCATGTTGGCCCGATCTATTGCGCCCGGTGGCGTTTTGGTGATGGGTGCTTCAGTTCAAATGTTGGTGCCCGAATATTTTGAGCAACGTCTTGGCAATGGTGGCCCGTGGTACATCCGAAACGGGGTTTCCGTATGATCAAACTCTTGATATCGGACGACTCTGCCTTCATGCGAATTGCCATTCGCAAGATGGTCGAGGGTCATGCCGACATCGAAGTGGTGGGCGAGGCTCGTACTGGGCAAATGTGTGTCGAAATGGCAGAAACCCTTCGACCCGACGTCATCACCATGGACGTCGAAATGCCAGTGATGGACGGTCTTGAAGCGACGCGCCAAATCATGGCACGTTGTCCAACACCTATCGTCATGTTGAGTAGCTTGACTGAACGCAACTCGGTCACCACCATCAAAGCTTTGGAGTTGGGCGCCGTTGACTTTATCGCCAAGAAATCTTCATTTGTTCAACTCGACATTGTCAAAATTGGCGATGAACTGGTTGACAAACTGCGTTACTGGGCTAAAAAACGTGCGCGCTTTGCCACTGGCGGCCTCAAACCCGAGCGCAGCAGAATTGATCCAAGCACGCCTGTCTATCAGCGCAAAACAGAAAATCAAGGTGTGCCTGGCCTGATCGTGTTGGGTATTTCAACAGGTGGTCCAGCAACTTTGCCGCAGACCCTCAAGGCGATGGGCAAATTGAAGTGTCCTTTGGTTGTTGCGCAGCACATGCCCCCGATGTTTACCAGCGGCTTTGCCCGACACCTCAGCACAGAAACGGGCCTCAACGTGGTTGAGAGCACCGATGGCATGGAAGCTAAACCTGGCATGGTGATCATCATCAAAGGTGGCTCGGACGCCGTCATACGCGAGCCATTTCCAGGGCGCATCATGTTGTACGAGCGCACCAGCACCGAGGCCAATATTCATCCCAATGCCGACGTTCTGTTTCGCTCTGCCGCCACTGTTTCATGTCCCGTTGTGGCCGTCGTTATGACGGGTATGGGGCGTGACGGCATGGTGGGTGCCCAAGAATTGGTCACGCGAAAGGCTTGTCCTGTACTGGTGCAGTCTCCCGACAGTTGCATCGTCGATGGCATGCCATCGTCTGTGATTGAAGCCGGCTTGGCCACGGCAGTTTTGGATCCCGCTGCGCTTGGCGCAAGGCTGGGCCGCATGGCTGGTGTGGGTGCGTTGTTAAACGCATCCCTTAATTAATTTGTATGAGGTGAATTTAAATGTCTAAGAAAAATATCCTGATCGTTGATGACTCTTTTGTAATGCGTGCCTTGTTGCGCGGCATCATCAGTGCCGACCCAGATTTGGCTGTGGTGGGTGAAGCCACCAATGGCTTGGAAGCACTGCAAACCATCAAAGAACTCAACCCTGACTTGGTTTTGCTCGATATTGAAATGCCACACATGGACGGTATTGAGTGCCTCAAACGCTTGCGTTTGATCAGTAACGTGCCCGTCATCATTGTGTCTTCAGTGGCGCAAACAGGTTCACCACAAGCTTTGGAAACTCGCAAATTGGGTGCAGCCGAAGTGATTGCCAAACCATCAGGCGCCATGAGCCTCGATTTGAACGCCAAGAAGGGTCATGAAATTGTGACTGCTTCACGCAAAGTACTGGGCCTTTGATTTTTACTTTCAAAGTAATCGGTTTTGTTTTTCGTTCAGGTAATTAGCGCTAAAGGGGCACAAGTCAATGTCTGATGACTTTATCGAGACCATATGGGCTCAATATGCAGTAGAAACAGAAGAGCATATTGAGGGCATTGAGGCATTGTTGGTGCGCGCCGATGGCGGCGAATTGTCTGCCGAAGAAATCTCCAGTTTATTTCGCGCTTTCCATTCGCTCAAAGGTTTGAGCCGTGTCATGGAGTTGGGTGCGTTGGAGGCTGTTGCGCACCGTGCAGAAGATTTGCTGGGTTTGGTGCGCGAAGGTGTCACAGGCTTGGACAAGGGCAATGTAGATCTCTTGTTGCGGTCGCTTGATGCCATTAAAGGGCTTCGCGACATTGCTGTGGCTGAACGCTCCGACGGTCAAAAGCCAGATGCATTGTGCAAAGAGTTGGAAGAAGCATTCAAAAAAGCCAATGGCGGTGGCGGTGAAGAGGCATCAGAGCCAGTGGCTGCAAGTGCGGCACCCTCAGCGGCAGCGCCTCAGGCTGAAGCGCCCGCGGCTGCCAGTTCAAGCAGTGCGTCGAAACCTGCCAATGAAACGAAATCTGCGCCCAAACCTGCGCCTAAAAAGCCTGCACCAGAAGCCAAAAAGCTGGTCAAAATTTCTGCCTCTGGCACGGATGAAGATGCGCCAGACGACTTGTCGATTTTTTTGCGTTTGCTAAAAAATGGTCTTCCTATTTTGGAGCAATTGGCATTGTCCATTGCCACCAACGAAGACGCTAAACACATTGTGGCTGTTGCCAACGATGTCAGAAGGCCATTGACATGGATGATTCGTGCTTCTGACAAGCTTGGCTATTTGGGCATCACACGTCGAATCAAAGAGATCAGCGATTCTTTACCCAAAGACGAAAACATCGATCGTCAAGTTGGCGAAAAATTGGTCGACAACATCGTTGCCTTTTTGAGTGATTTGCGGAATTTGGGCGAAACCACTGGCACAGATCTAGGTGGTGAGTCATTGTCACAGGTGCTCAACCGAACTTTGCGCGAAAGCCTTGAGCACGTGCTCAAAGGCATACTCGAAAACATCGATTCATTAGAAGCAAAACCGGATTTTGCGGATGAAGCCTTGGCGTCACAAGTTGCCCAAGAGTTTTCTCGTGTAGAGGCTTATCTCACTTCTTTGTTCTCAGACACACATTGCGATTTGCCTTTGTTTGTCATGGATGCGTACTCGCGAGCGGGTCGTTCCGATTTGAAACTCAATGCGCAGTTTTTGACATTGGCCAAAGAAGCGGTCGCATTTGTACGCGAAGTCTGCCAAAGCAAGGACAAGAAGCCATTGCTCAATGCAGGCATCGCCGCAAAGCAAGAGAGCCTGTCCCAGCAAATCAAAGATGCTGTCTGGGCGCATGACAACGCCAGTGACATGTCTGCCCAGCAAATAGAGGCATTTCACGATGAGTTGGGATTGCAGCCTGAGTTGGCGCAGTTGCTGTCTTCTGAAAACACGCGTGAGTTGAAAGAATTGCTCGACAGCGGCTCGAAAGCATATTTAGTGGTTGCGCACTTAGAGTCTTCCGAGCAAATCGCAACATCTTTCTTGTCTTGGGTCTCTGAAAAAGGACGCATCATCACCAACCGATCTGTCTTTGTGCAGGAAGAGAGTTGGTACGAAATGCTGTTGGTTTCCAAAAGCAGTTTTGAAGAAATTTCTCGCGAAATCAATGATCTCGACGGTGACCAACAACTCATCAGGTTGTTGGGACAATTTGGCGTGAAGAGCGGCCCTGGAAAAATTGAGTACGCATTGGACGAATCTGCTGATGCAACCCCTGCAGAGGAAGTACCTGCACCTATCGCAGCACCCAGCGCAGCACCCAGCGCAGCACCCGTTGCTGTTGCAGTTGAGCCGCTCAGTGCTCAACCTGTCGCTGCCAGCGCCCCACCTGAATCGGTACCTGCGCCCGCAGCAGCAGCGCCCGCACCAGAAGCAACTGCTGCGGCTTCGCCCGCAATTTCAAAACCTGCTCCCGCTGCCGACGCCGCCAAACGTGCACCCGCTCCCGCGGCTGCCGCTGCCAATGTGATTCGTGTGCCAGGCGAAATGCTTGACCAGTTCATGAATCAAATTGGTGAGATGGTTTTGGTGCGAGGCCAGTTGGCGCACGTCATTGCAGATCAAAGAATTCGTGAACAAGCTGTGGCATTACGTCGTTCCAGTGACAGCAGCTCTACAGATCCTGCCGCCATTGCGCAATTTCAGCGTCTCATCGATTTGATTGATGAGCAAAATCGCCGCTTGCAAGAGACAGATGCGCTGATTCAAGGTGCGCTCTCTCGATTGCAAGACAGTGTGATGGGACTGCGTGTGGTGCCTGTTGAGTTGGTGTTCAAACGCTTTCCTCGCATGGTGCGCGATTTGGCGCAAGCACAAGGCAAACAAATTCGCTTGGAATTGACTGGTCAAGAAGTCAAGATTGATAAGGCCATGGTCGAGTCTTTGGCCGATCCTTTGTTGCACATGGTGCGCAACAGCGCCGACCATGGCATTGAAACCATTGCCGAACGAAAACTCACCAACAAGCCAGAAGAAGCTGTCATTCGCATTCAAGCTGAACAACAAGGCAGTCGCATTTTGATTCGGGTGAGCGATGATGGCAAAGGCATTGACCCTGAGCGAGTTCGCCGCAAAGCGGTAGAGCGTGGGCTGGTCAAAGAGGAAGACAGCCTCTTGATGAGTCGCGACGAAATTTTGAAATTCATTTTCAGAGCCGGTTTCAGTACGGCAGATGTGGTCACCGAAACTTCAGGTCGTGGTGTGGGCATGGACGTGGTTCGAACCAACGTGATGCGCCTGGGTGGCAACATCCACCTGGATTCTGAATTAGGCCGCGGTACCATCTTCACCATGCAAATGCCATTGTCTGCAGCTGTGCAAGAAGTGTTGCTGGTCAATACAGCGGGTCAAACTTTGGCCATGCCAGGTCGCTATGTGGCCGAGTTGGTGGAAATCAATGAATCAGACATTCAGACGGTCAAAGGCAGAACAGCCATTACCCTGCGCGGCAACTTCCTGCCAATCGTTCGACTTGAAGAGCTCTTAGGCTTTAAACAAATCAGCGAGGAGCCACACAAGTTTGTGGTGGTCTTGTCTGATGGGCAGCGAACCTTGGGTGTGTCGGTCGACGAATTTGTGGGAAGACAAGAGTTGTTCACCAAAGACATTCACCCTCGCTTGGCAGCTTTGCCTGGCGTGGGCGGCGCTTCAATTTTGGGCGATGGCCGAGTGGTCTTGATTTTGGACGGACCTGCCATTTACCGATTGGCAGAGAACATTGGCACCAAAGCAAAACTGCCTACCTTGCCAAATATGCCCATCGCTGCTTAATCTCCATGGCCATCTATCTCCAAGTTCGCGCAGGTGATCTCCAGTTGTTGGTTGATGCCTTGGGCGTTCACGAGATTTTGAGCCTTGGCGATTTGCCTGTGGGCGGGCAAGGTGAACATGTAGAGTGGCGCCAACAGGTTTTGAACTCTGTGGCCGTTCACTCCTTCTTTGCGCAAGTGCAGGGTGAGCGTTTGATGGGCGTGGTGTACAGCACAACTGAAGGCGATGCTCCCCTCATGCTTGAGGTGGATGAAATTATTGGATTGCGCAACATCGGACCCAACGACTGGTTGCCCATGCCACGGCTTCCTCAAGAAACCATGGTCTTTTTTGATGCCTTGGTGAATGACCTGAAATCTGATGCTCAGGTCTATCGCCTTAGACGTCCATTAGAGGCTTCGCTGTTCCGTTCTGATTTGATGACAACGGATCAGCCGACTGAGTGACGCAAGGCAGTTTGATGCAGAAACGGGTGCCCACACCCATTTCTGATTGGCACTCAATAGAGCCCTGCATTTTGGTAATGATGCTGTGAACCATTGCCAAACCTAAGCCAGTACCTTTGCCCACGCCTTTGGTTGTAAAGAAGGGCTCGAAAATCCTTGGCAAAATTTCGGGTGGAATACCGGTGCCATTGTCGAGAACGTCAATGCCCACAAAACCCTCTGGCAAGTAGCGCGTTTCAATGGTGAGCTTTCCTTTGCGGTGTTCGCCAATGGCATGGCTGGCATTGACGCACAGGTTCACCAAGACTTGCTGCAATGCGCCGCTTTCACCATTCAATAAAATGCGGGAGGGAGAGTCGCCCACCAATTCAAGATTGATGTCGATGCCTTTTAAGCTGGCTTGCAAAAGCGATTGGGTTTCGTCAAGCAAGGGCAGCAATTCAAACAAACTTTGCGCCTCGCCACCTTTTTGATCGTTCTTGGCGTCGCGCCCCAAACTGTTGAGTGTTAGAACGATGTTGTGCGCACGCCCAATGGCTTGCACAATGGCGCTCAGATTTTTTTGTGCCGGTGAATCAGGACCCACCTTCATTTCAACCAACTCAGCATGGCTTTGAATCATGCCCAACAAATTGTTGAAGTCATGCGCCACACCTGCAGCCAATTGGCCAAGCGCATCGAGCTTTTGCGACTGCTCCATTTTCTTGACCATGCGCAAGTTCTCTTCTTCCTTTTCCTTCACATCGCGCACGTCTTTCATAGACAAAACAGCGCCTGTTAAGCGACTGTAGGGGTCTAACAGAGGCGAGGCTGTGAGCAATACGGGAATGATGCTTCCTTCTTCTTGTCTCAAAATTCGCCATTCACGGTTGTGAAGCATTCGAATGGCATAGGCCGACAAAGAATCGAAGTTAGGGATGATCCAAAAAACTGCAGGCGCCTCAAGATCGTCGTTTGGAACCAGCAGTGTGGGCAATTTGAGGGGCAATAAATTGCCTGCACGCCACGAAATGTCAGTAATGTAGGGCTTGGATTTGATGGCCTCCAAACGATCAAGGCGATTGCTGACCATTTCATTCAGTTCTTGAATGGTGTCTGACGCGAAAATATCTGCTTGTGGCGCATCTGAATCGAGGCCAAAGAGTTCGCAGGCAGAGGAGGTGGCCCACATCAATTGACCTGAAGCATCGATGCTCAGCAGGGGAATGGGAATGGCCGGCACTTTGCCATTGCCATGTTGAATTTTGCGAGCCAAGTACAGCATGAGTTCAGGGTAATCAAAAGCAAACCAATCGGTCATGCATTGGTTGCCTTGCTCGCCAGGAAGAACTTCTTCGATGGACACACCGATCACGTTGTCTTTGCGCAGACCTAAGAGCTCCAAGGCCATGGGGTTGACTTCGACCAACTGCCCGCGTCGATCGATGAGAAGAACGCCGTCTTGCATCGCGTCCATGGTCATTTCTTGAAGTTGATTCTGTGCGCGAATCTCTTCACTTTGAAGTTCAATTTTCTTGACAACACGGACAAAGAAGATGGTGGCCGCCACAGCGCCTAAGCTCATCAAAAATGTCAGAAGCAAAGTAATGTTTCGGGTCTCTTGCCAATTGCTCAAGGCCCAATCGGTAGAAGTAGAGACCTGAAGTCGGAGCGGGTAGTTTGGAATGTGGCGCGAGACCACCACATCGTCAGAACTGTTTTCATTGCTGCGAATGAAACTAATTTGCTCAGCCAACTTGGAATCGGCAGGATCACTTTTTGCAGATGTAAACAGCTCGCCAATGCCCTGTGGTTCTCCACCCAGTACTTGCGCTCGAACAAAGTCGTCATCGCCAATCAGAGCGATGTTGCCTTGTGGCCCCAACTTGACAAAGGAGTAAACGCCTTGAAAGTAAGTTGGATTGACAGACGCCACCACCACGCCCACCAATTTTCCATCTTTGTCCAGCAATTTGCGTGAAACTTGAATGGTCCAAAGTTTGGACACTTTGCCCAGCACAGGCTTGCCAATGAAGAGACCACTGGCATTAATTCGCTTGTTGGCCTCGGGCACCATTTCGGGTTGCAAGTGAACACGAATGTGTTCACGGTCGGACAAGTCGGGACGCCCTGATTTCTCGCCTGTGGGGTCTAGGTTGCTACCCAGAAATTGACCCTGTGCGCTGACAATGCTGAATTGCGACAAAATTTCTGGAAACAAACCCGACTCATTGCTCAGGCGAACTGTGTCGACCTGGCTTAAAGCGTTTTCGGGTTTGGAAGCTGCAGAGGTGCTTTCGTTGGCACGCAAAGTCACTTTGTCGATGATGGACAACACGCGGGTGGTTTGCTCTTGGAGGACCCGTGTGATGTTGTTACTTTCTTGTAATTGATTGCCAATGGCGTCATGGTGCAATGACTTCAGGCCCAGAAGAACTGCCAACCAAACCGCCATCAAAATGATGCCCAAAATAGCCCAAATGGTGCCGCCTAAATTGGAAAGGTTTTTTTGGGGTGTTGAGTAAGAAATGGGCATGATGCGAAGGAGAAATCCAATGGCAAAAACAAGAGGTACAGCATACCAAAGAAGTGCCCAAAATTAGCTGTTGGACCTATAGAGAGGGCTGCCTTTGGCCACTATTTGTGGGCAATAACAGCTTTTGGAAATTCTGTACTTATTCTGGACTGTTCAAGACTGTTTGATGGCCGCCAAGATGCGTTGGTGAAGTTCGTTGTCAATGTCTTCAGGTTTCATCTGGCTTTCAATGACCCCAGGGCCAGCGGCCAAAGTCAAGACCTGTAATTGAGACACCAGCAAGCGCCATTGGTATGCAGCCAAATCTGGGTGCACTCTGGGGTCTAAGACCACAGCCGAGCTTTGTCGACGCTCCTCTTTTTTCTTTTCCTGGATGGCTTCGCGCGCCTCACGCGTTAGTCTCTGTATATCCTCGTGAGACAGGTGCAAGCGTTCAGTTTCTTGGGCCACCATAGCCCGTGCCTTCGGGTCTAACTCGCCATGCTCAAAAGCATGCAACAACTTGTGTTTGAAGTTTTCTCTGTCGATGCGCAGCTGGTCGGTGAAAGCTGACGCCAGCAGGCCCGCTGGAATTGCAAAAATACCGATGCCAACCAAAGCCAAAACCACGGTAAGTGCTCGCCCCATTGGGGTGATGGGGGAGATATCGCCATAGCCTACAGATGCCAAAGTGACGACGGCCCAATAGATTGATTGTGGGATGTTTTCAAACTTATCTGGTTGCGCATCGTGTTCGAATAAAAAGCCCAAACTCGCTGTTAAAACGACCAACAGCAGCATGACAAAAATAGACGCAAAAATCACTTGCCATTCACGACGTACGACTTTGTAAAGTGTTTCGACGGCAGATGTGTAGCGCGTGAGTTTGAGCAATCGCAACAACCTGAACACCCGAAGAAAGCGCAGGTCTAGTGCAGTTGATACAAAGTGTTCAAGCAAGAACGGCAAGATGGCTAACAAATCAATGATACTTTGGCCCGCTTTAAAGTGCGAAAAATGCGGAGAAAAGTTTTTCTTGTATTTGGGGTTTTCTGGTGCTGTGTAAAGCCGTGCAATGTATTCCAAAGTGAAGATGGAAAAGGCCATGGCATCAATGATGAAAAACTCAGCCGACAAATGCTGGTGGACAGATTGCACCGACTCCAAAACCACACACACAATGGACAACAAAACCCAAAACATGATGAAGTTGTCAACATAAACATGCAAGCGGCCAGAATGACCCGTGGCTTCGAGCAAGGCAAACAACTTGTATCTAAAATCACGGCCTTTGTTGAGTGCTTTGAACTCTTGCCAGGCAGGAACCACATAGCGCGTCAACTTGAAAATTCGCATCAATCGAAGCAAACGCAATGCCCGCATCATCTCGACATCTGAACTGACAAATCCTGCAAAATAAAACGGTGCAATGGCCAACAAATCAATCAATGCATAGAAACTGAAGGCGTACCGCAAACGAGGGAATCGCTTGCCAGAAAACTCAGGATCGTAGGGGGCCGTGGCCAACCTCATTAAGTATTCGAGTGTGAAAATAGCGACGACCATCACATCGAAAACATGAAAGGCCCATTCGCGTCCAACGTAGATAGACCCAATGTTTTCGGCAACGATGGCCATCACGCTGATGATGATGAGCCAAGCAATACCGTTTTCAAGTTTTCTTTGATACCCCTCAGAAAATTGGTCATCAAACAGCCATTGATAAGTCAGTGACAGTATGTTTGGCTTGTGTGGGCTGTGTGCGGGGTTGGGCGCTGGATGGGGCATGATTGCATTTTTTCAGGATTGATCGTGCGTATTTTCAAGCCTGAGCCTGTCTGCTGACTTGCTTCAGAAGTTCATATACGGCGTCAGCGCTTTGGGTGTCTAAGTTGTCGGTAGGTTCATTTTCCAGCAAGAGTGCATGAAATTTTTCAGCAAATTTGCTGCATCAAATCTTTACCCAGAATACCTTGAAGTTTTCCTTGTTCGGCTTGGCGCACCAAGCTCACAATGCGTGCGTTGCATGGTGCCGTACTTCCTAAGGACTTGGCCAGATCGACCACGGCGCCATTCAGATCATCAACTTCTGTGGTGCGATTGTGTTGCAAGTCTTCCCACATTGAGGATCTGGCTTTGTCATCTATTTGCAGCATGCTGGCCGCTAATCTTTTGAAGATGAAATTGGGCAAGCGCAAAATGCTTGGCAGCAATGAAGGCGATACTTTAGAGACTTTGGCAGGGGTGATGCCAGCGAGTTTGAGGACTTGTATGGTTTCATCCATCAGGCATGCCAAACACTGACGGTATTTGCGGTCTGACAACTCTTGTTTGAGCGGTAAATTGGACAGTGCATTGACCGCATTGTTGAGGTTCAATATCAACTTACCCCATTGCACTTCCTCAAATTTTGCAGCTTGTGTCACAGCAAGCCCAGCTTGTTCAAAGATGGGCAAGAAAGGTGCCCATGCATCATGGCTTTCTGCCCACAAGTGTCCATCAGTGCCGCAATGCAAATGACCATTCTCCAAGGTCACCACATTGAAGGGCACCATGCCTGCAATCACATTGAGATGGGGTAATCGATGTGCAAGTTTCTTGGCATTGCCTACGCCGTTTTGAAAACTGACCACGGTTGCGTTGGGCTTGGCATGCTTAAGAATCAACTCTGCAGCGGTGTGCGTGTCTTTGCCTTTTACCGTGACCAATACCAGGTCAGCCAACTGCAGGACGGAGGGGTCAGTGACAAATTGAATTTGCTCAGGTTTGAGCATCAATTTTCTTTGATGCAAATCCGTCAGGGTATAGCCATGCACCTGGACGGCATCAAGTGCCCTCTGTCGTCCTAACAGCGTTACCCTAGCGCCCGAGCCGGTCAGCCACCCACCGATGTAGCCACCGATTGACCCCGCGCCTAAAACGATAATTTGAGGTGCATCGCTCTCTGGAGTGCTTGTTGGGTTGCTCATGATTTTTGGGGTGCTGGTTTGGCATCAAATCCAAAGCAAGGGCGTCCATCTGAGTTCAATACTTGAATGCAGGGCAAAATTTGTGACTTGAAGCCTAGTAACTTGCAGCTGTAGGGCATTTTGGGGTCCCAGCTGGTGGCGAAGTGCTTGCACTTCCAACAATTAACTTGTCCAAGAGAAGAGGGTGTGGTCACCATGATGGGGCTGTTGTGCTTTACAAATGGATCATAAAGAAAAAAGGCTCAAAGCTTGTCCAGTCTATTTATATCTGCAAATTTCTGAGGCTTGACTTAATATTCACTCATTCTCAAGTGAAGGACGGACCATGAAGCCAGAATCTCCAATTGAATCTCAACTTGACATCGATCCCCGCATTTATGCTTTGTACGACGAGTACTGTCATGGCGCCATGGACCGACGTGAATTCCTTGCCAAAGCTGCCGCATTGGCGGTGGGGGGCATGGCCATGGCGCAAGCTTTGTTTCCTCGGTACGCCAATGCACAAACCATCTCTTTCACAGATGCCCGCATCAAAGGCAGGTATGTGAAATATGCATCACCAGGCGGCACGTCTGGCGAGATGAAGGGGTATTTGGTGCAACCCACCTCGACCACAGCGACTCAATTCCCTGCGGTCTTGGTGATCCATGAAAATCGTGGTTTGAACCCTTACATTGAAGATGTCGCTAGGCGATTGGCCGCGGCTGGGTATTTGGCATTGGCGCCCGATGGGCTGTACCCAGTCGGTGGGTATCCTGGCAACGACGAAGAAGGAAAACTCCTGCAGGACAAACTGAATCCTGCCCAATTGCGAGCCGACATGCTGAACAGCGCCAAGTTCTTAAAAAACCATGCACTGTCTTCCGGTAAGTTGGGTGTGACGGGCTTCTGTTGGGGCGGTGGCATGACCAGCGACATTGCCGCAACGCTGAGTGATGATGTGAGGGCAGGTGCACCTTACTATGGCGTGTCGCCTTCAACAGAAAAAGTGGCCGGCATCAAAGCCGAGTTGGTCTTGCATTTTGCTGAAACCGATCCTCGCATCAATGCCACTTGGCCTGCTTTTGAAGCCGGCTTGAAGGCCCAAGGGCGTGTTTTTCAAGCATTCACTTACCCAGGCACACAGCATGGTTTTCACAACAATTCAACGCCTAGGTTTCAGCAGGCTGCAGCAGATTTGTCTTGGAGCCGAACATTGGCCTTGTTCGAGCGAACCCTTAAAACTTAGGCTTGTGAAAATTCTTCAATCGACTGCCCGCATGCCCTCCTTGGCATGAGGCAGAATGTTATTTTTGAACCAGAACAACACACCATGCAACCCTTCCACCTAGCCTTTCCCGTTACTTCATTGGCCACTGCGCGTTCTTTTTATGGCGATTTGCTGGGCTGCCCTGAAGGCCGCTCTAGCGATGAGTGGGTCGACTTCAATTTTTATGGCCACCAAATCGTGGCGCATTTGTCGCCCGATGAAGCGGGTCATCACAACACCAGTGCGGTCGATGGCGACAACGTACCCGTGCGCCATTTCGGTTTGGTCATGGAAATGGGCCAGTGGGAAGCTTTGGCAGACAAGCTGAAAAAAGCAGGCACCAAGTTTGTGATCGAGCCCCACATTCGCTTCAAAGGCCAAGTAGGCGAGCAGGCCACCATGTTTTTCTTGGACCCCTGCGGCAACGCGGTCGAGTTCAAAGCGTTTGCAAATCCTGCCAATTTATTTGCCAAATAAATAAAGCCTTGAGCGCTATTGATTCTGCAATGACTGCATTACCTTGGCGATGCAGTCGTTTGTTTTTGCAGCGTCAATCCAGCGCATGATGCAAACCAATTCGAGCACTGGATCGACCCAGGTGATAGAAGAGCCTGCACCAATGGCAAACCATGAGGTGCGTGGTGCATCCTTGAACAACGCACCGTCGTGGTTCAGCCAAATGAGGTAGCCGTAGTAGGGCGCTACATCGCAAGCTTGTTGCATCATTTGAAGCCATTGCTTCGACAAAACTTGTTTTCCTTTGAACTGACCATTGCCCATCAACATCAGGCCAATCTTGGCTTGGTCCATGGCTGAAATAGACACGCCACCCCCCCAGTGACTGCCGCCAGGCACAGACATCATGCGTTGGCCATTGACCATCGTCCAGCCTTGCTCGTAGCCTTGCCATTGAAAGGGGTCGTTGCAGCCCACAGGTTGTCGGATGAACTCTTCAAACACATCTGGCAATGGCCGTTTGAACAAATGCAGCAAGGCCAAGGACAACTGGTTGATGCGAACATCGTTGTATTCAAAACGCGAGCCGGGTTCGCCCAACGGCCGGGGATCGCCTTTTTTGCCATCAGCCGCACCCGTCTGATAAGCCAGCCAGCGGTAGCGATCTACTTGTTCGGGAATGCCAAGGCAAGTGCCTTCCCATTCGCTGGTCTGTTGGAACAGGTGGTGCCAAGTGATACGCGACAAGCGTTCACCTTCAAAGCCAATGCCTGGGCACTTTCGCACAACAGGCTCGTGCACATCGGTAAGCAGCCCTTGATCAAAGGCAACGCCAGCCAACAATGCCAAATAGGTTTTGGCAACACTGAATGTCAGGTCTGCTTTATGAGGTTCGCCCCAAGCAGCCAGCATCTGCTGCTTGTGAAATATCACCCCAGATACAGGTCCTCGCGCGTGAACGGGGCCGTACAAACGGTTGTAGGGTGCAGGATCAACATCGTGTATGCCCCAAGGAGGAGAGGTATCCCGAGACCAAGGTGTTTCACATGACTGAATGAACGCAATGGTTGAGTGGATGGAGTTTGTCATATGGGGGGCATTTCAAATCAGAAAGAAGATTGTGTGTTCAGTTAGAGTTTTGGCAAACATCAACCCATTGGCCGTGGGTGATACTGAGCATCATTTCTGGACTGATGCGAACAGCGCTGTTGACCGAGCCAGCAGCTGGAATGACCTCGTCATACATTTGGAGCGAGACATCCAAATAAACGGGTAAGGGTGTTGCTAAGCCGAATGGGCAAACACCACCCACAGGATGGCCTGTGATGCTAACCACCTCTTCCAAACTCAGCATCTTGCCTTTGCCAAAGGTATCCTTGAATTTTTTATTGTCAATGCGAGCGTCACCCTTGGCCACTACCAAAACTACTTTGTCATCGTTGAGTTTGAAGGACAAAGTTTTTGCGATTCGCCCAGGTTCTACGCCGTGCGCCTCAGCAGCCAACGCCACAGTGGCCGTACTTGCGTCTAATTCAATAATAGCAATGTTAAGTTGCCGCTCTTGGAAAAATTCACGAACAGATTGAAGGCTCATAGCTGGATTCTTTTGAAAGTGCAAAATCAAGGCTTAACATAGCAGACTTTGATGCTGGAAATAACCCAATTGGCTAAGTCCCAATGAGCTCGAACTCGAACGCTTTGTCGCCAGCTTTTCACAAGCTTGCGTTTTCCAACTTGATGGCGCAGTCTGCCGAGCAACTCACGTTGGCAGCAGTGCCCATCGTTGCGGTGCTCATGTTGAAGGCTGGGCCGGGTGAGATCGGCATCATTGCTGCAGTGCAATCCTTGCCATTTTTATTACTGTCCATTCCTTTGGGGTTGCTTGCAGACCGAATGTCGCGCAAGCAACTCATGCTGATGTCAGAGCTGCTGCGCGTGTGTGCGCTGCTCGTGCTCATTGGCGCCATGCTGCTCGATTTCATTAGCGTGCCTTTGTTGGCATGTGTAGGTTTCTTGGCGGCTGTGGGTACTGTGGGTTTCAGCGTCAGTGCGCCTTCCTTGGTACCCGCTTTGGTTGACGGTCAACATCTGGCCAAAGCCAATGGACGACTTGAGTTGGCCCGCAGCTTGGCCTTTGCCGGGGGACCCGCTTTGGCGGGGGCTTTGATTGCATGGTTGGGCGGGTCAACATCTTTCGTGCTCTCACTGATGTTGTCGCTGGCTGCCGTTGGACTTCTCAGACAAATTCAAGAGCCTGTTCGTCAAGCCGCACCTGATCGCCACCCTTGGTTGGAGATCAAAGACGGCGCACATTTTGTTTGGGCGCACGCCTTGATGCGGCCTATTTTGTTGACTTCTGTGGCTTGGAATATTTCTTGGTTTGTGCTTCAAGCCATTTATGTGCCTTATGCCATTCGCACTCTGGGCATGAGTTCTAGTCAGGTGGGGCTCACCTTGGCTTGTTATGGGGTTGGCATGATCGCGGGTTCCTTGATGGCTTCTCGCGTGGTTTCGATGATGCCTTTTGGCATGGCTATTTTGTTGGGGCCTTTCTTCTCTGTGCTGGCAGCCAGTGTGATGGCCCTCAGCCTTTGGTTCCCTTTTGT
This sequence comes from uncultured Limnohabitans sp., assembly GCA_964544175.1. Lineage (GTDB taxonomy): Bacteria > Pseudomonadota > Gammaproteobacteria > Burkholderiales > Burkholderiaceae_C > Limnohabitans_A. Next base: position 36,332 of record CAZJAL010000006.1, read on the forward strand.
AGGTGTGGTTGCTTTGGCTTATTTTCTTTTCGGTTTTGGTCCCATTATCTGGACCATCACCTCCACGACTTTGCGCCAAAGTGTGACGCCTAACAACATGATGGGGCGTGTGACGGCCATCAACATAGTTGCCGGCACAGGTGCAAGACCAATCGGCGCCTTGTTGGGGGGATTTGTAGGGGAAATCAGCTCAGACTTTGTCAGCTTGTTGGTCGTGGTTCTTGGATTTTCCATACAAGCCTTTGTGATTACCTTCTCCAAGGTCAGGAGTCTGAAGTCCTTGAATGAAGCGCAGGCCATGACAAGCGCTTCAAAGCCCCCCTAAGCGCGAAAGGAATCCACTGTTCGTGTGGGGTTGTTGTTGTTTTTGTGGCGCGTCTGATCAAAGCCTTTGTTTCACTTTTCGCTCTGAAAATGATCAAAGTGACTTCAATTTTTCCAAATTAGTCACAATAAATAGATGAGGTATAGGTAGTTACCCTCTCTTTGGAAAACCCTAAATCGACGAAATTCTTTTTAGAATTCTTACAAATTTTTTACAAGGAGACTCTTTATGACTGACAAAACAAACACACGCCGCCGCGGTCTTTTAAAGACTGCAGCCGTTGCAGCTGGCGCTGTTTCAGCGCCCATGATTGCAAGCGCGCAAACTGGCCCTATCAACATGCGTTGGCAGAGCACTTGGCCCTCCAAGGACATCTTCCATGAATACGCCTTGGATTTTGCCAAGAAGGTCAATGACATGACCGGTGGCGACTTGAAGATTGAAGTGTTGCCAGCAGGTGCCGTGGTTCCTGCTTTCGGTTTGTTGGAAGCAGTGACCAAAGGCACGTTGGACGGTGGTCACGGTGTGTTGGGTTATCACTATGGCAAGCAAAACGCTTTGGCCTTGTGGAACTCTGGCCCCGCATTCGGTATGGATGCCAACATGATTTTGTCTTGGCACAAATACGGCGGTGGCGCAGAACTGCTTGCCAAGCTGTACGCTTCTATTGGCGCCAATGTTCAATCATTCTTATACGGCCCTATGGCCACACAGCCTTTGGGTTGGTTCAAAAAGCCCATCACCAAGTCTGCAGACTTCAAAGGTTTGAAGTTCCGTACCAACGGTTTGGCCATTGACTTGTTCACCGCCATGGGCGCTGCCGTGAACGCTTTGCCAGGCGGCGAAATTGTGCCAGCCATGGACCGTGGTTTGTTGGATGGTGCCGAGTTCAACAATGCAACATCTGACCGTATCTTGGGCTTCCCCGATGTTTCTAAAGTTTGCATGTTGCAAAGCTATCACCAGAGCGCTGAAACATTTGAGATCATGTTCAACAAGACCAAATACGATGCATTGCCAGCCAAAATGAAGGCCATCATTGCGGGCGCCACAGAAGCGGCTTCTGCGGACATGTCTTGGAAAGCCATTGATCGCTACTCTAAGGACTACATCGATTTGCAGACCAAAGACAAAGTCAAGTTCTACAAAACACCTGACGCCGTGTTGCAAGATCAATTGAAATTGTGGGATGCCATTCTGGAGAAGAAGTCTGCCGAAAACCCACTGTTCAAAGAAATCGTGGCATCGCAAAAAGCCTTCGCCGAGCGCGCAGTAAAATGGGACCAAGACACTTACGTGAACCGTCGTATGGCCGTGGGTCACTTCTTCAGTGACAAGAAAAAGCCTGCTGGCAAAGCCTAATCTTCCAGCAGACTCCAAATCAGCCATTCACCGTTTGGTGATTGGCTGATTTTTTTGATTGGTACTTATGCAAAACATTCTTCTTACCATCGACAAAATAAGCACTTGGATTGGGCAATTCTTTGCTTGGCTTATTTTCTCCTTGACCCTCATGATCAGTTGGGAAGTTTTTTCCCGCTATGTTCTTAACAACCCGCATCCTTGGGCGTTTGACGTCATGAGCATGATGTACGGCACCCTGTTCATGATGGCAGGTGCCTACACTTTGTCCAAGAATGGCCATGTGCGTGGTGATGTTTTGTATGGTTTTTTCCCACCCCGTTTGCAGGCTGGTTTAGACCTATTGCTTTACTTGGTATTCTTTATTCCAGGCGTTGTGGCCATGGCTTGGGCCGGCTACAACTATGCGGCCGATTCATGGGCCATCCGCGAATATTCCAACGTCACGGCCAACGGCCCACCGGTGTATCCATTTAAAACAGTCATCCCCATTGCGGGTGGCATTCTGTTGCTTCAAGGACTCGTTGAAATTGTTCGATGTGTCATTTGTTTGCAAAACGGCGAATGGCCTTCACGGATTGAAGACGTGGAAGAAGTAGACGTCGAAAAACTCAAAGAGATGGTCAACGTCAAAGACGCTGACATCGCAAAATTAGATCAATTCGTGGCAGCGGGTCAGGGTGGCCAAAAATGAAAAAAGAAATTTGGTTTGGCCTTTCAATCATGGCCATGGTGGTTTTGGCGGCGTTCGTTTTGTTGCCACCTGTCAATGAGATGACCAACGGTCATTTGGGCCTGTTGATGTTGGCCTTGGTGGTTGTGGCCATCATGTTGGGCTTTCCCACGGCTTTTACCTTGATGGGCATGGGCATGATCTTTGCCTGGATCGCCTATCGAAGTCAAAACCCCAGTTTGGCCGTTGACCAAACACTCGACTTGATGGTTCAAAGAACCTACTCAGTCATGTCTAACGACGTGCTGATTTCAATCCCTTTGTTTGTGTTCATGGGTTACCTCATTGAACGTGCCAACTTGATTGAAAAATTGTTCAAGAGCATGCACCTGGCCACTGCGCGTGTTCCTGGTTCTCTGGCTGTGGCCACCATCATTACGTGCGCCATTTTTGCCACAGCGACTGGCATTGTGGGTGCCGTGGTCACCCTGATGGGTCTGCTGGCCTTGCCTGCCATGTTGCGAGCAGGTTATAGCGTTCAGTTGTCTGCAGGCGCCATTACAGCCGGTGGTTGTTTGGGTATTTTGATTCCACCTTCTGTGATGCTCATTGTTTACGGCGCTACAGCAGGTGTGTCTGTTGTCAAGCTTTACGCTGGTGCGTTTTTCCCCGGCGTGATGTTGGCTTCCTTGTACGTGCTGTATGTCATCGTGATTGCCAAGTGGAAGCCCCATCTGGCACCTCCCATGTCAGCAGAAGATCGTTTCGTTCCTCTGCCACCCATGAATCAGAAAATTGCTGAATCTATCAGTGACAAAGCAGTTGTGGGACTTGTGTCTGCTCTTAAAGGCAAGCGCAATGCCAATGTCAGCACGCAAGAAATTTTGAAGCAGCTCGGTATTACTTTGCTGCCGCTGATTACAGTGGTTCTGTTGTCTGGTTTGGTTTACTTCAAACTAACAGCGCCTTTGGTTGTTGAGGCCAATGACGGTGTTGTGGCCATGGGGGGTGGTTTTGAGTCCAGCGAATCAACCGAAACTGAATCCAGTATTTCAGGGCTCCAAGAACCAGAAGCCATGGGCGATCTGAAGACGCCGCCAAAGGAAGAAGCGCCTCAGGCCTTAGGTGGCGGTGTTTCTGAACCCCCTGTGGCTGCAGAGACAGCAGCCAAAACGGAAGTTGCAAGTGCTACAGCACCCGTTGCTGCGGTATCAGTTGCTGCTGACACAGTTGCTGTAGAAGCAGAAGTGCAAGAAAGGCAAGACGCGCCTAGAGCCTTCTGGATCACCATGGCGGTTGTGGGCGTTGCACTGTTTATTTTCTATGCCTACTTCAGTTTTGTACGCTTAGAAATTTTCAAGATGTTGCTGGGGTCATTCTTCCCATTGGCCATCATGATTTTGGCGGTTCTGGGCACCATTGTGTTTGGCTTGGCCACACCGACTGAGGCCGCAGCCATTGGTTCTTTGGGTGGCTTGCTGTTGGCAGCAGCCTACAGGCGCTTGAACTTTACAGTCATGAAAGAGTCTGTGTACTTGACGGCCAAGACCAGCGCCATGGTGTGCTGGTTGTTTGTGGGTTCGAGTATTTTCTCTGCCGCCTTTGCTCTGTTGGGTGGTCAAGAGTTGATCAATACCTGGGTTTTGTCCATGGACCTCACGCCTGTGGAATTCATGATTTTGGCCCAAGTGGTTATTTTCCTATTGGGTTGGCCCTTGGAGTGGACCGAAATCATCGTGATTTTCATGCCGATTTTTGTGCCGCTTTTACCGCACTTTGGCATTGATCCTTTGTTCTTCGGACTGTTGGTTGCTCTGAATTTGCAAACCGCATTTTTGAGCCCCCCCGTGGCCATGGCTGCTTTCTACCTGAAAGGTGTGAGCCCACCGCATGTCACTTTGAACCAGATTTTTGCCGGCATGTTGCCATTCATGGCCATCCAAGTGTTTGCAATCATCTTGCTTTACAACTTCCCAGCCATTGGACTTTGGCTGCCAGAAGTGCTTTATAAATAAGCAGCGCCAAATTTGTGGCTTAATATCGCCTTGAACTTTTTTTCTGGAGCCATTGATGGGCAATAAGATTGTTACCGAAGCAGACCGTAAATTTACACCTCCCTTGACACCACTGCCAGGTGTTACTTTGCCTACCAGTGGCCGTGGCCAGCGCGTCAGCCTCGAGCGTGGCGTTGCTACTCGTAGCAAAAAGAACCCTGGTAAGCGCGCTAAAAAGGGCGGTTGAATACTGCACACTTGATGTCAGTCAACTTGTCTGGCATCAACAAAAGCCCTCACCAGAGGGCTTTTTAATGTCAATCAAGTTCAACTTGAAGGCACAATAGAGCTTTAGCCCCGGTGGTGAAATTGGTAGACACATCGGACTTAAAATCCGCCGCTTCGTTAATAGCGGGCGTGCCGGTTCGATTCCGGCCCGGGGCACCACTGACAAAGTAAATTGCCATGACATCCTACAACGCACCTTTTGAAATTCATGTTCATGGTGAAGTCTTGTTACGCGATGACGTGGACTTCAAGGCACTTCAAGAAGCTACCAAGCCGCTCTGGAAATACGCTGGCGCCAGGTCACTTACTGAAGGTGCACAAAGCCTTTACGAAGAAGAACCTGGTCTTCGTTTTGAAGCTGCCGACCACAAATTGCAAATCTGCTGGACGGTCAAGGGCGATGACGACTTTCGCCAAGTGCTTGATGATCTTTGCATGAACATCAACGAAGTTTCGGCTGCCGGTGCGCAGCTTGAAATTACTTTTTACGACACAGAATTTGACGATGAAGAAGAATCGCGTGGTACTGAGTCACGCGACGATTTCGTCATTTTGTTCGTTGGCCCCGATCCTGCCGCCATCATGCAAGCGCAGCGCGACTTGCTCGTTCAAGATGTTGTAGGCCTGATGGAGCGCCACTTTGATGGCGCAGAGCTGGGCGGCGTTGTCCACGAAATTGACAAGTTGTTTTCAGAACGATTTGACAACTTGGTCAGCTCTCTCGAGCTGGGCAAACCGCCCAAAGGCAACAACGGAGGCCCCTCTGGTGGCCACGGTGGCGGACGCAGACCTCGTCATTTGCACTAAGTCTGCAATTATCAGAACATCTGCCCCAGAGTCAGAGTCATGCTGAACCCAGGTGTCAAACGCAGAGAAGTCTTTGGCTGGGCCATGTACGACTTCGCCAATTCAGGCTACACCACGGTGGTCATCACGGCTGTCTTTGCGGCCTACTTTGTGGGCGCTGTAGCCGACAAGGCAGAGTGGGCCACTTTGGCGTGGACCAGCGCTTTGAGTTTGTCTTACGCCATCGTCATGCTGACCATGCCCGCTTTGGGTGAGTGGGCCGATCGACACGCTGCCAAGAAAAAACTGTTGATGTTCGTCACAGCAGCTTGCGTGATCAGTACGGCGGCCTTGTCTTTTGTGGGGCCTGGACAAGTTGCTTTGGCCATCGTGTGCATTGTCATTTCCAATACTTTTTATTCCTATGGCGAGTCATTGACGGCAGCGTTCCTGCCCGAGTTGGCCAAACCAGAAGCCATGGGGCGCATCAGCGCTTGGGGCTGGGCATGGGGCTATTTGGGCGGCATGCTCACTTTGGGTATTTGCCTTGCTTATGTGTTGTGGGCTCAAGGGCAGGGACAATCGGCAGCGCAATTCGTGCCCGTCACCATGTGGGTTACAGCAGGTCTGTATGCCTTGGCGGCCAGCGTCACGTTCGTACTCATGAAGGAGCATTCACTGCCGCAAGTGTCCAGGGCGCCTGCCATCAGCCAGTGGCAGCAATTGAAGCAGACCTACCATGCAGCCAAACCCTACAAAGACTTCATGCAGTTGATGGCCTGTGCAGTGGCATACCAAGGGGGCGTGGCTGTGGCCATCACCTTGGCAGCCATTTATGCAGAACAGGTGATTGGCTTTCAACCGCAAGAAACCATGGTGCTCATTTTTGTGCTCAACATTGCCGCATTTGTGGGGGCCCTGGTGTTTGGCTATGCGCAAGATCGAATTGGACACAAGTTGGCTTTGTCTTTGACCTTGGTCGGCTGGGGCATCACGTGTGTGCTGGCAGCGCTTACCAGCAGCAAAGAAGTTTTTTGGTGGGCGGCTGCTTTGGCAGGTGTCTGTATGGGCTCCAGTCAATCAACAGGTCGAGCCATGGCGGGCTTGCTCATTCCAACAAATCGTTTGGCAGAATTCTTTGGCTTGTGGACCTTTGCCATTCGTTTGGCAAGCATTGTCGGTCCCTTGGGCTATGGCTTGATCACGTGGTTGACCGATGGCAATCAACGTCTGGCCATTGCGTCCACCACGCTTTTGTTTGTGGTGGGTTGGCTATTGCTTTTGCCTGTCAATGTTCAAAGAGGCCAGCGTCAAGCGGCTCATCTCTCGTGACGGCTTCCTTCAAGTATTTGCAGGCTTACCCTGACAACTTGTTGCAGCAAGTTCAAAAACTCAGTGACGGCCCTGGCTTAGGGGCTTGGCTTTTGTCACGTCATCCACAGGCACATGGTGTGCGCACCGACAGTGCTTTGTACGCTTATGTCATGGATTTGAAGAATGAGTTTTTAAGGCAAGCCGATCCTGTTAACAAAGTGAGCTTTGACAGCAAACTTCACATCATTCAGCATGCGCTTGGTTTGCACACCACCACGTCACGCATTCAAGGCAGCAAGCTCAAATCTAAGCGTGACATCAAAGTGGCGGCCTTGTTCAAAGACACTCCTTTGGCTTTTTTGCAGATGATTGCTGTGCACGAACTTGCACATTTAAAGGTGCGTGAACACGACAAAGCCTTTTACAAACTGTGCCACCACATGGCGCCAGATTACGCGCAATCAGAGTTTGAGCTCAGGGTGTACCTCACGCACCTAGACGCAGGCGGAGAGCGTTTGTGGGCAAGCACCTGAAACCTAGTTGCCGGAGTTGCTGGAGTTGTGGGAACGCAAGCCTGCAGCTTGGTGACAGTGTTCAGCAGAAAGATCTAGCCATCGGCTGGCGGCAGCTTGAAGTGCATGCAACGAACCCGTGGTCCACAGTTGAACATCTGCTTTCGTTTGGGGGGATGGCTTTATCGAGCCATGCTCAGAAATTAAGCGCTGGGTTTGCTTGGCCACCGCTTCACCCGTCGAAATAACATTGACGCCTGGCCCTACAAGTTTTTGCAAAATGTCTTGTACAAACACATAGTGCGTACAGCCCAAAACCAATGTGTCCATCTGGCCGACTTGCTGTCCAAATTCGCCCATGCCTTGAACAAGTTGCGCGCACAATTCTTCCATGGCATGCGTATCGTTCAAGGCTTTGTCGGTTTGCTGCTCAATGGCCAATGCCAAACCTTTGCAGGCTTGCAAAACAAATTCGCACGACTTTGGTGAGCCATCAGCCAAAACCGATTTGCGAAGCTTTTCAAAACGTAGGCTGCGCAGCGTACCCTGAGTGCCCATCACACCGACGCGCAAAGTTTTCGTTTGTGCCAGTGCGGGTCTAAGTGCAGGTTCAACTCCAATGAAGGGCAGGGCAGGGAAGGTAGCGCGCAGCTCTTCAATGGCAACAGCGGTGGCCGTATTGCACGCAACCACCACGGCCTTCAGGTGCCCGAGGGCCTGCAACTTTTGCGTGATGAAGTGGCAACGGTCGATGACAAACGCATCGCTTCGTTCGCCATAGGGGGCAAACCCACTGTCTGCCCAATAAACAAAGCGCGCTTGCGGCATTTCTGCACGCAAGGCTTGCAACACACTCAGGCCACCAATGCCACTGTCAAAAACGCCAATGAAGCCTGACGTGTTTGTATCAGTTGCTGGCAACTTTGATGCCTTTGAACTCGCCTGTGGCTATGCGTTTTTGCCATTCCGCAGGGCCTGTGACATGGGCGCTGGTGCCACCGGAGTCTACGGCCACCGTGACGGGCATGTCGACCACATCAAACTCATAGATGGCTTCCATGCCCAGGTCGGCAAAGCCCACCACTTTGGATTGCTTGATGGCCTTGGATACCAAGTAAGCGGCACCCCCCACGGCCATTAAATAGGCAGACTTGTGCTTTTGAATGGCTTCAATGGCAACTGGGCCGCGCTCGGCTTTGCCAACCATGGCAATGAGGCCAGTTTGGGCCAACATCATGTCGGTGAACTTGTCCATGCGTGTGGCTGTGGTGGGGCCTGCAGGGCCCACGGCTTCGCCCTTGATGGGATCAACAGGGCCCACGTAGTAAATGACGCGGTTGGTAAAGTCGACTGGCAACTTCTCGCCTTTGGCCAACATGTCTTGGATTCGTTTGTGGGCAGCATCGCGACCGGTCAGCATCTTGCCATTCAGCAACAAAGTTTGACCTGGTTTCCAGCTGGCCACTTCGGCCGGTGTGAGTGCGTTCAAATCGACGCGCTTGCTCTTCTCGGTGTCGGGTGTCCAGTTGACATCGGGCCACAAATCGAGCGAGGGCACATCCAGGTAAACAGGGCCAGAGCCGTCCATGACAAAGTGGGCGTGGCGTGTGGCGGCGCAGTTGGGAATCATGGCCACAGGCTTGCTGGCGGCGTGCGTTGGATACATCTTGATTTTGATGTCGAGCACGGTGGTGAGGCCGCCCAAACCTTGTGCGCCAATGCCCAAGGCATTGACCTTCTCGTAGATCTCCAAACGCATGTTTTCAACTTGCGTGAGCTTTTCGCCTTTGCTTGATTTTTCGAGCAATTGGTACATGTCCAAGTCGTCCATCAAACTTTCTTTGGCCATGAGCACCGCTTTTTCTGCGGTGCCGCCAATGCCAATGCCCAGCATGCCGGGAGGGCACCAGCCTGCTCCCATGGTGGGCACAGTTTTCAAGACCCAGTCGATCACGCTGTCGCTGGGGTTAAGCATGACCATTTTGGATTTGTTTTCACTGCCGCCACCTTTGGCTGCCACTGTGATGTCCAATTTGTTGCCAGGCACAATTTGCGTGAAGATGACAGCGGGGGAGTTGTCTTGCGTGTTCTTGCGAGCAAACTCGGGGTCGGCTACCACAGAGGCACGCAGCATGTTGTCGGCGTAGTTGTAGCCGCGGCGAACACCTTCGTTGATGGCGTCTTCTAAGCTGCCAGTAAAGTTCTCTAACTTGACATCCATGCCAATTTTCAAGAACACATTGACGATGCCGGTGTCTTGGCAAATAGGGCGATGACCAATGGCGCTCATTTTGCTGTTGGTCAAAATTTGCGCAATGGCGTCTTTGGCCGCAGGACTTTGCTCGCGGTGATAGGCGCTGGCCAAATGTGAAATGAAATCGGCAGGGTGGTAGTAGCTGATGTATTGCAGGGCAGCTGCAACGGATTCAATCAGGTCTTCTTGTTTGATCAGTGTGGTCATGATGAGCTTTTACAAGGGGTGTTGATTTCGGTTCAGTGTTTCGTGCTGTGGCCATGGTGCGACATCAACTTGTCGGTGTAGGCAATGGCCAATGCACTCAGCAAGAAGGTGACATGAATGATGGTTTGCCACATCAAAACCTGCTCTGTGTAGTTGGCAGCATTGATGAAAGTTTTGAGCAAATGGATGGAGCTGATGCCAATGATGGCAGTACCTAACTTGACTTTAAGCACCGACGCATTGACGTGGTCCAGCCACTCGGGTTGATCGGGGTGACTCTCTAAGTTCATGCGAGACACAAAAGTTTCATAGCCACCCACAATGACCATGATCAGCAAGTTAGAAATCATGACCACGTCGATCAATGCCAGCACCACCAGCATGATGATGGTTTCATTCAGGCTTGTGATGGGCGTGTCAACTTTGTAGCCAATGCCGGTGATCAAAGCCTGAAGGGCTGCTTGATTGCCAAATACCGCTTCCAGCAAATGTACCAACTCCACCCAAAAGTGATACACATAGACCGCTTGCGCGGCAATCAGGCCTAAATACAAAGGCAACTGCAGCCAGCGACTGGCAAAGATCAGTTTGGGAAGCGGTCTCAAGGATGCTGCTTCTGGGTGACGTGGTTTTTGTTCGGCCATAGGGTGCTTTTAAGTGAAACTGATCGTAAAGAGAGCATTTTAAAGCCGTACGGATGCCCCCTGTTGACGGCCCCATTGCCCAAATGAAAGAATGGCGTCAGTCAGGGGTCTGTAAGAGCTAAGAACGACATTCATGGGCAATATTTAGAACTTGTTCCTTCAGGAGACACAGAATGAGCGCCACCATTTATCAGCCCAGCGCTGACTTCGTCAAAAATGCCCACATTTCTGGCATGCCCGCCTATCAGGCGCTTTGCAAAGAAGCCGAAACCGACTACGAAGGCTACTGGGCTCGCTTGGCCAAGGAACTAATTTCCTGGAAAACCCCCTTCACCAAAGTCTTGGACGAATCCAAGGCACCTTTCTTCAAATGGTTCGAAGACGGCACGCTGAATGCCTCTTACAACTGCTTAGATCGCAACATTGAAAAAGGCCTGGGCAACAAAACCGCGCTTATTTTTGAAGCGGATGGCGGCGAAGTCACCCGCATCACCTACAGCGAATTGCTGGCCAAAACTTGCCAAATTGCCAATGGCCTTAAGTCCATCGGCATTCAAAAAGGCGATCGTGTCGTCATCTACATTTCCATGTCCATCGACGGCGTGGCCGCCATGCAAGCTTGCGCACGCATTGGTGCCACGCACTCTGTGGTGTTTGGTGGTTTCTCTGCACAGTCCTTGCGCGATCGCATTGAAGACACAGGCGCCAAAGCCGTCATCACGGCCGACCACCAAATTCGCGGTGGCAAGCAATTGCCCCTCAAATCCATTGTCGACGAAGCGTTGGCATTGGGTGGCTGTGACAGCATCAAGAACGTCTTGGTGGTCAAGCGCAGTGGCGCAGAAGTGGCCATGACCGCCGGTCGCGACACGTGGATGCACGACTTGGTGGCCAAACAAGCCACAAGCTGCGAGCCAGAGTGGGTTAGCGCAGAGCATCCTTTGTTCTTGCTTTACACATCGGGATCGACTGGTAAACCCAAAGGTGTTCAACACTCGACCGGTGGCTACTTGTTGCACGCGGCCCTCACCACCAAGTGGACCTTCGACTTGAAACAAGACGACGTGTTCTGGTGTACTGCCGACATCGGTTGGGTTACCGGCCACACCTACATCACCTACGGCCCCTTGGCCTTGGGCGGCACCGAAATCGTGTTTGAAGGTGTGCCGACTTACCCAGACGCAGGCCGTTTCTGGAAAATGATTCAAGACCACAAGGTCTCCATTTTCTACACGGCGCCAACCGCGATTCGTTCATTGATCAAAGCCGCTGAAGCCAACGATGCGGTGCATCCTAAGAGCTACAACCTGAGCAGCTTGCGCTTGCTGGGCTCTGTGGGCGAGCCTATCAACCCAGCGGCGTGGGAGTGGTATCACAAGCACGTGGGCGGTGGTCGTTGCCCCATTGTGGACACCTTCTGGCAAACCGAAACCGGTGGTCACATGATCACGCCACTGCCTGGTGTGACACCCATGGTTCCGGGTTCTTGCACACTGCCTTTCCCTGGTATTCAAGCCGCCATCGTGGACGAAACCGGCAAAGACATGCCCAACGGCCAAGGCGGTATCTTGGTGGTCAAGCGCCCCTGGCCTTCCATGATTCGCACCATCTGGGGTGACCCCGATCGTTTCATCAAGAGCTACTACCCCGACGACTTCAAGGGCAAGTATTACTTGGCCGGCGACGGTGCCATTCGCGATGCCGAAACAGGCTACTTCACTATCACAGGCCGTATTGACGACGTGTTGAACGTATCAGGTCACCGCATGGGCACCATGGAAATTGAATCTGCCTTGGTCAGCTGCACCGAGCTGGTGGCTGAAGCCGCTGTGGTGGGCCGTCCTGACGACACCACGGGTGAGGCTATTTGCGCCTTCGTGGTGCTCAAGCGTCCGTTGCCCACAGGAGACGAGGGCAAGGCCATTGCCAAGCAATTGCGCGATCACATTGCCAAAGAAATTGGTCCCATTGCCAAGCCCAAAGACATTCGCTTTGGCGAGAACTTGCCCAAGACCCGTTCCGGCAAAATCATGCGCCGTTTGCTGCGCAGCTTGGCCAAAGGCGAAGAAATTACCCAAGACATCAGCACCTTGGAAAACCCAGCCATCTTGGGTCAATTGGGTCAAGCCTATTGATCAGAGCTTGGGTCCCATCACAACGCCTTCACGCCTAGGATCCGCGCCGCCGAAGAAGCCTGTGGGGGTTACTTCGATGGCTTGAAGACCACTGGGCAAAGGTGTTTCGCGCACCTCGTGGCCCTTGCCTTGAAGCGCTTTGAGGGTGCTTTCTGGAAAGCGTTTTTCTTCCAAGATGGTGGGGCCATTGAGCGAACTGAAGTTGGGCAAGCTAATGGCTTGCTGCGTGTTCAATCCCCATTGCAAAGTGCCAATCAGCAGCTTGCCGGTGTAGTGAATGATGACGGCACCGCCTGGGCTGCCGCCTGTCATTTTCAATTTGCCAGAGTCCTTCTCAAACACCAGGGTGGGCGACATGGAAGAGCGAGGTCGCTTACCGCCTTCTACCCGATTGGCAATGGGCAGACCTTTTGCATCGGTGGGTGCAAAACTAAAGTCAGTCAATTCATTGTTGAGCAAGAAACCGCCATGGCGCCCTTGACCTGAATTGACCATTAGCCTTGAGCCAAACACCGCCTCAATGGTGGTGGTCATGGCCACTGCGTTGCCGTCTTTGTCAATCACGCTGATGTGACTGGTGCCGTATTCTTCTTGAGAAGGCATAGGGGCATAAGCGGTCTTGGTGCCTGCAGGATTGCCAGGTTGCGCCACCTTCATGCTTTGGCTCCCAATGAGGCTGCTGCGTTGCTTTAGATAAGCTGGGTGCAACATGGTTTTCCAATCGCCGCCAGGCGCTTGAACAAAGTCGGGGTCGCCCACAAATTGACCACGGTCGGCAAATGCCAATCGTGCAGCCTCTGTGTAGAAGTGCAACCAATCCGGGGAGGGCAGTCCTTGTTCCAGCGGCATCTTGCCAGCGGGCGTGTTATTCAATATGCCCAGCATTTGACCGATGGCCAAGGCGCCCGAGCTGGGCGGTGGAAAGCCGCACAGCTGGTAAGTTTTACCCGTAGTCTGAACCGCGTGATCAAAGCACAATGGCTCGCGTTTCTTGACTTGGTAGTTGGCCAAATCTTGCAGCGTCATGGTACCTGGACGCTGAGGATGGTTCCGAACTTTTTGCACAATGGCTTCGGCCACAGGGCCTTGTTTCAGCGCTTGTGAGCCACGTTTTGCAATGTCTTTGAGTACCGCTGCCAGCTCAGGATTTTTGAGCACATGCCCCACTGGAAATGGCTTGCCCTGTGAGTCGTAAAAATAACTGGCTGCCACGGGGTCGTTCATCAAAAACTTCTCCGCCAACAAGGCACGGTGCAAATGCGGGCTGAGTTTGAAGCCTTGCTCGGCCAATTGAATGGCAGGCTGCATTAGTGCGGCCCAAGCTAATTTGCCATGCGCTCGATGGGCTGTTTCCAGTACGCTCAATGTACCGGGTACACCCACCGATAAACCGCTGACAACACCTTCAATGAAGGGCAGAGGCTTGCCTTGGGCGTCTAGAAATAATTTGTCGGTTGCCGCAGAGGGTGCTGTTTCGCGGCCATCGTAGGCTTCGACTTTTTTGCCATCGTGGTGAAGCACAAAGGCGCCACCCCCAATGCCGCTGGACTGAGGTTCGACCAAGGTCAGTACCATCTGAACTGCAATGGCTGCATCAATGGCAGAGCCACCGGCCTTCAACACTTGGTAGCCAGCATCTGTGGCCAATGGGTTGGCTGCAGCCACCGCAAAGTTTTGGGTAGCCCAACCTGGTTTTTCTTGATACCCCAAAGGGTCGTTGGGTTGATCGGGCGTGGCGGAATGGAAGGCTGTAGGTTGAAGCGCACAAGCACCTAAGCTACCGGCCAAAACGACAACAGCAACCCGAAGGCTGCTGTTGTAACTGAAATACTTCATAAGGCACTCCATGGTGAGGAATGCCAAGTGTATGCCTTACTTTGGTGCGAGTCGAATGGCGCCATCCAAGCGAATCACTTCGCCATTAAGCATGTCATTTTCCAAAATGTGCTTGACCAATTTGGCATAGTCCTTGGGCGTGCCCAAGCGGCTAGGGAAGGGGACCGATGCGGCCAAAGCATCCTGCACTTCTTGGGGCATGCCAAACATCATGGGTGTGCCAAAAATACCTGGGGCTATGGTCATGTTGCGAATGCCGTTGCGCGCCAAATCGCGGGCAATGGGCAAAGTCATGCCCACCACGCCGCCCTTAGAGGCTGAATAAGCAGCTTGGCCAATTTGGCCATCGTAAGCTGCCACAGAAGCTGTAGAAATCATCACGCCTCGCTCGCCTGTGGCTTCGGGTTCGTTTTGACTCATGGCTTCGGCCGCCAAACGAATCATGTTGAAGCTGCCGATCAAATTGACGGTAATGGTTTTGCTGAACACGGCCAGCGAGTGGGCGCCATTTTTGCCCACTGTTTTTTCGGCGGGGGCAATGCCTGCACAGTTGACCAAGCCCACCAATTTGCCCATGGACAACGCCTTGGCCACTACAGCCATGCCATCTGCCTCGTTGCTGACGTCGCACTTCACAAAAGCGCCACCCAATTCTTTGGCAATGGTTTCGCCTTTTTCAGCTTGCATGTCTGCAATGACCACTTTGCCGCCGTTAGCGGCCAACATACGGGCGGTTCCTTCGCCCAAACCGGATGCGCCGCCGGTCACAATGAAAACCTTGCCTTGGATGTCCATTTTCTTCTCCTGTTTAGTTGACGTTACGTAAACGTCAATTATGCACCTTTGCCCTCTTGGACGGAAGTGTTTGACTCGGTAGGCCGCTGATTTTTGGGTTGTATTGCCAGGGCGTATGTAACCTCAGGCTATCGGGGTGATAAAAACTACCAATCATGCTGGCCATCATTCGCGTTTAGCATTGAGCCCAATGAGTTTTCTCATTAACCCTCTTTGTTTAACCAACCTTAAGTAAAAACCATGTCACTCATCAACACACAAGTTCAGCCCTTCAAAAACCAAGCTTTCCACAATGGCAAGTTCATTGAAGTTACAGAAGCAAGCCTCAAAGGCAAGTGGAACGTGTTCATTTTCATGCCAGCCGCTTTTACCTTCAACTGCCCTACAGAAATTGAAGACGCAGCTGAAAACTATGCAGCTTTCCAAAAGGCTGGTGCAGAGGTGTACATCGTCACAACCGACACACATTTCTCACACAAAGTGTGGCACGAGACATCACCTGCAGTGGGCAAAGCCAAGTTCCCATTGATCGGCGACCCAACACACAAGTTGACACGTGCTTTTGGCGTGCACATTGAAGAAGACGGTCTGGCCTTGCGCGGTACCTTCGTGATCAACCCAGACGGCATCATCAAGACCATGGAAGTGCACTCCAACGAAATCGCGCGTGACGTGTCTGAAACACTGCGCAAGTTGACGGCTGCTCAGTACACAGCTGCTAACCCAGGTCAAGTTTGCCCCGCCAAGTGGAAAGAAGGCGCTAAGACTTTGACACCTTCTTTGGATTTGGTCGGCAAGATCTAATTTCAAACCATGATTCGGTGCTGTGCAAACAGTGCCGATCTGTTCAATGCCTTGGCTTCAGGGCGTTGAGAGAAAAGCATCTGGCAGTCAATGCGATGTGCTTTGCCCTCAACCACTTCCCACTTTAAGTCGCAGCTTAAAGGCCTACGTTTTAGCGTGGGTCTGGCAGCGCATCGACTTTAAACTGACAACGCATTAGGAGAGAAACATGTTAGACGACACACTCAAATCGCAATTGCAAACCTACTTAGGTATGCTGCGCGCACCCATCCGCTTAATTGCGTCCTTAGACGACAGCGAGACCGGCGTGGAAATGCGCAGCCTGCTCGAAACCATTGTGAGCTTGTCTGACAAGGTTTCTTTGGACACTTCGGGAGACGATGCACGCAAGCCTTCCTTTGTGGTGGCACGTGACGGCGAAACACAAGGTGTGCGATTTGCGGGTTTGCCCTTGGGACACGAATTCACCTCCTTGGTCTTGGCTTTGCTCTGGACCGGCGGTCACCCCCCCAAATTTGAGTCAGATGTGATCGATGCCATCAAAGCCTTGGAAGGTGACTTCAACTTTGAGGTCTACATGTCTTTGTCTTGCCACAACTGCCCCGACGTGGTTCAGGCTTTGTCGCTCATGGCCATCTTCAACCCCAAGGTCAAGACCGTGGTGATTGAAGGCGGCGCTTTCCAACAAGAAGTGACCGAGCGCGAAATCATGGCGGTGCCCATGGTGTTCTTGAATGGCAAAGTATTTGGTTCAGGCCGCATGTCGGTTGAAGAAATTGTGGCCAAGATTGACACGGGCGCTGCCGATCGCGAAGCTGCCAAGATCAACGCCAAAGAAACCTTCGATGTTTTGATTGTGGGCGGTGGTCCCGCTGGCGCTGCTGCTGCGGTCTATGCGGCACGCAAAGGCATTCGGGTGGGTGTGGCCGCAGAGCGTTTTGGCGGCCAAGTCAATGACACCATGGCCATTGAAAACTACATCTCTGTGTTGGAAACCGATGGCCCTAAATTTGGCGCCGCCTTAGAACAACAGGTCCGTCACTATGGTGTTGACATCATGAATTTGCAGAAGGCATCGAAAGTGGTGCCTGCAACTGAACCTGGTGGCCTGATTCAAGTGCAAATGGAAAACGGTGGCTCTTTGAATGCCCGTACTGTGATTCTTTCAACGGGTGCGCGCTGGCGCAATGTCAATGTGCCAGGCGAGCAAGAGTACAAAAATAAAGGTGTGGCGTACTGCCCGCACTGCGATGGGCCCTTGTTCAAAGGCAAACGCACGGCCGTCATTGGCGGTGGCAACTCCGGCATTGAAGCGGCCATTGACTTGGCCGGCATTGTGGCGCACGTGACCGTCATTGAATTTGCCGACCAACTCAAAGCCGACGCAGTTTTGGTGAACAAACTCAAGAGCTTGAACAACGTGACCATTCACACCAATGCGCAAACAACCGAAATTACAGGCGACGGCAGTGTGGTGAACGGCATTCGCTTTAAAGATCGCGCGTCTGGTGAAGAACACCACGTGGCTTTAGAAGGCGTGTTTGTTCAAATCGGTTTGATTCCAAACACCGAGTTTTTGAAGGGCACTTTTGAGTTGAGCAAGTTTGGTGAAATCATGGTGGATGCTAAAGGCCACACCAATGTGCCAGGCGTGTTTGCGGCCGGCGATTGCACGACCGTGCCTTACAAACAAATTGTGATTGCGGCCGGCGAGGGCGCCAAAGCGGCACTCAGTGCGTTTGATCACCTGATTCGGACGCCTGTGGCGGCTTGACCTTGCGCACATAAGCCAAGGTAAATGCAAGCCAGCCTAGAATAAAACTGGTGCCCCCCCAGGGCACCAGGGCTCTGAAAGTTTGGATGTCATGCCATGCACGCAGCAAAATGTTGGCTGAGAAAAATAAACAGCCAATGATGAAGAGAGCGCCTGCTAGTTGCAGGCGTTTCTCTTTGGGCCTCGATTGTCCCAAGATGCCTACCAAAATGAGTCCAAGGGCATGAAATTGCAGCAACTGCAAGCTGGCTTGAACCATCAGGGGGGAAGTGCCGTTTAAACTGTTGCCATGTGTTGCGTAGGCCGAAGCAATGACAGACAAGGCCGCCAAAAATGCACCCAAGGCAATGAATCGGGTTGGCCATTGCCGCACGGTGTTTGCTACAAGCTGTTCCATATCAACCCATACTTTTCAATTTAGATTCAACATTATGCAAGTGAAGTTATGGCCCTTGTTGCCAAGTCGTGATGGGCTGAGACTTTTCAAACTCGGTTTGTGCCGCTTAAGTGTGGTCAGCGCTTTGGTGTTGTCAGGCTGTGCCAGTGTCAAAACGCCCGACACAACTGTTTTAAAACCACCGTCTTCAGTTGAATCTCCAACACTCGGCACAGCGTCCGCTAGCCCGCCTGTTTCAGAGCCCGCCCCACCCCTTAAGGTTTTGCACCTGGGGCTTGCGCTGGGTGGCGGCGCTGCGCGAGGTTTTGCGCATGTGGGGGTCATTCAAGTTTTGGAGGAAGCGGGCATTCAACCCGAGTTGGTGGTGGGCACTTCTGCAGGCAGCTTGGTTGCGGCTTTGTATGCCAGCGGTAAAAACAGTGCCCAACTCAAACGCGTCGCCGAGACCATGGAGGAGGCTGAAATTACCGATTGGATGATGCCCATTTTGAATCGTGGCGCTTTGCGCGGTGAGGCCTTGGCTCGCTACGTCAACACCCAAGTGAATGGTCGCTTAATTGAGCAAATGAAATTGCCTTTGGGCATTTTGGCCACAGACTTGCACAGCGGCGAACCTGTGCTGTTTCGGCGCGGCAACACGGGTGCGGCTGTGCGGGCTTCAAGTGCAGTGCCCGCAGTTTTTCAGCCCGTCAAGATTGGATCACGAGAGTACGTAGACGGTGGTTTGGTGTCGCCAGTGCCTGTGAGGCAAGCGCGCGACATGGGTGCCAATGTGGTCATTGCTGTCGACATCTCAACCGACCCAGAGGGCAGTCCTGCATCAGACACGTTTCAAATTTTGATGCAAACCTTCAACATCATGGGAAAAAGTCTGAACACATTGGTGCTGAAGGATGCCGATGTGGTGGTTAAGCCTGCCTTGATGGGCGTCAAAAGCGCAGACTTTGCCGCAAGACGTCGGTCAATTGAAGCGGGTCGAGAGGCCATGCTGAAACAACTGCCACGCTTGAAAGAAATTTTGGCAGGCTATGCCGTCAAGCCCTGATAGAAAACCCAAGTTCAAGGCAATTGACGAAAAAAAAGCCGGTGAACCACCGGCTTTTTTCATTTGAAAGTGACTTGGCGCGCAAGTTACTTTCGGATCATTGCTGATTAACGCTTTTTAGCAGTTGTCTTAGCAGCAGAAACGGCTGTGTTGGTCACAGCAGCCATGTTGGCTTCAGCCATGTCTGTGGCTTGCTTTACAGCTTTTTGAACTGATTCGTAAGCGTTGTTAGCGGCAGAAACGGCGCTCTTCATCACGGCAACGGCTGTCTCAGAGCCAGCAGGTGCGTTAGAAGTTGCAGAGTCAACCAAGTTAGAGAATTGCTTTTGAGCAGCAGCTGTTTGGGCTTCCAAAGCTTTGGTGAATTCGTTAGAAGTACCAGAAGCGATGTCATAGAGGTGACGGCTGTAAGCAGCAGTCTTCTCGGCCAAAGGCTGGAACATGTTGGCTTGCAAAGCCAACAGTTCTTGTGCGTCTTTCACGCTCAAAGCGGCTTTGGTGCTTTGTGCAGACTCGCTCAAGGCAGCTTTGGTGGCTGTCAAGTTCAATTCGACCAATTTTTCCATGCCTTCGAAGGCTTTGTGTGTCAAACCGAAGAGGGTTTCGACGTTGGCTTTGTGGGATGCAACGATTTGTTCTGTAGTCATCATGATTTCTCCAATAATTTAAAAAAAGGTTCAAGGGACTGCTCCGAACCGGCTTTGCTTGACGCTTGGCCTAACATCTTGTTGCAGTGCAGCATGGATTGGATTTTAGGCACTCTGAAGCCAATTACAAGGGGTTTTTGTTGCAACGCAGCATTTTAGAGTCGGCGTTCTAGAAATTGAAATTGGTCACAATCGGGTCATGAAAGCCTTCTACTCAGACCATTTTGTGCTTCCTTTGCCAGAGGGGCATCGCTTTCCGATGGCCAAGTACAGCATGCTGAGAGAGCGAGTTGCAGGCGAGTTGCCCGATGTCGTGATGTTGGAAGCCCCAGCGGCAACCGATGGGGAACTGGCCTTGGCCCACAGCCCAGCCTATGTGCAAGCCGTGAAATCGGGCGGGCTCAGCCCCCAGGCTCAGCGCGAGATTGGCTTTCCTTGGACGCCCGCCATGGCCGAGCGTTCGGTCAGGTCTGCTGGCGCATCTGTTGCGGCTGGCAGGCTGGCGATGCGGGAGGGCATTGCCGGCAATTTAGCCGGCGGTACCCACCACGCCAGCGCCGACCAAGGGGGCGGATTTTGTGTTTTCAATGACATCGCCGTAACGGCCAGAGTGCTTCAAATGGAGCATTTCCGGGCGACCAAGCAGGTTTTTCAGGTCTTGGTGATTGACTTGGATGTGCACCAAGGCAACGGCACAGCCGATATATTTGGTGACGATCCCAGTGTGTTTACCCTTTCATTGCACGGTGAAAAGAACTTTCCCTTTCGCAAAGTGAGCAGTGATTTGGACGTTGGTTTGCCCGATGGCTGTCCAGATGACGTCTATTTGACGGCTTTAGACACTGCCTTGGCCCAGGTCTTGATGCGGTTTCAGCCCCAGTTTGTGATTTATTTGGCGGGTGCCGATGCCCACGAAGGTGACCGCTTAGGGCGGCTTAAGCTGACGGAAGAGGGCATGAAAGCCCGTGATTTGCGGGTTTTTGAATGGGTCCGGTTGCACGGTCTGCCTATGATCATTTGCATGGGGGGTGGGTATGGACGTGACTTAACCCAAACTGTTCAAGTTCAAATGAACACATGGCAACTGGCGGTGCAGCATTGGCATCACTGGCAAAATCGGGGCTTATGACTTCTAACAACCCACCGTCGCAAAAAGCCGATGCCAAGCCGGCGCCTTTGCCCCGAAGTGCCTACCGCGTGTTTCGTCCCATCACCACCCGATGGATGGACAACGATGCCTACGGCCACGTCAACAATGTCATTTATTACAGTTGGTTCGACACAGCCGTCAATGCGCATTTAATAGAGCAGGGCGTGTTGGACATTCACCAAGGCGATACCATCGGCTTGGTGGTTGAAACGCAGTGCAATTATTTTGCGCCTTTGGCATTTCCGCAAACCATAGAAGCCGGCATTCGTGTCGCGCATCGCGGATCGTCCAGTGTGCGTTACGAGGTCGGATTGTTTGCGCAAGGCGAGCCACTGACTGCTGCACGGGGACACTTTGTTCACGTCTACGTCAACAAAGCTTCGCGCCGTCCGCAAGCTTTACCTGAATCATTTCTCAAAGTCCTGGAGACCCTCTCATGAAAGAACTCTCAACTTCACAAGTTAGCACTGTGGTCGCCGATGCAAACAGCGTCGACGCAGCCATCTTGAGCCGTTTTTCGGCGCGAGCTTATTTGAACAAGCCTGTTGAAAAATCCGTGCTCGAAGATTTATTGCAAGTTGCAGCACGTGCCCCCAGTGGCACCAACACGCAGCCTTGGAAGGTTTATGTATTGCAGGGCGCCACCAAAGACAAATTGGTCAACGAGGTGTGCGATACACACAATGCCATGTCGGCCAACCCAGCACTTGCTGCAGAGTACGCAGAAGAATACGACTACTACCCCAGCAAATGGGTCAGCCCCTTCATCGATCGCCGCCGCGAGTGTGGCTTTGGTTTGTATGGTGTGTTGGGCATTGGCAAAGGTGACAAAGACAAAATGCACTTACAGCATCAACAAAACTATCGTTTCTTTGATGCACCCGTAGGCTTGATTTTTACCATCGACAAAGTGATGGGCCGAGGCAGTTTGCTCGATTACGGCATGTTCTTGCAAAGCGTGATGGTGGCTGCACGTGCGCGTGGTTTGCACACATGCCCACAAGCTGCTTGGAATAATTTTTCGAAGATTATCTACAAGCACGTTGGTGCAAGCGACAACGAAATGATGGTCTGTGGCATGTCATTGGGTTATGCAGACGAGGCCGCCGTCGTCAACACTTTCAAAACGACACGTGTCGATGCACGTGACTTTACGCATTGGGTTGAATGAGTTTTTGGGTCATTCAATGCTTGAATGGCATCAGCCATGCAAGCACGCTCTTCATGATGGCGGCAGGCCTCACGCTGGTCTTTGGTGTGACGCGTATCGTTAACTTTGCGCACGGCAGTTTTTACATGTTGGGCGCCATGGTGGCTGGATACCTCATCACCCAGGTGTGGGGCAGTGGGTCAGATCAAGCTGCCATTTATTTGGCCGCCATGTTGTTGGGAGCGCTTTGCGCAGCACTGCTCGGTGCTGCTGCAGAGTGGTGCCTGTTCAGGCCGCTCAGACACTCGCCTCCTTTGTATCCGTTGGTGGCAACCTTTGGTTTGAGCTTGGTCATCCATGATGTGCTGTTGGCTTGGATGGGGCCCGCCGAAATATTTGCACCCAGATTTCCAGGGCTCAAAGGCTCTGTCCAAGTGGGAGAAGATTTTTTCCCGCAATGGCAATTGCTGACTTTGCTATTGGGCCCCTTGGTTTGGTGGGGCTTGCATTTGCTGCTCACAAAGACGCTTTGGGGACGGCAAGTGCGCGCGGCCACACAAGACCGGCAAATGCTAGACGCCTTGGGGGTCAATCCTGCGCCCTTGATGATGGGGGTGGTGGTATTGGGCTGTGGACTGGCAGGTTTGGCTGGTGCGCTTCAATTGCCGCGAGAGCCTGCCAATTTGCAGATGGATTTGCAAATGGTAGTGGAAACTTTTGTGGTGGTGGTGATGGGCGGTTTGGGCAGCATTTCGGGTGCTTTTTTTGCCTCGCTCATCATCGGTTGTGTTCATGCGTTTGGCATTTATTTCTTTCCACAAGCCACCTTGGTTTTGATCTTTTTCACCATGGCGGTGGTGTTGGCATGGCGTCCGCAAGGTTTGATGGGTGAGCTGCCAGGCGCTGCACAACGCGAAAAAGTACCCGCGTTTAAAGGCTGGAACACTCAACGCACGTTGTTGTGGTCTTCTGCTGCACTTTGGCTCCTCGTGTCATTGATGTTGCTGGTGGTTACGCCCTACACGCAACATGTTTTGGAGGATGTCCTCATCATGATGTTGTTTGGCCTCAGTTTGCAAGCCATGATGGCTTTGTCTGGCTGGGTCAGTTTTGGTCATGCAGCCTATTTTGGCTTGGGCGCCTATGCCGCTGCTTTAAGTCATTTGCATTGGGGTTTCAATGCATTGCAAGCAGCTGGCAGTGGCATGTTGTTGGCCGGCTTGGCGGCATTTGCCATGTCTCAGTTGTTGCAGCGCAGTGCCGGTGTGTACTTGGCCATGTTGTCTTTGGCTTTTGCACAGATGGTGTGGGCCAGTGCCAGCCAGTGGATCGCGGTCACGGGTGGCGACAATGGTTTGATTGGCCTGGCGCTCATGGACACAGCATCGAGAACACTCTTTCAGCTGACTTTGATCAGCGTGTGTGCTTGCGCTATTTTAGGTTTTGCCCGTCTAACGCGCTCCAGCATGGGGGCTGCGCTGCAAGCGGGTCGAGACGCGCCTTTGCGTGCTTTGGCCAGTGGCTTGCCTGTCACCCGTTTGAACAAACAGGTCTTTTTAATCAGTGCCACGGTGGCTGGTTTGGCGGGCAGTTTGTGGGCCATCAGCAAGGGTGCTGTATTTCCATCTGTTGCTTCTGTGGCCAATTCTGTCGATGCCTTGTTGGTGGTTTTGTTGGGCGGCGTGCATCACCTTTGGGGTGCACTGGCTGGCAGTTCATTTTTGGTGGGACTTGGCGCAGAAATGGGGCGACACTTTGAATATTGGCGAGGCTTTTTGGGCTTGCTCATCATGCTGCTCATGGTGTTTGCGCCAGAAGGCGCTTTGGGCTGGCGTTCCAAACAAGTGACGCGGCAAGGAGCGCGAACATGACAGCGGTTTTGAAGGTCGAAAATTTGCAACACCACTATGGCGGTGTTTGGGCGCTGCAAGGTGTCGACTTTGAGTTGCAAGCAGGTGAGTGTGTGGCCTTGATTGGCCCCAATGGCGCTGGCAAATCAACTTGCTTTGCATGTGTTGCAGGTCAGCAAACTGCAGCCCATGGCAAAGTTCATTGGCATCAACAAGACTTGGCACGCATCTCAGCAAAGGATCGGCGGGCGCTTGGCATTGGCCGAACCTTCCAAGTCGCTCAGGTGTTTGAAGCTTTAAGTGTTTATCAAAATTTGCAGTTGGTTTTGCAAGCAGCCAAGGGCGTCTCTGCTTTTGATGTCCTCGACCATTGCCAAAACGAAGCGGCCTCATTTTGGTTAGAGGCCATGGGCTTACAAAACTTAGGCAAGGCCGCCCTGAACGATTCGGCAGCGCATTTGTCTTATGGCAATCAAAAACGATTGGAACTGGCCATGGCCATGGCAGGTTTGCCCCAGCCAAACCAAGGGCTCTTGTTGTTGGACGAGCCTGCTGCTGGTTTGTCACCAGAAGAGCGACTTGACATGATGTCACGCATTAAAAATTTGGCAGCACAAGGTACAACGGTGCTCTACACGGAGCACAACATGGATGCCGTGTTTGGCGTGGCCGATCGGGTTTTGGTTCTGATGGAAGGCAAGTTGGTGGCGCAAGGTTTGCCTCATGAGGTGGTTGCAAACCCCTTGGTGCGCGAGCGCTATTTGGGCCATCACTTTGAGCTTCAGGAAAGTGAATCCCATGCTTGAAGTTCGTCGATTGAATGCTTTTTACGGTCAAGCACAGGCTTTGTTTGATGTAAATTTTCAAGTGCCCTTAGGCAGCTTGGTCTTGGTTCAAGGCTTGAATGGGGCTGGTAAGTCGACTTTGCTTAAGTCGCTCATGGGTTTAATGGACTCGGTTCAAGGCGAGACGCTTTGGAAAGGTCAAAGTTTGCTTGACTTAGCACCCCACCAACGTGCTCAAGTTGGTTTGGGCTATGTGCCTGAAGACCGCAGGCTGTTTTCGGCGCTCACGGTCCGTCAAAATTTAGAAATTGCCATGCCCAGTGGCGCCAAGCAACGCGGTGCCGGGCTTGCGCCAGTTCACTTGGACGATGTGCTAAGCCTGTTTCCAGCCCTGTCCGTCATGTTGAATCGGCCCGCTTCGCAAATGAGTGGCGGCGAGCAGCAAATGCTGGCTTTGGGGCGTACCCTGATGACGCAGCCTCAAATGTTGCTTTTGGATGAGCCCTGTGAGGGCATTTCGCCGGTCCTGGTGCAGTCAATTGCGCAGGCATTGGCAAAACTCAAACAAGGCGGCTACACCTTGCTGATTGCTGAGCAAAATAAGACACTGCATGCCTTGGCTGACCAAGTCTTGAATTTGGCGGGCGGTGTCGTGCTACCAGTGCCTGCTTCAGCTCAGTTCAAAGTCTCCTAAAAGTGACGCCATCACCGCGTTTATCCTGAGTAATCCTCGGCCCACGTTCCGGTGAAAGTGACTGGCTTCACTTACACTGGAGGTTCAATTTTTTTGGCCACTTTTCGACATGATCATTACCAGTTTGCTGGACACTGACCTCTACAAGTTCACCATGATGCAAGTGGTCTTGCATCAATTTCCGGGTGCACAGGTTGAGTATCGCTTCAAGTGTCGAAATCCGGGCGTCGATTTGGCACCTTACGTCGAAGAAATTCGCAGCGAAATCAAATCGCTTTGCAGTCTGCATTTCAAAGAAGACGAGCTGGCTTATCTGCGCTCATTGCGCTTTATCAAAAGTGACTTTGTCGATTTTTTAGGGCTGTTCAGACTGAACGAAAAATACATTCAAGTGACCCCCAATTTGACCGGTGAAATTGACATCGTCATTCAGGGGCCTTGGCTGCACACCATCCTGTTTGAAATTCCTGTGCTGGCCATTGTGAACGAGGTGTACTTTAGAAACACCCAACGCTTGCCAGATCTGATGGCGGGTCGCAGCCGTCTCGATACCAAAATCAAGCAGCTGCAAACTGAAGACTTGAAGTCTTTGAAGATTGCCGATTACGGCACGCGCCGAAGATTTTCTCGCGCTTGGCATGAAGAAGTTTTGCGCGTCCTCATTGGTCGACTGGGAACAGGGCCCACAGAACAATTTGCGGGTACCAGCAATGTTCACTTTGCCTACATGCTGGGCCTCACACCCTTGGGCACCATGGCGCATGAATATTTGCAGGCCTGTCAGGCTTTGGGGCCTCGCCTTCGAGACAGTCAGGTGTTTGCCTTTGAATCGTGGGCCAAAGAGTACCGTGGTGACTTGGGCATTGCCTTAAGCGATGTCTATGGCTTCAATGCCTTCCTGCGCGACTTTGACATGTACTTTTGCAAATTGTTCGATGGCGCCAGACACGACAGTGGCGATCCGTTTGTTTGGGGTGAGCGCATGATTGCGCACTACCGCGCCAACCGAGTCGACCCTCTTACCAAAACGCTTATCTTCAGCGATGGCCTGACCGTGCCCAAAACCATCGAGCTGTTCAGGCAGTTCAATGGCCGCTGTTTGTTGGCATTTGGCATTGGTACCAACCTCACCAACGACTTAGGCTATGAGCCTTTGCAAATTGTGATCAAGATGACACGCTGCAACGGCCAGCCGGTTGCAAAACTTTCAGACACGCCTGGCAAGGGCATGTGCGATGACGAAAAATACTTGGCCTATTTGGCGCAGGTTTTTGAAATTACGCCCCTCAATTAACACCAAGCTTAGTTGTTCAATGAATCAGACCCTTATTTTTTCAAGTCAATATGCCATGAAACAAAACTGCCACAAGGCCATGACCTTTTTGCTTGCAAGCTTGTTGATGTTGCCAGGTGCGACCTTCGCCGCCGACATCAATGGTGCCGATCTCAGTCCACTGTGGGGCATCCCTTTCGCGGGCATTTTGTTGTCCATTGCGCTCATGCCATTGATGGTGCCCCAGTTCTGGCACCATCATTTTGGAAAAGTGACAGTGGCATGGTCCCTGGCATTTTTATTGCCATTTGCGGCGCTTTATGGTGTTGGTCTTGCAGGCGCTAACCTGGTTCATGCTTTGTTGGCAGAGTACATTCCGTTCATTATTTTGATCACGGCCTTGTTCACGGTGTCGGGTGGTATTTTCATTCGTGGCAATCTTCATGGCAGTCCAGGCCTCAATACCAGCATCTTGGCCATCGGTGCTGTTTTGGCCAGCTTCATGGGTACCACGGGTGCTTCCATGCTAATGATCAGGCCGCTCATTCGCGCCAATGACAACCGCAAGCATGTTGCTCACGTGGTGGTGTTCTTTATTTTCATTGTGGCCAATGCTGGCGGTTCTTTAACGCCATTAGGAGACCCACCGCTTTTCTTGGGATTCTTGAAGGGTGTTGATTTTTTCTGGACAGTCAAAACACTTTTCCCTGAGACGCTTTTCCTGGTGGGCTCTTTGTTGTTGATTTTCTTTTTGCTCGATTCTTGGTTCTATCACAAGCGCGAAGAGTTGATGCCCGTCGACCCTACGCCCGATTCGCGTCAAATTGGTTTTGATGGCAAGGTCAATTTCATCTTGTTGGGCGCCGTGGTTTGCTTGGTGCTCATGAGTGGCCTCTGGAAATCTACTGTGGTGTTTGACGTCGCAGGCACTGAAGTGGCAATGCAAAGCATTGTCAGAGATGTTGGCCTTGTTGCCATCACCTTGTTGTCTCTTAAGCTCACGCCTTCTCAAGTGCACGCAGACAACCAGTTCAGCTGGGGACCCATTCAAGAGGTTGCTAAATTGTTTGCAGGTATTTTCCTCACCATCATTCCTGTCATTGCCATGTTGAAGGCAGGTGTCAATGGACCCTTTGGTCCTGTGGTTTCTGCGGTTACGCAACCCGATGGAACACCCGATGTGGTGATGTATTTCTGGATCACGGGCTTGTTAAGCTCCTTCTTAGACAACGCGCCTACCTACTTGGTGTTTTTCAATACAGCGGGTGGCGATGCGCAAGTTTTGATGACCACCCTGGCCAGCACCTTGGCCGCAATTTCTGCAGGTGCCGTGTTCATGGGGGCCAACAGTTACATTGGCAATGCACCTAACCTCATGGTCAAAGCCATTGCAGAAGACCGCGGCATCAAAATGCCAAGCTTCTTTGGTTACATGGCGTGGTCGCTGTGCGTGCTCATTCCCTTGTTCGTCATCATGACTTTTATTTGGTTCCGCCCATGAAAAAACCCGCAATTTTGGTGGCCCGCGCCATCTTCCCCGAAACATTGGCACATTTGTCGCAGCACTTTGAAGTTGAAAGCAATCAGGCCGATGAGGTTTTAAGCCCTGCCGAATTAACGCGACGTCTCCAAGGCAAAGTGGGTGCTTTGACCACGGGTAGTGAGCGAATTGACGGCGCATTACTTCAAGCCAACCCACAATTGAAAATTGTGGCCAACATGGCTGTCGGCTTCAATAATTTTGACGTGCCTGCCATGACAGCGGCTGGCGTTCTGGCCAGCAACACCCCAGACGTCTTGACCGAAACCACAGCCGATTTTGGCTTTGCATTGCTCATGGCAACTGCGCGCCGCGTGACCGAAAGCGAACACTATTTGCGCGCAGGCAAATGGACAAAGTGGAGTTACGACATGTTTGCAGGCGCCGAAGTTCACGGCAGCACCTTGGGCATCATTGGCATGGGACGCATTGGCCAGGGCATTGCGCGGCGCGGTGCATTGGGCTTTGGCATGCGCGTCGTTTATCACAATCGTTCACAACTTACGCCACAGCTCGAAGCAGAGTGCAAGGCGCAATACGTCTCTAAAGAAGCTTTGTTGAAAACAGCCGACCACGTGGTGCTGGTGGTGCCATACAGTGCCGAGTCGCATCACACCATTGGGGCCAAAGAAATAGGTTTGATGAAGCCTACGGCCACCTTGGTCAACATAGCGCGCGGCGGCATTGTCGACGATGCGGCTTTGGCCAAAGCGCTGGCTGCTGGGCAAATTGCGGCAGCTGGCTTGGATGTTTTTGAGGGTGAGCCAGCCTTGAATCCTGAACTTTTGAAAGTTCCCAACGTCGTCCTCACGCCGCACATTGCCAGCTCAACGGTTCAAACTCGTTTGGCCATGGCGCAATTGGCAGCAGACAATTTGATCGCCTACCTGACGCAGGGCCGTGCACTGACGCCGCTCAACGCAGTTACAAAAGCGGCTTAATTCAATGGAAGTTGCTGTCCAACTTTGGGTGTTGTTTGCCGGGCTAGGTGCGGTGCTGGCCGGACTCTTTTTAATTTTCAGGCAGCTCGCATCGCAAGCTCAGGACAAGCAAGACATTGCGCAATTGGCGGCTTCGCTTCAGTCAGCCAACGAACGTTTAGAGCGCGAACTGCGCAACGCCATCCTTGAATCGGCAAGGGGCGGACGGCAAGAGTTAACGCAAACACTTGGCACCTTTCAGCAAAGTTTGGTGCAACAAAGTGCTGAAGCCACGCGCACGCAAAACAGTCAGATGGATGCGTTTGCACAGCAATTGGCCTTGCTGCAAAAAACTTTGTCTGACACCCTCACTTTGCAAGTGCAGCAACTTTCAGAAGCCAATGCGCGTCGTCTGTCTGAAATGCGTGGCACCTTAGAAACCCAATTGGCACAGTTGCAAATCAACAATGCGGCCAAACTGGACGAGATGCGCCAAACAGTCGACGAAAAGTTACAAACCACTTTGCAGGCGCGTTTGGGAGAAAGCTTCAAACAAGTGGCAGACAGGTTGGAGCAAGTGCACAAAGGCTTGGGCGAGATGAACACGCTGGCGCAAGGTGTGGGCGACCTTAAACATTTGCTCACCAACGTCAAGACACGCGGCATGTTCGGTGAAGCGCAATTGGCTTCTTTGCTTGAGCAGGTCATGGCGCCAGACCAATATGCGGCGCAGCATGCAACCATCCCTGGCAGTAAAAACCGTGTTGACTTTGCCATCCGTTTGCCAGGCAGGTCAGAAGATGGTCAGCCCGTTTGGCTGCCCATCGATGCCAAGTTTCCGAATGAAGATTACGAACGCTTGCTCGAAGCACAATCGCGTGCTGATGCAATTCAAGCAGAGCTGTGCAGCAAAGCTTTGGAAGCGCGAGTGCGCTTAGAGGCTAAGTCCATCACTGAAAAATACATTGAGCCGCCATACACCACCGACTTCGCTATTTTGTTTTTGCCGACCGAGGGCTTGTATGCAGAGGTGTTGCGCCGCCCCGGTCTGATTGAGTCTTTGCAGCGCGACTATCGTGTCACGCTAGCAGGCCCCACCACCTTGATGGCCATGTTGAATTCATTGCAGATGGGTTTCCGAACCCTCGCATTAGAAAAACGCTCAAGCGAAGTTTGGCAAGTGTTAGGTGCCGTCAAAACAGAGTTCGGCAAATTTGGCGATGTGCTGGCCAAAGTCAAAGAGCAAACGCAGACCGTTTTGAACACCCTCGACAAAGCGCAAACTCGCAGCAATGTGATGCACAGAGCATTGCGGCAAGTAGAGGCCTTGCCCGAAGCCCAAGTGCCCAATCTGTTGGCACAAGCGTCCGATGAAAGTGACGGCGAAACTGCGTGAAAAGTGAACTCCTCAGGCTAATCAGCGGACAAATTTTTCTGCACGCTTGCATGACAGGCATGCGTTTGGCCACGCCACTCTTGGCTCTGCAGCAAGGCTACAGCGCCATGGCGGTGGGCGTTTTGTTGGCTCTTTTTTCGGTTACGCAGGTGTTCATGGCCATTCCTGCAGGCAAGTTCACAGACCGTCATGGCTTGAAAAAACCAGTTCGGTTCAGTGTGCTCATTGCCTGCGCCGGCGCAGGTTTGGCCGTTGTGTGGCCCATTTTTCCGGTGCTCTGCATCGGTGCATTAACCACTGGCGGCGCCACCGGCATTACGGTCATTGCATTGCAGCGCCATGTAGGCCGCATGGCCAGCGATGCCAACCAACTCAAGGAAACCTTTAGTTGGTTGGCCATCGGGCCCGCCGTCTCCAATTTCATGGGCCCCTTTTTTGCGGGCGTGCTGATTGACCATGCTGGGGCTATGCCTGCAGATGAAGGCGGTTTTCGTGCGGCCTTCATCATGTTGACTCTGATGCCACTGGTTGCTTGGTTTTGGATTCGCAAAGTGAAAGAGCAGCCCGTTGCGCCTGTCTTGCCCGAGCATGCCAACAATCGCGTTTGGGATTTGCTCAAAGAGCCCATGATGCGCCGTTTGTTGCTGGTCAATTGGCTGTTGTCATCGTGCTGGGATGTGCATACCTTTGTGGTGCCGGTGTTGGGGCACGAGCGAGGTTTAAGTGCTTCTGTTGTAGGTTCTATTTTGGGCTCATTTGCCGTAGCGTCTGCCGCCATTCGTGTGGTGCTACCTTGGATTGCGCGTCGTCTTCAAGAATACCGATTGTTGTCGGGCGCCATGGTCTGTGCCAGCTTGATTTTTGCGGCCTATCCCTTTTTTGATTCAGCCATGGCCATGGCCATTTGCTCAATTTGTTTAGGGGTGGTGTTGGGCGTGGTCCAACCCATGATCATGAGCACCCTGCATCAAATTACACCTCAGCACCGACAAGGTGAAGCCTTGGGTTTGCGCATCATGACCGTCAATGCGTCCAGTGTGGTCATGCCACTCATGTTTGGTGCAGCCGGCGCGGTGGCGGGCGTGTCTGTGGTTTTTTGGGTGGTGGGTGTATGTGTGGCCTCTGGCACGCCGCAGGCTTGGCGCCTCAGGCCTGCCACAAAAAACCATTCTTAAACTTCTGTTGTCACATAGCCTCGCCACAGAGCCTCACCGCTTAGTGTGACTGCTTAGCAGGGCAGCAGCGTTTGTATTTCTGTCCAAGCCTCTTCTGGTGAGTCGACGTACTTGAAGCACGCCAAATCTTCTTTGGAGATGGTGCCCGAGGTCGCCATCCAATCAAAATCAATCAGACGTTTCCAATAATCGGAGCCGTAGAGCAAGACGGGTGTGGGTTTGACTTTGCGCGTTTGAACCAAGGTCAACATTTCAAACAATTCATCCAGCGTGCCAAAGCCACCCGGAAATGCAATCAGTGCTTTGGCGCGCATGGCGAAATGCATTTTGCGAAGGGCAAAGTAGTGAAACTGAAAACTTAATTCAGGCGTGACATAAGGGTTGGGTTTTTGCTCGTGAGGCAATGAAATGTTCAAAGCCACTGAAGGTGCGCCCGCATCCATCGCACCGCGGTTGGCAGCTTCCATGATGCCAGGGCCGCCGCCAGTGCAGATGGTGAGGCGATCTAATTTGGGAAGGCTGTTGCAGCCTTCTGAGACCATGCGTGCAAATTTTCTGGCGGCTTCGTAATAAGCATTGTCTTCTTTGAACCGCGCACTGCCAAACACCACAATGGTCTGTTTGATGCCTGCTTCCGTTTGAACCAATTCAGGTTTGAGCAGTTCAAGTTGGAATCGAATGCCGCGTGTTTCGGGTCGGTTCAAAAACTCAGGGTCATTGAAAGCCAATCGGTAGGCGTCGGCCATTTCTTTGGAAACATGGAGATCTGGATTTGATTTCATGGGGTCATTGTGGCCCATGACAGCGCCGTTGCAAAAAAAAAGACCTCCGAAGAGGTCTTGATGATCAGAAGGGCTTGGCCTTCGCTGCGTATGGCAGATTAGACGCGCTTGCGGTATTCGCCAGTGCGTGTGTCGATTTCGATTTTGTCGCCTTGGTTGACAAACAAAGGCACGGGCACTTCAAAGCCTGTTGCAATTTTGGCAGGCTTGAGCACCTTGCCAGATGTGTCGCCCTTGACTGCAGGTTCTGTCCAAGTGATTTCGCGCTCAACGCTGGTAGGCAACTCAACAGAGATGGCCTTGCCGTCGTAGAACACCACTTCAACAGCCATGCCGTCTTCGAGGTAGTTCATGGCGTCGCCCATGTTTTCTGACTCGACTTCGTACTGGTTGAATTCGCTGTCCATGAAAACGTACATGGGATCGGCAAAGTAAGAATATGTGCATTCTTTTTGATCCAAGATCACTTGGTCCATTTTGTCGTCGGCCTTGAACACAGACTCGGTGCCCATGTTGCTCAACAAAGCTTTGAGTTTCATGCGAACGGTGGCTGCACCGCGGCCGCCGCGGCTGTATTCAGTGCGCAAAACGATCATGGGATCTTTGCCCTGCATGATGACGTTGCCAACGCGGATTTCTTGAGCGATTTTCATAGGTGTCCAGTGGTGCCTGCTACAGGCGTTTAGTGGTTTTAATGTGCTTGTTTGATTAAGGGCGGCGGCATAAAGCTGGCCCAAAGCCCAAGATTTTAGCGCTTTTCGGCCACGAATTGAAGAAGCTGACTCACCAAGTCACTTTGTTCTAGCAATCGTGCCTTGGCTGCTTGTACGCAAGTCTGCCAAAGCGGCAAGTCAATCTGGGGCAGCGGGGCATCGGTCAGGCCGTTCCAACGCAAGTGAAAAAGCCGAAGGCTGTCAGGCGCTTGGAGCCAGTCTAAGAAGGCGTGGAGTTTGGGGCCATGGGCGCCATCGTCTTGGGGATAAATGTGCCAAATGAAGGCTTTTCCGGCCCAAAGAGCCCTTACCAATGAATCTTCTCCCCGCACAAAATTCAAGTCGCTGCCCCGCAAAAGTGCATCAAATTGGGTTTGGGTGAGGGGCGGTAATTTTTTAAATTGCGGCTTGATTGTGGCGGGTGTCTGCCCACAAGCTTGTTCAATGGCCAGGTCAAAAGCCGCAGCGCCTCTGCCATGGGCCACTTGCCAGACGTGGGTGGGCGAGTTTAGCGACTGGAGTTGCAATGCCTCTTTGAGGGCTTCGGGTTCATAACAAAACAAACTTGTCTGTAGGGGGGTAGTGGCTGTAGCCAGGGCTTTGGCCTGAGTGGCTTCAGCCAGATTTGGGTTGTGCGCTTCGCGTATCAGCCCCCCTGTTTGCGCTGTAAAGCCAGGATAAAAAAACCATTTGGTGCGTCCTTTCAAGGGGCCGCTCATCACGGGCGATGGCAACTTGTGGCTGCGCTCTACATACGACTCGGCACTCAAATATTCCAAATTGAGCCAAACAGGTGTTTGCGCAGGTGTTGCCAATTCAGAAAGCTCGAGCGCCCATTGCAAAAAGTGATCGGGCAGCTCACAGCCAAAGGCTTCAATCCAAACCGCTGAGGGCAAGTCTGCGCGGGTTAATGCCGCATTCCAGGGCCTCACCTCTACATGGCCTAGCTCAAATTGTTGCTGTGCCCAACCCTGACTGTTCAAGTTGGCTTGAGGCGCCATCCATGCGAGGGCACTGGCATTGTCCACCCACAACCTGATGCGATGACCGCGCGAAGCCAGATCGGCGCTCAAGCGCCAACAGACCCCCAAATCTCCATGGTTGTCGATGACGCGGCAAAATATGTCCCAAAGCATGCGTGATATTGTCGCGCGCTTCAAGACACAATAGCGAGCATGTCGAGCGTTCACCCTGAATCTTTGTTGGCCGAAGTGGCAGCACTCCCCAGTTTGCCGGGGGTGTATCGCTATTTCGATGCCGACGACCAAGTGCTTTATGTGGGCAAGGCCCGCAATTTAAAAAAGCGCGTCAGCAGCTATTTCCAAAAAGACCATGGTGGCACACGCATTGGCCACATGGTTAGCAAAATTCGGCGCATGCAAACCACGGTGGTGCGCTCGGAGGCTGAGGCCTTGCTGCTTGAAAACAACCTGATCAAAAGCCTGAGTCCCAAGTTCAATATTTTGTTCAGGGACGACAAGAGCTACCCCTACCTGAAGGTGTCCGGTACGGGTAGCCCGCGGGCAGGCAAAGTGGAGGAGGGCGTTAAACCAGATGCCTATTCGCGCATTGCCTACTACAGAGGTGGCGTTGAAAAAAAGCACAGGTACTTTGGCCCTTATCCCAGTGCTTGGGCGGTTAAAGAAACCATCCAACTGCTGCAAAAAGTTTTCCGTCTTCGGACTTGCGAAGACACCGTATTTGCCAACCGCACGCGGCCTTGTTTGCTTTACCAAATCAAGCGTTGCTCGGGGCCTTGTGTCGGTGTGATTGATGTCGATCAATACGCCAACGATGTGGCGCAAGCGGAGGCTTTTTTGCGCGGTGAAACCCAATCGGTACTCAAATCGATGGAAGCCCGCATGATGGCGCACTCAGACAAATTGGAATTTGAACTGGCTGCCGAAGTTCGCAATCAAATGACGGCCTTGTCGCGCGTCTTGCACCAACAATCGGTCGATACGGTGACCGACACGGATGTGGATATTTTGGCGGTCAAAGTGCAGGGCGGACGTGCATGCGTCAACTTGGCCATGGTGCGCGGTGGTCGCCACTTGGGCGATCGACCTTATTTTCCATCGCATGTAGAAGATGGCCATGCCATTGGCGGCCAGGCTTTGGAAGACGATGTCACCGCCGATCAGCAAAGCTTAGAAGTTAAGGTTTTGGAAGCCTTCATTGCCCAGCATTACCTTAGCATTCCA
Organism: uncultured Limnohabitans sp.; assembly: GCA_964544175.1. Lineage (GTDB taxonomy): Bacteria > Pseudomonadota > Gammaproteobacteria > Burkholderiales > Burkholderiaceae_C > Limnohabitans_A. The sequence continues at coordinate 71,756 of CAZJAL010000006.1, forward strand.
GTCCCGCCCGCCCTGATCACCAGTGAAAAGGTCGACGCCAAAGTGATTGAGGCCATCTCTTTGCAGTCTGGCATGAAGGTGTCTGCTGTGCACAATCCCAGAGAACAGCGCCGCGCTTGGTTAGAAATGGCTGAGAAAAATGCCGCCATTCAACTGGCCCGTTTATTGGCTGAAGAGGGCTCGCAGCAGGCCCGCACAAGGGCTTTGGTCGAATCACTCGATTTAGCGCCCGATGACATTGACCAGTTGCGTATGGAGTGCTTTGACATCTCGCATACTTCTGGAGAAGCGACGCAGGCCTCTTGTGTGGTTTTTCAAAATCACAAAATGCAAAACAGCGAATATCGCCGTTACAAAATTGACGGCATCACGCCAGGAGACGATTACGCGGCCATGCGCCAGGTGCTTTTGCGTCGGTATGGCAAAGTGGCAGAAGCCATGAAGTCTGGCGAAACCGACCTCAAAATCAAAATGCCCGATGTGGTCTTGATCGATGGCGGCAAGGGTCAGGTGTCCATGGCGCGTGAAGTTTTTGAAACGCTGGGTCTCGATCTGTCCTTGATTGTGGGCGTGGAAAAAGGCGAGGGCCGAAAGGTGGGCTTGGAAGAGTTGGTCTTTGCAGATGGCCGAGAAAAAGTATATTTGGGCAAAGACTCGGCAGCGCTGATGCTGGTTGCGCAAATACGAGACGAAGCCCATCGCTTTGCCATTACCGGCATGCGGGCTCAAAGGGCCAAGGTGCGCATGGGCGGCGGCCGGCTAGAAGAAATCGGTGGCATTGGCCCCAAGAAACGCGCCAAATTGTTGCAGCGATTTGGCGGTGTGCGAGGCGTAGAAGACGCCAGCGTGGAAGACCTGATGTCTGTGGATGGCATCTCCCGAGAACTGGCAGAAAGCATTTACCAGGCCTTGCACTGACCGCTTAGGCACACAAGGCCTAGGCTTATGAAGCCGTTTGCACTGCTGCGTCAGCGAAAAGTCACGAAGGCATGACACAATAAGCACCATGTTTTTCACCATTCCCACCCTGATGACCTGGACGCGCATTGTCGCGATCCCTTTCATTGTGTGGGTTTTTTATTCAGACTTGCCGGTTGAATCGCGTAACTTTTGGGCCACCACCATGTTTGTGGTCTTCGCCATCACCGATTGGTTAGATGGTTACTTGGCCCGCAAGCTCAACCAAACTTCTTCTTTTGGCGCCTTCCTCGACCCAGTGGCAGACAAGTTCTTGGTCTGCGCTTCCTTGTTGATCTTGGTGCACTTGCACCGTGTGCCTGTGCTCATTGCATTGGTCATCATTGGGCGAGAAATTGCCATTTCTGCTTTGCGCGAATGGATGGCCCAAATTGGCGCGAGCAAAAGTGTGGCGGTTCATTTTGTCGGCAAGCTCAAAACCACGGTTCAAATGGTGGCCATCCCTTTCCTGTTGTTCAATGGCCAATTGTTTGGTGTCATTGACACCCACGCATGGGGCACCGTGCTCATTTGGGTTGCCGCCATCTTGACCATTTGGTCCATGATTTACTACATGCAAAAGGCTTTGCCAGAAATTCGTGCGCGCGTGAAGTGAGCTGCATCGCGTCCCAATAAGCGTTCATGAATTCAACTGAATCAACGGCTTCCTGGGTGAAGCACATGCCTGTGGTGTTCGTGCTCATCTGGAGTACCGGATTCATTGTGGCGCGTTTTGGCATGCCCCACGCCCCGCCTTTTTCATTCTTGTGGTTTCGTTACGCATTTTCCATTGCCTGCTTTTTGATCTGGATTCAATGGGCTCGCGTGCGCTGGCCTCAGGGGCAGCGAGAGTGGTTGCACTTGTCGGTTACGGGTGTACTCATGCATGCGGGGTATTTGGGCGGCGTTTGGGCGGCAGTCAAAGCGGGCATGGGTTCTGGCTTGTCGGCCTTGATTGTGGGCTTGCAACCTGTGCTCACAGCCATTTGGTTATCAACCCACGGCAACACCGCTCAAAATGAAGTCAGCCGCCGCCAGTGGATGGGATTGATGCTGGGCTTGTGCGGTTTGTTGCTGGTGGTGTGGCGCAAGCTCACGCAGGGCAGTGCTTTAGACCACGTCACCCTTGTTAACCTTGGATTTGCCGTGATGGCTTTGTTCTCCATCACATTGGGCACCTTGTACCAAAAGAGATTTGTCAAACCCTGTGATGTGCGAACGGCCAACACCGTTCAATTGATGGCGGCCATGCTGGTGACCACACCGTTGGCCCTGTTGGAATCGGAGCCTGTGCAATGGAATGCAGAGCTTGTGGGGGCCATGGCTTGGTCGGTATTGGGCCTGACCTTGGGCGGCAGTTCTTTGCTGTACTTGCTGATTCAAAAAGGCGCTGCGGCATCGGTGACGAGTTTGATGTATTTGGTGCCACCCAGTACAGCCATCATGGCTTGGATCTTGTTTGATGAGCCTATTACCATGGTCACCCTGATGGGCATCGCCCTGACCGCATGGGGCGTGAGTTGGGTGGTCCGTCCCGCAAAATTACCTGAAGGAGAGAAATCATGAGTCAAAAAAGAATTGCTGTGATTGCAGGCGACGGCATTGGCAAAGAAGTCATGCCTGAAGGCTTGCGCGTCATGGAAGCGGCGGCCAGCAAATTCAACCTCGATTTGAAATTTGACCATTACGACTTTTCAAGCTGGGATTACTTTGAAAAGCACGGCAAGATGCTGCCCGACAATTGGAAAGACCAAATTGGTGGCCACGATGCCATTTACTTTGGCGCCGTGGGTTGGCCCGACAAAATTGCCGACCACGTTTCGCTGTGGGGTTCTTTGTTGTTGTTTCGCCGTGAGTTTGATCAGTACATCAATCTGCGTCCTGCGCGCCTCATGCCTGGCATCATTGCCCCTGTGGTGCGCCGCGATGGTTCACCCAGGCAGCCTGGCGAGATCGACATGTACATCGTGCGCGAGAACACAGAAGGCGAGTACTCCAGCATTGGCGGCCGCATGTTCCCCGGCACTGCGCGTGAAATTGTGATGCAAGAGACGGTGATGTCGCGCGTGGGAGTTGACCGTGTTTTGAAATTTGCGTTTGAGCTGGCGCAGTCAAGGCCCAAAAAACATTTGACCAGTGCCACCAAATCCAATGGCATTGCCATCACCATGCCTTACTGGGATGAGCGTGTGGTTGAAATGGCCAAAAATTATTCGGGTGTCAACGTTGATAAATTTCACATTGACATTTTGACGGCGCACTTCGTGCAACGCCCTGATTTCTTTGATGTGGTGGTGGCCAGCAATTTGTTTGGCGACATCTTGTCTGATTTAGGACCTGCTTGCACCGGCACCATTGGCATTGCACCCAGTGCCAATTTAAATCCAGATCGCACGCATCCCTCTTTGTTTGAACCCGTACATGGATCAGCGCCAGACATTGCAGGCAAAAACATTGCCAATCCTATTGGACAAATTTGGTGTGGTGCCATGATGCTCGAGTTCTTGGGATGTAAACCTGCGCACGATGCGGTGTTGGCGGCCATCGAAAAAGTATTGGCGCCCAACAGCGGTGCACCTCGCACTGCGGATATTGGGGGAACTGCTAATACGCAAGATGTTGGCAAAGCCATTGCAGCTGCGTTATGAGAACTTTTTTCACAAGTTTATAGATTTGAAAATTTTTTTTAGTCAAGTCCTCGCAGTCATTCAGTTTGCGTCTAGAATTCGTGTCGCACTGCGGTTTCTAGACATAAAACCATTTGACAGACGCTGTTTGTCTGGCTAAATTGAAGTTGACGAAACGCCCTGCGAAGACAAGGCTTTGTCTCAGAAGTTTGTTACAAACTTCAAACAAAATTTTTTCGATAATGATGAGCCACTCGTTCACGAGTGCTCAAATTTTTTTAAGGCTCTTTGTATGAACAAGACAGAATTGATCGAGCACATTGCTAAACAAGCAGACATCTCTAAAGCTGCTGCCGGCCGCGCATTGGAAGCCACCATTGGCGCCGTTCGCACCACATTGAAAAAGGGCGGCACTGTCGCTTTGGTCGGTTTCGGTACATTCGCTGTAACCAAGCGTGCTGCTCGCACAGGTCGCAACCCACGTACGGGCGCTGCCATCAAAATCAAATCTGCCAAGGTGCCTAAGTTCCGTCCAGGTAAGGCCCTGAAAGACGCCTTGAATTAATCTTTGATTAAGGGGGGTGATTAGCTCAGTTGGTAGAGCGGCGCCCTTACAAGGCGTAGGTCGGCGGTTCGACCCCGTCATCACCCACCACCCCCAAGCAAAGGCGAACAGGTTGTTCGCCTTTTGTCTTTTTTGAGACATTTACAGCGTCACTACCAGAGAGTTCTCACATGTTTGATTTTGTCCGCAACAACACCAAGATCATGATGGGCTTGTTGTTCTTGCTCATCATCCCGTCCTTCGTGATGTTTGGCATTGAGGGCTACACACGTTTTAACGACGGCGGTGCCGTTGTTGCCAAAGTCAATGGCAACAAAATTGTTCAGTCAGAGTGGGACGCTGCGCACAAGCGTGAAGTCGATCGCATTCGGGCTTCGATGCCTAACATCGACATCAAAATGTTTGACACACCAGAAGCCAAGTACGCCACGCTCGAGCGCTTGGTTCGCGAGCAGGTCATTGCCGCTGCAGCACAAAAGCTCCAATTGGTGGCCAGCGATACGCGCTTAGCCCGTGAGTTGCAACAAAGCCCCTCGATTGCGGCATTGCGCGGCCCCGATGGCAAGCTCGACATGGAACGCTACAAACAATTGGCGGCATCGCAAGGCATGACGCCAGAGATGTTTGAAATGCAAGTGCGCTCAGATTTGTCCAACCGTCAAGTCATTCAGGGTGTGCAAGCTTCTGCCTACGCCACAACTTCACAAACTCAAACTGCTTTGAATGCATTTTTGCAGCGACGTGAAGTGCAAATTTTGAATTTCCCAGCGGCCGATTTTCTGAGCAAGGTCACGGTCAGCGATGCAGACTTAAAAGCCTATTACGACAAAAATACAGACAAGTTCCAGTCGCCCGAAACGGCTGACGTTGAATACGTCATGTTGGACACCGACAGCTTAAAAAATGCAGTGTCAGTCAACGAGCAAGATTTAAAAACCTACTACGAGCAAAATTTGCAACGCTTGTCGAGCCAAGAGGAGCGACGCGCCAGTCATATTTTGATCACAGCAGCCAAAGACGCACCCGATGCCGAGAAAAAGGCAGCCCGTGCCAAAGCTGAGGACTTATTGAAAGCCGTCAAAGCCAAGCCTGCCAGTTTTGCAGAGCTTGCGCGCAAAAACTCACAAGATCCCGGCTCTGCCATCAAAGGTGGCGATTTAGATTTCTTCGGTCGTGGCGCCATGGTCAAAGCTTTCGAAGATGCTGCTTTCAGCATGAAGAAATCAGACATCAGTGATGTGGTCGAATCAGAGTTTGGCTATCACATCATTCAAGTGACAGACATCAAGGCACCCAAAGCACAAAGCTTTGAATCGATGCGTCCTTCGCTTGAAGCCGAATTGAAGAAGCAGCAAGCACAGCGCAAATATGCAGAGCTGGCCGAGACATTTTCAAACATGGTTTACGAGCAATCCGACAGCCTCAAACCCGTTGCCGAAAAACTCAAGCTGAACATTCAAAAAGCAACACAAGTGGGGCGCAACCCTGCACCGCAAGCTGCGCAAACTAAAAATCCTCTCAACCATCCAGGTTTGTTGCAGGCTTTGTTCAGTGAAGCCTCATTGCAAAAGCAGCGCAACACAGAAGCCATTGAAGTGGCGTCAAACACCATGGTGGCCGCGCGTGTTGTCAAGTACTACCCAGCTGCTTCTTTGCCATTTGCCGAAGTCAAAGACATCGTCAAACGCAACGTGACACAAGACAAAGCGGCCGCATTGGCCAAGGCTCAGGGCGAGCAACGTTTGGCGGCATTGAAGGCCAGCGCCAATGCGGATGGCTTGCCCAATGCCATCATCTTGTCGCGCGAAAAATCTCAACGCCAATTGCCTCAAGTGGTTGATGCTGTGTTGAAGGCCGACCCCGTTAAGTTGCCCGCCACAGAAGGTGTCGATTTGGGCGCCATGGGTTATGCCGTCATTCGTGTCACCAAAGTCTTGCCCCCCGAGGCTGAGAACAAAGAGTTGATGAAACAGGCGCAGCAGCAATTCACACAACTTTGGGGCTCTGCCGAAACACAAGCTTATTTGGCGCAACTCAAAGCCATGTTGAAGGCCGAGATTTTGGTGGCCAAACCATCGCCCGAAAAAGCCAAATCAGAGGCCAAAGGCGCCTGAATTTGAAAATCTTTCGGCTATAATTCCGCTTCTACGGTGGCTGTAGCTCAGTTGGTAGAGTCCAGGATTGTGATTCCTGTTGTCGTGGGTTCGAGCCCCATCAGCCACCCCAAAAATTCAAAGGCTTGCAAGTTTTCTTGCAGGCCTTTTTGTTTTATCACGCCATAATTCACGCCAATCAAAAGTCATTCGATGTGACAAGGAAACGCACATGGCCAACGCAAAGAAAAAACAACTCACCGTCGAGTTGATGTGGCAACTGCAACGACTGGGCGCACCCAGCATCAGCCCAGACGGTGCGCAAGCGGTCTGCGCGGTGGCACAGCCCTCTGTCAAAGACAACAACATTCAAAGCGCCATTTGGTTGCTCTCAACTTTGGGCGGTCAAGCGCGGCAACTCACACAATGTGGTGACAAAGATGGGCGTCCGCAGTTTTCACCCAACGGTGACTGGATTGCGTTTGTGGCCAAGCGAGAACAAAACGGCAAAAAGGACCAAGCGCCACAAATCTACCTCATCCCTCCCGATGGCGGCGAGGCGCGCCGTGCTGGTGAAGTGCCCACAGGTGTTGAAGATTTCAAATGGTTTCCAGATGGCCAGCGCATTGCCTTTGTAACCTGGGTTTGGCCACAGTTAAAGGGCGGCAAAGCACAAGCCGACAAACTCAAAGAAGTGCAGGCGGTTAAAGATTCGGCGTTTGCCACCGAAGACGCGGTTTACAGACATTGGGATCACAACCTGCCCATGAACCGCGTGCCGCACTTGTGTGTCATGGAGGTGGCCACAGGTCGTGTTCACGATTTGTTGGAAGGCACTGATTTTGAGTTGCAACGCCGCGAACCTGGTGCTCATGACTTTGCCATTGCACCCAACGGCAAACGCATCACCTTTGTGCACGATCCCGACCGCGGTCAAAATCCTGCACCTCGCATGGCCTTGGCGCAGATTGAATTGCGCGGCGCTAAAGTTCAAAGCATTCGCAATTTGCTGAATGACCGTGCCTGGGATTTCTCGGCGCCCGTCTATAGTGCAGATGGCGAGCAATTGGCCTTCTTGGCATCGCACCAACAGATCAGCAACACACAGCCCAATCGATTGGCATGCTTGAGATTGCCTACTGCCAGCAGCACGCAAACTGCCTCACGCAAACTCGCCTGGAAAATACTCAGCGACAAATGGGATCGCGAACCTCAAGCGCCATTGATGTGGAGTGAGGATGGCAGCGCCTTGCTTTGCAAAGCAGAAGACCAAGGGCGACAACATGTGTGGCGATTTGACATGGCCACCCACCAAGTGAGCCAAGTCATTGAAGGCGGTACAGTGCATGCCTTTGACATGGCCGCAGGACGCTTGGTCAGTTTGATCGACAAAGCCGTGCACCCTGGGCGCATTCAAGTTCAAGGCGTTGATGAATCTGGCCATGCGTCATTGCCAGCAGTTAGCAGAATGGAGTCGTTCAACGACAAACTCTTAGACGGTATCGCTCTGGGCGCAACAGAAGCGCACTGGTTCAAAGGTGCGCAGGGCGATGATGTGCAAGTGTGGTTGCACTTTCCACCAGGCTTCAACAAAGACAAAAAATACCCATTGCTGCACACCATCCATGGTGGTCCGCACACTGGCCCGGGTGATATTTGGCACTGGCGTTGGAACTACCATGTGTTTGCCGCACAGGGCTATGTGGTGGCCAATGTCAACTACCACGGCTCATCGGGTTTTGGTCTGAAGTTTCTAGATTCCATCAGCCACAAGTGGGGACAACTGGAGTTGCAAGACATGGAGGCTTGCACCGATTGGCTTCGCAAGAAAACTTGGATTGCCAAGGAACGCGTGTTTGCCACAGGCGGCAGTTATGGTGGCTACATGGTGGCGTGGATGAATGCACACGTCAAGCCTGGCCGCTATCAAGCGTATGTGTGTCATGCAGGATGTTTCGATTGGGTGGGCATGTTCTCAGACGATGCCTACGGTTGGCATCCCCAAGAGTTGGGCGCATCTTATTGGGACAACATGAAGAAGATACATGCGCAAAGTCCCCATGCATTTGCAGCCACCATGAAAACCCCCACGCTGGTGATTCATGGCGCCAAAGATTACCGCGTACCCGATGCGCAAGGCTTGGCCTACTACAACACCCTTAAGGCCAAGGGCGTGGATGCGCGTCTGCTTTGGTACCCCGACGAAAACCATTGGATTTTGAAGCCCGCCAACAACGTGGTGTGGTACCACGAGTTCTTCAATTGGATACGCCGCTACGACCCTGCTTTTCAGAAGAAAAAGCAGGGCTGAGCCAGTCGGGGGGTGGTGCTTTAGTTGACCATCACCAGCTTGCCCATCACACCGCGTGAACCCATGTGCGCATAGGCGGCTTTCAGGTCGCTCATGGGCATGGTGCGGTCAATGACGGGTTTGACTTTGCCCTGCGCATACCACTGCGCCAACTCAGCCATCATGGCGGCATTGGCTTGAGGTTCGCGGCGAGAAAAATCGCCCCAGAACACGCCCACAATGGAGGCACCCTTGAGCAGCGCCAAATTGAAGGGCAGGGCGGGAATGGGGCCTGCTGCAAAGCCCACCACCAAGTAACGGCCACGCCAGGCAATAGAGCGGAAAGCAGGTTCTGCAAAGTCGCCGCCCACAGGGTCATAAATGACATCGGGGCCTTTGCCTTCGGTGAGGGCTTTCAAAACCTCACGCATGTTTTGCGTGGTGTAGTTGATGGTTTCGTCTGCTCCCAATGATTTGCAAAGCGCACATTTTTCATCGGTCGATGCAGCCGCAATGACGCGTGCACCAGCCGCTTTTGCAATTTGAATGGCGGCCGTGCCCACACCGCCCGCTGCACCCAATACCAAAACAGTCTCGCCGGCCTTCAAAGCGGCGCGGTCGATCAGAGCGTGGTGAGAGGTGGCGTAGATCATGATGAAGGCGGCTGCATCGACGGCAGGAAACCCTGCTGGCAAGGGCATGCACAACTTGGCGGGCGCCAAGGTGTGCGTACCAAAACCACCCGTGCCAGACAAACAGGCCACCGACTGGCCTACTTTGAGATGCGTCACGCCTTCGCCCACGGCTTCAATGACGCCGGCATATTCCGAACCTGGCACAAAGGGCAGGTCGGGTTTCATTTGGTATTTGTTTTGAACAATGAGCAGGTCGGGGAAGTTCAGACTGGCCGCTTCAATGCGGATCAAAACTTGCCCAGCTTGCGGCACAGGCGTGGGCAATTCTTTCCAAGACAAAGCCTCAACACCTACGGGGTTTTCACAGAGCCAAGCGTGCACAGAAATTCTCCTCAAAAATGACACAATTGCCTGAATATAAAGGCCAATATGACCTTCAGCTTGTCTCGGTAGCGACCTACAATTGGGGGCTAGGACACACCCATGAAAATTCTCATTTCCAACGACGATGGCTACCGTGCTGAAGGCATTGTGGCGCTTTATCACGCCCTCAAGCAAGTTGCCGATGTTGAAGTGGTGGCACCAGAACACAACAACAGTGCCAAGTCCAATGCACTCACGTTGCATTCGCCTCTGTATGTTCGTCAAGGCGAAAATGGTTTTCGATATGTCAACGGCACACCTGCCGATTGTGTTCACATCGCCCTCACGGGTTTGTTAGGCTACCGGCCCGATTTGGTGGTGTCTGGCATCAACAACGGCGCCAACATGGGCGACGACACACTTTACTCGGGCACCGTGGGTGCGGCCATGGAAGGCTACTTGTTTGGCATTCCAGCGCTGGCTTTTTCTCAAACAGAAAAAGGCTGGGCACACTTAGACCAAGCAGCAGAATTTGCCAAAAACATGGTGGGTCAATTTGAGGAGGCTCAACTGATTGGCAAATCGCCTTGGCTGTTGAATGTCAACATTCCCAATGCCACGGCCCAATGGAAAAACGCAAAGCTGTGCCGTTTGGGCAGACGGCATGCTGCCGAGCCCGTCATTACCCAACTCAGCCCCCGCGGCGAAACCATGTACTGGATTGGCAATGCAGGTGAAGCCATGGACGATGGTGATGGCACTGATTTTCATGCTGCCAAAAATGGCCATGTCACCATCACACCTTTGAAGGTCGATTTAACCGACCACGACAACGCTGGTCTTTGGTCTCAAAACTTGTCAAAGCTCAAAGTCTGGGGAGCCTGATGGCGCAACGCCCCGGATTCCCAATCAAGCTCGACAAGACCTCGCCCGAAAAGCGCGTGGTCAGTGCCAAGCCCGCGGTCGTTGCAATTGCCAAGCCTTTGCCCGCAACTACAGCCATCGGCACAACCCAGGGACTGGGTTTAGATTCGAGTGCGGTCAGGCAACGCATGGTGCAAAAATTGGCAGCCCAAGGTCTTAAAGATCCTAAGGTGCTGCAAGCCATGGGCAATGTCGAGCGCCATCGTTTTGTAGAAAGCGCTTTGGTCACGCAAGCCTACGAAGACACCAGTTTGCCCATTGGTCTGGGCCAAACCATTTCCAAGCCCAATGTGGTGGCACGCATGATTGAGTTGCTGCTTGAAGGCAAAGAAGGCAAATTGGGCCGCGTGCTAGAAATTGGCACTGGCTGTGGTTACCAAGCGGCGGTCTTGAGTCATGTGGCAACCGAGGTTTACAGCATCGAGCGCTTAAAGGGCCTGCATGAAAAAGCGCGTGCCAATTTACGACATTTCAGGTTGGCCAATGTTCATTTGCTGTTTGGCGATGGCATGTTGGGTTATCCCAAAGGTGCGCCTTATGCCGCCATCATTTCTGCAGCGGGTGGCGAGTCGGTTCCTCAAGCTTGGCTAGATCAGCTGGCTGTTGGCGGACGTTTGGTGGCACCTACTGTGACGGCCAATGGTCAGCAAGCTTTGATGGTGGTCGACAAAACGGCGCAGGGATTTAAGCAAAACGTGCTGGAAGCAGTGCACTTTGTCCCTCTAAAATCGGGTGTCTCCTGAAGGATTTGGCATGAAATTGATGTGTGGCCGTCAAGCATTGACGGTACTTTGTTGTGTGGCGCTAAGCACCTTGGTGGCATGTGGCTCCAAGCCTCGAGGCCCTGTGCCCGTAGAAGACCGCGTGGCAGGTCAGGGCGCAGCGCGCCAAGCCAAAGCCCCAGTTGCCAGCGCACCCGCCAATGCGGCAGGCGGCGCTGTCAGCACGCCCATCTCAATGGGCCCAGCCATGCCGGGTTCAGAAAACGCAGGTAAGCCGGGCTATTACAGTGTGCGCTCTGGCGACACCCTCACCAAAATTGCCCTAGACCATGGCCAAGCTTGGCGCGACATTGCCAAGTGGAATGGGCTCGACAACCCCAATGTGATTGAAGTCGATCAAGTGTTGCGAGTGGCGCCGCCAGTGTCTGCAGAGGCCAAAGCGCCTGCCAATCAAAGACAGGCCAGCACCCCTCAGCTTGCGCAGACACAAAATGCACAACAAGCTGCACCTCAGGCCGCCAGCCCTGCCAACACCACAGACGATGGCCTGGCCTTTGCGTGGCCTCATCAAGGTTCTGTGTTGGCGGGATTTGACGAAGCCAAAAACAAAGGCCTCGACTTTGCAGGCAAGGCCGGTGACCCCGTCATGGCGGCCGCCGATGGCAAAGTGGTCTATGCCGGCTCTGGCCTTAGAGGCTACGGCAACTTGGTCATTCTGAAGCACAACAACACTTACCTAACTGCCTACGCGCACAACCAAACATTGCTGGTCAAAGAAGACCAAGCCGTGCAAAAAGGCCAGCGCATTGCCGAAATGGGCAGTACCGATGCAGATCGTGTGAAGTTGCACTTCGAAATTCGCAAACAAGGCAAACCTGTCGATCCCACCAAATATTTGCCTTCACGTCCATGAGCCAAAAAAGCGATTCTTCACGAGAAGAACAAACACAAGAAATTATTCCAGGTCGCTCTGATCTGCCCGAAGGCTGGTTGCACATCGATGCGCTCGACATGGAGGCGCAAGGCATTGCCCGCCGTCCCGATGGCAAGGTGGTCTTCGTCGAAGGCGCATTGCCCTTCGAGATGGTGTCCGTCAACGTTCATCGTAAGAAAAACAATTGGGAAGCGGGCGTGGTCACAGCCATTCACCGTGAATCTTCTCAGCGCGTCAAGCCGGGCTGTCCTCATTTTGGTTTGCATGCCGGTGCTTGTGGCGGTTGCAAAATGCAACACCTAGAAGCCAGTGCACAGGTGGCCATTAAGCAACGTGTGCTCGAAGACAACCTGTGGCATTTGGGCAAAGTCAAACCTGAAAATTTATTGCGTCCCATGGAAGGCCCCAGTTGGGGGTACCGCTATCGCGCGCGCATGTCGGTTCGCTATGTGCACAAAAAGGGCGAAGTTCTGATTGGTTTTCACGAACGAAAAAGTCGCTATGTGGCCGACATCAAAACCTGCCGCGTGTTGCCGCCCAACATCAGCGCCATGCTTTTGTCGCTGCGCGAATTGATTTATGGCATGGATGCCCGCGAAACCATTCCGCAAATTGAATTGGCGCAAGGCGACACCGTAACAGCCTTGGTGCTGCGCCATCTCGAGCCTTTAAGCACAGCCGATGAAGCGCGCTTGCGTGCTTTTGCACAACAGCATGCTGTGCAGTGGTGGTTGCAAATCAAGGGCCCCGACACAGTCAAACTGATGGACGAGGGTGGCCCAGAGCTCTCTTACGATTTGCCCGACTTTGGGGTTCACATGCCCTTCAAGCCGACCGATTTCACACAGGTCAATCCGCACATCAACCGCGTGTTGGTCACGCGTGCTTTGCGCTTGCTCAAACCCGAAGCGCATGAACGAGTCATCGATTGGTTTTGTGGGCTTGGCAACTTCACTCTGCCCATTGCTACCACCGCCAAAGAAGTGGTGGGCATTGAAGGTTCAGAAGCTTTGGTGGCCCGATCTCGAGACAACTTTGCCCGCAATCAAAGCATGCGAGGTGACGGCAAGCGATTGGCGCCAACCACCTTCATTGCGCGCAATTTGTTTGAGATGACGCCCGACATGCTCATGGCCGATGGCATAGCCGACAAGTGGCTCATTGACCCACCGCGTGAAGGTGCGTTTGCCTTGGCCAAGGCCATGGCCGAATTGAATGAAAGCGCCGAGTTGCGCGGTACTTGGCAATTCCCCAAACGCATTGTGTACGTCAGTTGCAACCCCGCCACCTTGGCGCGCGATGCCGGCTTGCTGGTGCACAGAGCAGGCTATCGTTGTATCAGTGCGGGCGTGGTCAACATGTTTGCGCACACCGCCCACGTCGAAAGCATGGCGGTGTTTGAGCGCATTGAATCGGCATAAAAAAAGCACCTGAGTTTTTCAACTCAGATGCTTTAGCTTAGTTTGGCTCAGATTAATCGCGCTCGCCGCCCATGATGCCCAGCAAAGCCAAGAGGCTTTGGAACACATTGAACAAGTCCATGTACAGCATCAGTGTGGCACTGATGTAGTTGGTTTCGCCGCCATCCAAAATTTGCTTCAGGTCGTACAGCATGAAAGCACTGAAGATACCGATGGCCGCGACTGACAAAGCCATCATGCCGGCTGTAGAGCCTACAAACACGTTGACGATGCCGCCCACCATCAGAACCAAGGCGCCCACAAACAACCATTTGCCCATGCCTGACAAGTCGCGCTTGATGACGCTGGCCAAGCTGGCCATGACAGCAAACACACCTGCGGTACCGGCGAAGGCTGTCATGATGAGGTCGGCACCATTTTTAAAGCCCAACACCATGGCAATCATGCGTGACAGCATAAGGCCCATGAAGAAGGTAAAGGCCAGCAGAACCAACACACCTGTTGAAGAGTGTTTGGTCTTTTCGATGGCAAACATAAAGCCAATAGCACCGCCAATGAACAGGACCAAGCCAAGGCCACCGCCCAAAGACTGTGTAATGCCCGTCGCAACGCCTAACCAGGCGCCTAAAACGGTAGGCAACAGGCTGAGTGCCAACAACCAATAGGTGTTGCGCATAACCTTGTTGCGTTCAGCGGGGGTACTGGCAACGCCGCCCCAGCTGGGTTGTTCGATGTTTTGAAGATCGCTCATGTGTGAACTCCTGAAATAACACCCTTTATCGGGTAGGCAAATTGTAGGGCTTGTAACCCAAAATACCCTATTTGCCAAAGTTTCCAAGGTCTTTTGTGTAGTGACTTGGGTGCATGCAATGGCTTTCGGGGGCTGCGTTATGCTTGGCAGTCAATTTTTGTCATTCTCTTAGAACCATGAAAACTCAATCTAGCCTCGAACTTTCAGACATTCAATCCATTGCAGCCGCAGCACAAGCTGAAGCCCAAAAGAACAACTGGGCTGTGAGCATTGCCATTGTGGACGCAGGCGGTCATTTGTTGCATTTCCAACGTTTGGATGGCGCCCCCCCCATTTCTGCTCACATTGCACCTTCCAAGGCCAAAACGTCGGCTCTGGGTTGCCGTGAAAGCAAAATTTATGAAGATGTCATCAATGGTGGCCGCATGTCTTTCTTGTCTGCCCCCGAAGTGGAAGGCATGCTCGAAGGCGGCGTACCTATCATGAAAGACGGCTTTTGCTTGGGCGCCGTGGGCGTCAGCGGTGTGAAGTCCACCGAAGATGCACAAATTGCCAAGGCCGGCATTGCGGCCATTGGCCTTTGAGGCTCACTTCAAGCTGAGAATCCAAGAGGCCAAAGTTTTGGCCTCTTTTTCATTGACCTGTGGGTTGCTGGGCATAGACACAGGGCCCCACACACCCGCGCCACCTTTTTGAATTTTGAGTGCCAGCTTGTCTGCCGCACCTGAGTCGGCCGCATACTTCTTGGCCACGTCTTTGTAAGACGGACCTACCATTTTGCGATCCATCGCATGACAGCCCATGCAATTCTTCTTGGTGGCCAAAGCTTGATCGGCCTTGGCAGCTAAGCTGCATGACAAGGCGAGGGCTGCCAACAGCCCCCACCGCACACTTTGAAAAAGTTTCATTGCAAAGTGCACTCGGTTTGGATCAATACAAATCCAGCACAGCACCTTTGCTGGCGCTAGAGGCATTGAAGGCAAACTTGGCTTGTACACCGCGTGTGTAGCGAGGTGCAGGTGCTGTCCAGCCTTCACGGCGTTTGGCAATTTCTGCTTCGGGCACGTTCAATTCCAAAATGAGCTTGTGCGCATCGATGGTGATGGAATCGCCTTCGTTCACAAACGCAATCGTGCCGCCAGCAGCCGCTTCGGGGGCCACGTGACCCACCACCATGCCCCAGGTGCCGCCAGAGAAGCGGCCATCGGTAATGAGGCCCACGCTTTCGCCTAAACCGGCGCCAATGAGCGCACCTGTTGGGGCCAACATTTCGGGCATACCAGGGCCACCTTTAGGGCCAAGGTAACGCAAGACCATGACGTCGCCTGCTTTGATCTTGCCGTCCAAGATGGCTTTCAACGCAGATTGTTCGTCGTCAAACACGCGAGCAGGGCCGGTGATGACAGGGTTCTTCAAGCCTGTAATTTTGGCCACCGCACCTTCGGGTGACAGGTTGCCTTTCAGAATGGCCAAGTGGCCTTCAGCGTACATTGGCTTGTCGATGGTGCGAATGACATCTTGGTCGGCGCGAGGTGCGTCGGGAATGTCTTTCAAGTTTTCGGCCACAGTTTTGCCAGTGATCGTCATGCAATCGCCATGCAACAAACCTGCCTTGAGCAAGACCTTCATCACTTGGGGAATGCCACCAGCGCGGTGCAAGTCAACGGCCAAATATTGACCGCTTGGCTTTAGGTCGCAAATGACGGGAATCTTTTTGCGCATGCGCTCGAAGTCGTCAATGGTCCACTCAACACCAGCGGTGTGGGCAATGGCCAAGAAGTGCAGCACGGCATTGGTAGAGCCACCGGTGGCCATGATGACTGCCACTGCGTTTTCAATGGCTTCTTTGGTGACGATGTCGCGGGGCTTCAAATCTTTCTTGATGGCTTCGAGCAAAACCTTGGCCGACTCTTTGGCCGAGTTTTTGGTTTCGTCATGGGGGTTGGCCATGGTGGAA
This sequence comes from uncultured Limnohabitans sp., assembly GCA_964544175.1. GTDB lineage: Bacteria > Pseudomonadota > Gammaproteobacteria > Burkholderiales > Burkholderiaceae_C > Limnohabitans_A. Next base: position 87,995 of record CAZJAL010000006.1, read on the forward strand.
GAGAAGGGCAGTGACATGCCCAAAGCTTCAAAGGCAGAAGACATGGTGTTGGCCGTGTACATACCGCCGCATGAACCTGTACCGGGAATGGCGCGCTTTTCAATTTCTTTCAAATCGAAGTCGCTCAAATTGCCCGCAGCGTTTTGTCCCACCGCTTCAAACACACTCACGATGTTCAGGTCTTTGTTTTGATAGCGGCCTGGCAAGATGGTGCCGCCATAAACATAAATGGCAGGCACGTTGGCGCGCAAGATGCCCATCATGCCGCCGGGCATGTTTTTGTCGCAACCGCCCACCACCAACACGCCGTCCATCCACTGGCCTTGCACGCAGGTTTCGATGCAATCAGAAATGACTTCGCGGCTAACCAAGGAGTACTTCATGCCCTCGGTGCCCATGGCCATGCCATCAGAAATGGTAGGCGTGCCAAAAATCTGTGCGTTGCCACCAGCCTCCTCAATGCCTGCCACTGCGGCATCTGCCAGTTTTTGCAAGCCACTGTTGCAAGGGGTGATGGTGCTGTGACCGTTGGCCACGCCCACCATGGGTTTGACAAAATCACCTTCTTCATAGCCCATGGCGTAGTACATCGAGCGGTTGGGCGCGCGTGATTTGCCTTGGGTAATGTTGGCGCTACGGCGGTTACTGGGGGTAGCGGTTTGAATAGGGATGATTTTTTCGCTCATGGTGTTGGTCGTGGGTTGGGGTCAACTGAACAGGAAATGAAGGTGAAATTGAGAGGAATTTAAGCTCAAGCCGGCCATTCTAAGGGAGAGTCAGGTAGAACCCCTAGAACTTAGGGCATATAGGGGTACACCTGGCCCAGTAAAAGGGCACAATCTGACCCCATGTTGATTCACCCGCAAATTAACCCTGTAGCCCTGCAACTCGGGCCTGTCGCTGTTCATTGGTATGGCCTGACCTACTTGGCAGCATTTGGCTTGTTTTACTTCTTGGCCACCCGAAGGTTGACGCATCTACCCTTTGCCCGTTTGACGCATTGGCAGGTTAAGGACATTGAAGACATCTTGTTTGCGGGCGTCTTGGGCGTGGTTTTGGGCGGCCGAGTTGGCTATTGTTTGTTTTATCAACCAGCCTACTATTTTTCACACCCCCTCGAAATTGCCTACGTGTGGCAAGGCGGCATGAGTTTTCATGGGGGTTTGTTGGGTGTGATAGCTGCCATGGTGTGGTTTGCCAAGTCGAGGCAAAGGCCGTTCTTTCAAGTCATGGACTTTGTTGCACCCTGTGTACCAACAGGCCTAGCCGCAGGCCGAATTGGCAACTTCATCAATGGCGAACTATGGGGACGCCAAGCCGACCCCGATTTACCTTGGGGCATGGTTTTTCGAGGTGCGGGAGATTTCCCCAGGCATCCTTCCCAAATTTACCAATTCCTTTTAGAAGGCCTGCTGCTGTTTGTTGTGATGTGGTGGTTTGCCCGCAAAGACAGGCCTCTGGGTCAAGTGTCAGCTGTGTTTTTGATGGGCTATGGCAGCCTGCGATTTATCGCCGAGTATTTCAGAGAGCCTGATGCGCACCTTGGCTTGTTGTCGATGGGGCTCAGCATGGGGCAGTGGTTGTGTGTACCCATGGTGTTGTTAGGCATCGTCTTGTATGTCGTGGTGAACAAGCGCAACAGTTTGGTTTAAACAAAAAGGAGACAAGCATGCAATTTTCAAAATTGGGAATTCAACGCCGTTCGTTGCTGCAATTGACTGCCGCTTCGTCGTTGGCCTCTGTGATGCCCGCTTGGGCGCAAGCCAACTGGCCCACCAAACCTGTCAACATGGTGGTGCCCTTTCCTGCGGGCGGTGGCACAGATGCATTTGCACGCCCCCTCTCGGCCATTTTTTCGAAGCAAACGGGCAAGCAACTCATCATTGACAACCGCGGCGGCGCAGGCGGTACCTTGGGCGCCGGTGTAGCTGCTAAATCTGCACCAGACGGTTACAACTATTTCATGGGTGCGGTGCATCACACCATTGCCCCCAGCATGTACCCCAAACTTGACTACGATTTAGAGCGCGATTTGCTGCCCTTGATATTGGTTGCGGCTGTGCCTCAAGTGCTGGTGGTCAATCCCAAAAAAGTGCAGGCCAACAACGTCAAAGAGTTTTTGGATTTTGTGAAAAAAAATCCTGGCAAGCTGAATTACGGATCAGCGGGTGGCGGTACCTCACACCATTTGGCGGGTGAATTGTTCAAGCTGCAAACACAAACCTTCATCACGCACATTCCTTACCGCGGTGCTGGCCCAGCGCTGCAAGATTTAATTGCAGGCAATGTCGATATGATGTTTGATGGTTTGGGTTCATCCGCCGCGCACATCAAGGGTGGCAGGATTAAGGCTTTGATGGTGTCTGGTAGCAAACGCAATCCGGCATTTCCAGATGTGCCATGTTCTGCTGAGGTTGGCTTGCCCGATTACACCGTCAGTACTTGGTACGGCGTGTGGGCTCCAAAGGGCACACCAGCCGATGCGCAAGCGCGTGCCATCGAAGAGATTCGCAAAGCGTGTCAAACCGATGAAGCCAAAGCGGTGTGGTCGGCGCAAGGCGCAGAGTTCCCCAATTTAACGGGCGCACAATTTGACGCCTTCATCAAATCGGAATTACGCAAATGGAGCCAAGTGGTGAAAGCCTCTGGCGCAAAACTGGATTGAAGATGTCGCAAGAGAATTTGTTCGCAGCCCTGCATGCTGCATTTCCTAAAAACTTAGACGCAGTTGCCGTTGAAACTGACCAAGGCCTGAATTATTCATGGCGAGATTTGGACCGTGCAAGTGCCATGATGGCCAACTTGTTAGACAGCTTGAAATTGCCCAAGGGCAGTCGCATTGCCGTTCAAGTCGAAAAGTCAGTGGAAGCCATGATGCTTTACTTGGCCACCTTGCGCGCAGGCTATGTGTTCTTGCCTTTGAACACCGCCTACCAAAGTGCCGAGATTGAGTACTTCATTGGCAATGCCGAGCCGGCAGTGGTGGTGTGTTCGGGGGCTAATTTTGGGTGGGTTAGCAAAATTGCATTCAAGGCAGGCACACAGCATGTGTTCACCTTGAATGACGATCGCACAGGCACCTTGCTCGAGCGTGCAGCGCATCACAAAGATCAGCACAAAATTGCGGTTCAAAAAGCCGACGACTTGGCTGCAATTTTGTACACCAGTGGTACCACTGGGCGCAGCAAAGGCGCCATGCTGACCCACGGCAACATGTTGAGCAATGCCCAAACCCTCCAAACCTATTGGGGTTGGAAAAAGAACGATGTGCTGATTCACGCCTTGCCCATTTTTCATGTGCATGGTTTGTTTGTGGCCATTCATGGGGCGCTCATCAATGGCAGCAAAATGATTTGGCTGGCCAAATTTGATCCCAAGTTTGTGATTGCCAAAATGCCAGAGGCCACCGTGTTCATGGGCGTACCCACGCTGTATGTTCGCATGCTGCAAGAGCCGTCACTCAACAAAGATGCAACCCGCAACATGCGTTTGTTCATTGCTGGGTCTGCACCATTGCTAATAGAAACCTTCAAAGAGTGGCAACAGCGCACAGGGCACACCATTTTGGAACGCTATGGCATGAGTGAAACTGTCATGCTCACCTCCAACCCATATGCTGCAGACAAGCGACATGGCGGACAGACTGAGCGCCGCGGCGGCACGGTGGGCTTTCCGTTGCCAGGCGTCAAACTGCGCGTTCAAGGCGATGATGGCAAAGCTTTGCCTGTAGGCGAAATTGGCAACATTCAGGTCAAAGGCCCCAATGTCTTTCAAGCCTACTGGCGCATGCCCGAAAAAACCAAAGAAGAATTCACCGCGGATGGTTTTTTCAAAACCGGCGATGTGGGCAAGTTTGACGAGCGTGGCTATGTGACCATTGTGGGGCGTAGCAAAGACCTCATCATCAGTGGCGGCTACAACGTGTACCCAGCCGAGATTGAGGGCTACATCAACGAAATGCCAGGTGTGGCAGAGAGTGCCCTGGTGGGTGTGCCCCATCCCGATTTTGGCGAAGTAGGCGTTGCGGTGGTCATTGCCAAGCCCGGCGCAACTTTGGATGCCGACAAAATCATTGCGACTTTAAAGTCGCAATTGGCCAATTTCAAAATACCCAAAAAGTGTTTCGTGGTGCCAGAGCTGCCACGAAACACCATGGGCAAAGTGCAGAAAAATTTATTGCGCGATCAGCACAAAAATTTGTTCTTAGCGTAAAACCAGCACAGGGACATGACAGTGCGTCAGCACTTGTTGTGTCTCACTGCCCAACAGCAATCGCTTGATGCCTTTGCGGCCATGCGAGGCCATGACCACTAACTCGGCCTTTTGCTTTTTGGCCGCTGCAATGATGGCATCGGAAACGATGTCTGAGCGGCTGACCACCCCCTTGGCCTTGACACCTTTGGCCGTTGCCAATTTAGTGACTGCATCGACAGCTGCTTGGGCTTCTTCTGCCCATTGAGCTTCAATGCGCGCCACATCTTTGGCATTTAAGGGAATGCTGCCCTCAAAGTAAGCCTGTGGGTAGCGTGGTACAACTTTCAAGGCAATGAGCTCTGCGCCGCAGGTAGCGGCCAAACCAATGGCGTCAATCACGGCTTTTTTGGAAAGTGCAGAGCCGTCGGTGGCAACAAGAATTCGTTTGTACATGGTGTGCTCCTTTGTTAAATCGGTGAATCAAGCTTAAAACTCTGAAAACCCCGCGTCTTGATCTGGATCAAGTTTCATGCAAGCTTGTTGACTTATCGTCAAGGCATGTCAAATCTAGCAGCACTTCCAGATATAGAGGCTTTGGCCTCTCAATGGTCATTGCTAGATCAAGCGCAGGAGTGGTCAGACTTCAGTCAAGAAAGCGACCCGCAGGCCCATCAATGGACTTCGAGTGTGGTGTTTGAAGGCATGCATTGCACGGCCTGCGCCATCAACATTGAAGACGCCTTGATGTCGGTGCCCGGTGTGAAGTCGGCGCAAATCAGCGCTGCCAGTCACAGAGGCAGGGTGGTTTGGTCGTCGGCTCAAACGCGCCCATCCGACTGGATGAAGGCGGTTGCCAAATTAGGCTATCGCACTTTGCCTGCCAACGATGCCTTGGCCAACGAAGTGCGCCGAGAAGACGCTCGCAAAATGTTGTGGCGTTTGGGTGTGGCTGGCCTGTGCATGATGCAAGTCATGATGTATGCCACGCCGGTTTACATGAGCGAGCCACACGACATTGCCCCCGACATGGTGCAATTGCTGCGTTGGGCTTCTTGGGTTTTGTCTTTGCCCGTTTTGTTTTTTTCTTGCATGCCTTTTTTCAAAACGGCTTGGCTCGATTTGAAACAAAGAAAAATCAGCATGGACTTGCCGGTGGCCATAGGCATGTGGGTCACCTTTGTGGTCAGCACCTTGGGCACCTTTGAGCCTCAAGGCCCTTTTGGTGCCGAAGTGTATTTCGATTCGTTCACCATGTTTGTGTTCTTCTTGCTCACGGGCAGGTGGCTTGAGCTCAGGCTCAGAGACAAAACAGCTGGCGCGTTGGAGGCTGTCATGAATCGTTTGCCCGATGCGGTACACAGAAAAACAAGTGCAGGTGCCTGGGAGGCCATCACACTTCGGCATTTGCAATTGCAAGATGTCATTCAAGTTCGCCCCGGTGAAGCGTTTGCCGCCGATGCACAAATTGTGGTGGGTGCAACGCAGGTCGACGAAGCATTGCTGACGGGTGAGTCTAGGCCCTTGGCGAGGGCATTGGGTGACAAAGTTTTAGCAGGCAGTTTGAACCTCACCGCCACCGTTCAAGTTCAGGTGATGTCGCTTGGCAAGCAAACTCGATTTGGACAAATGGTGGCCCTGATGGAGAGTGCCTCGGTGTCCAAGCCCGGCATGGCTTTGTTGGCCGACCGGGTGGCCAAGCCCTTCTTGTGGGGCGTCTTGATCATGGCCGCCTTGGCGGCTGCTTGGGGTTGGCAGTACAGCCCTTCTCATGCACTGATGGTGGCCGTTTCGGTGCTCATTGTGACCTGTCCCTGCGCCTTGTCGCTGGCCACACCTGCCGCCATGTTGTCGACCGCTGGTGCGTTGGCCAAAGCGGGCGTGATGCTCAGAAGCCTGCAGGCTTTGCAAAGTTTGTCCAAGGTTGACACCATCTTTTTTGACAAAACTGGAACCCTCACCAACGAAGACTTCAGTTTGCAGCGCATCGCAAGCCGCGAGGGTGTAGAGCCTGCCCAAGCTTTGGCATGGGCCTCGGCGTTGGCGCAACATTCTTTGCATCCCGTCTCGCGTTCTTTGGTGCGGGCACAAAACGGCAAGGACAGCAACTCTGGCCATGCCAATTCATCAGTGCAGTTAGACAATCTCAAAGAGTTTGCAGGGCAGGGGGTTCAGGCCACCTTGCGTGAGGTCGTGGCTTCAACAGGCGTTGAAATTAGAAAAGAATTGCGTTTGGGCGCAGCTGTTTTTTGCGGGATATCACCCAAGCACAACGATGTTTTAGAGACTCACCTGAGCGATCAAGAGGGTTGGCTGGCCACTTTTGAATTTGCAGAAACACCGCGCGAAGAAGCTTCCACCATTTTGCGCGAGCTCCAAAACATGGGTTTGCGAATTCGTATTTTGTCGGGCGATGGTCAAGCTTCTGTCACGCATCTGGCAACTCGTTTGAACATCGCTGAAGCCATGGGGTCTTGCTCGCCCGAGGAAAAACTCAAACAAGTCAAGTTGGAGCAGTCTCAGGGGCATGTTGTGGCCATGGTGGGCGACGGTCTTAACGATGGTCCTGTTTTGGCAGGGGCCGATGTGTCTTTTGCGTTAGGTCAAGCCTTGCCTTTGGCTCAATCGAAGGCCGATTTTGTGTTCATGGCCAGCAATTTAAAACCGCTGGTAGCCACCCTGAAATTGAGTCACAAAACCATGCAAATTGTTCGCCAAAACTTGATGTGGGCGGCGATTTACAACTTTTCCTGTGTGCCACTTGCCATGTTGGGCTATTTGCCCGCTTGGTTGGCTGGTTTGGGCATGGCTTGTAGCTCCTTGGGTGTGGTCTTGAATGCCATGCGCCTGTCTAAAACCATTCAATTTGAATCTGGGCTTGAACCTGACGTTGATGTTGTGGGAAACGCGTGATGGACATCCTTTATTTGTTGATTCCTTTGTCTGTGGCTTTGGTGTTTTTCATCTTGGCTGGGCTTTGGTGGGCCGTGAACCGCGGGCAATTTGAAGACATTGAGGCAGAAGGCGAGCGAATTCTTAGAAATGATTGACTTAAGTCAACCTAAGCGTTTGCCCTAACTGCGACACTAGATTTGTAATTTAAGAAGAGGTGAAAATGAAATTTGCCAACCAACAGGCAAGCGTCTACAGCGACACCGTTGTCAGACAATTTGCCATCATGACGGTGGTTTGGGGTGTAGTGGGCATGCTGGTTGGCGTGATCATTGCCGCTCAATTAACCTGGCCAGAGCTCAACTTTGGCATTCCATGGCTCAGTTACGGTCGTTTGCGTCCTTTGCACACCAATGCCGTGATTTTTGCGTTTGGCGGTTGCGGCTTGTTTGCATCGGCCTATTACGTGGTTCAAAGAACCTGCCATGTTCGTTTGTTTGCCGAGAAGTTGGCTTCCTTCACCTTCTGGGGTTGGCAATTGGTCATTGTGGCAGCCGCTATCTCCTTGCCTTTGGGTTACACCAGCGGCAAAGAATATGCCGAGCTCGAATGGCCCATTGACATCCTGATCACTCTGGTCTGGGTGTCATTTGCCATTGTGTTCTTTGGCACTGTCGGCACGCGAAAGGTTCGTCACATTTATGTGGCCAACTGGTTCTTTGGTGCCTTCATCATTGCGGTGGCTTTGCTGCATTTGGTCAATAGCGCTGCCATGCCAGTGGGCCTCATGAAGTCTTACTCGGCTTATGCCGGTGTGCAAGACGCCATGGTGCAGTGGTGGTATGGCCACAATGCGGTGGGCTTTTTCTTGACCGCTGGCTTCTTGGGCATGATGTATTACTTCATCCCAAAGCAAGCAGAGCGTCCTGTTTACAGCTACCGCTTGTCTATTGTTCACTTCTGGGCACTCATCTTTACCTACATGTGGGCGGGTCCTCACCACCTGCACTACACCGCGTTGCCCGACTGGACACAGTCCATCGGCATGATGTTCTCCCTTATTTTGTTGGCACCCAGCTGGGGCGGC
>CAZJAL010000007.1:0-93391 GCA_964544175.1 uncultured Limnohabitans sp.
TGGAACCCGATGGCCGTGGCCGTGTGCGTTTGGAATACCGCATTCCTGCGCGTGGCCTGATTGGTTTCACCAACGAGTTCTTGAACTTGACGCGTGGGTCTGGCTTGATTTCCAACATCTTTGACAGCTACGAACCGCACAAAGGCGAAATTGGTGGCCGCAAAAACGGCGTACTCATTTCCATGGACGATGGTGAAATCTTCACCTACGCTTTGGGCAAACTCGACGACCGTGGTCGCATGTTTGTGAAGGCCAATGACCCTGTGTACGAAGGCATGATTGTGGGTATCCACAGCCGTGACAACGACTTGGTGGTCAACGCCACACGTACCAAGCAGCTGACAAACTTCCGCGTGTCTGGCAAAGAAGACGCCATCAAGATCACACCGCCCATCGACCTCACGTTGGAATACGGCGTGGAGTTCATTGACGATGATGAGTTGGTTGAAATTACGCCTAAGAGCGTTCGTCTGCGCAAGCGCTTCTTGAAAGAGCACGAGCGCAAGCGTGCCGGTCGCGCTTAAGGCTCTCAATTAAAAGCACAGCAAAGTGCTGAAGCTCAAACACGGTCACGCAGTTGCCTTGATGGTGCTCGTGACCGCAATGTGGTCTATTGCGGGCGTGGTCTCACGCCATCTTGAAAGCGCTCGTGGCTTTGAAGTCACTTTTTGGCGCAGTGCCTTCACCGTGTTGGGCTTGGTTGTGATCATGACCGTTTGGCAAGGGCCTTCGGTCTGGCGCAAACTCCCTTGGCGAAGTCCATATTTTTGGCTTTCCGGTGTGTGCTGGAGCATCATGTTCACCGCCTTCATGATGGCCTTGACCCTTACCGCAGTAGCCAATGTATTGATCACCATGGCCTGTGGTCCCTTGCTAACAGCCTTGGGGGCGTGGTTGTTTATTTCTCATCGCTTGCCCCTTAGAACTTGGTTGGCCATTGCCTTTGCGGGAGCGGGCATTGCCTTGATGTTTGTCAGTCAATTGCAGTTGGGTGACCCGAATTTTTTGATGGGTGCTGCCGTTGCTTTGTGCGTGCCCATCGCGGGTGCAACGCAATGGAATTTGACTCAAAAAAGCCAATCCTTTGGCGTCGCCATTGACTTGGTGCCCTCTGTATTGTTGGGTGCGGTGCTTTCATCGCTGATCACATTGCCTATGGCATGGCCTCTACAAACCAGCTTGCATGACATGAGTTTGTTGGCGCTCTTGGGTGTTTTTCAATTGGCCATTCCTTGTACTTTGTCGGTGATCTGCGCTAGATCTTTGAAGGCGCCTGAGGTGTCACTGCTCGCTTTGTTGGAAGTTATTTTTGGCATCGCTTTGGCTTGGTGGGGTGCCAATGAAGAACCGCATCTCAGTGTATTGATCGGGGGCAGCATGGTGATCTTCGCTTTGTTTGCCAATGAATGGTTAGGATGGAGGCAACGCAATGTCTGAAGTAAACACAGTCAATTCTGATTCAGAAGCATCGTTCGTGGTGCATGAAATCAGTGGGCGGGTAGGGTGCATCACCCTTAATCGTCCCAAGGCGCTGAATGCCTTGACGCTGAGCATGGTGCGCCAATTGACGCAAGCCTTGCTGGACTTTCAGAGCAACCCGCAAGTGCTGGCTGTTTTGGTCAAAGGTCAAGGCAAAGAGAGTCCTTTTGGACATTTTTGTGCGGGTGGCGATATTCGCTTCTTTCATCAAGCCGCTTTGTCTGGCGATACGCAGCTGGCAGATTTTTTTACTGAGGAATACGCACTCAATCATTTGATTCACACTTATACCAAGCCTTATATTGCCTTTATGGACGGTGTAGTGATGGGGGGTGGGATGGGTATCAGCCAAGGTGCCAGCGTGCGCGTTGTGACAGACAAAACACAAATGGCCATGCCTGAAACCCACATTGGATTGTTTCCAGACGTTGGGGGCGGCTACTTTTTAAGCCGATGTCCAGGTCGCATCGGTGAATATTTAGGCTTGACGGGTCAAAAAATCAATGGCCAAGAAGCGGTTCAAGCGGGTCTTGCCGATGGCTTGATTGAAGCCCACCGATTGCCCACGCTTTGGAAAACCTTGCTCAGCACCCCTTTTGAAAGTGGTGAAGCTGTTGAGCGTTGGGTTCAAAGGCAGTTCAGCAAACTAGAGCCAGCAGCTTTCCCAAACAGAGCCGAGATCGATGAATACTTTGCTTTGCCATCGCCCTTAGAAATCAGCCTTGCATTGGCGCAAAGTAAATCGGCGTGGGCCGCACAAACCTTGGCCAGCTTAACCAAGGGCTCACCCTTGATGGTTCATGTGGTTTTGGCCCAAATACGAAAAGCACGCAACATGGGCTTGGCCGACGACTTGCGGATGGAGCGTGATTTAGTGCATCATTGTTTCCACCTGCGCGAACGAAGCGAAACAGTTGAAGGTATTCGTGCCTTGGCAGTGGACAAAGATCATCAACCTAAATGGGCGCATGGACAACTGTCAGATGTGGCTGATACCGAATGGTCAGCCTTTTTTGAAAGCCCGTGGTCTGCAGAAACGCACCCTTTGCGTTACCTCAGTTAAGTTGAAACCTTGCCGCAGCCCTGACTTTAGCGGTTGCGGCTTTTCATGGCGCGTTCCACTTCGCGCTTGCCTTCGCGGTCTTTGATGGTGTCGCGTTTGTCGTGTTCGGCCTTGCCCTTGGCAAGCGCCACTTCACATTTGATGAAGCCAGCTTTCCAATGCAAATTGATGGGCACCAAGGTAAAACCTTTTTGCTCTACTTTGCTGGTCAGTCGATCGATTTCATCTCGTTTTAAAAGCAACTTTCGTGTGCGCGCCGCTTCGGGATTAACGTGTGTCGAAGCTGTTTTGAGTGGATTGATCAAACACCCAATGATGAACATTTCTTTGTTTCTAATGACGACATAGCCGTCGGTCAACTGAACTTTGCCTTCACGTACAGCTTTAACTTCCCAACCTTCTAGCACCATGCCGCACTCGTGCCTTTCCTCAAAAAAGTAGTCGAAGGCTGCTTTTTTGTTTTCGGCAATGAGGCCTGACTTACCAGAACCTTTGGTTTTTTTGGGTGGCGTTGCCATGAAAATGTTAAAGAAGAGGGCGTTAGAAACGCTTATAGGGCGCCTGCGTTTGCAGGGAGCGCCTTGGAGAAATTACAATCAATGTAACAAGTCTTATTGTATGAAGAAACTGATCAAATCTGTTCTGATCTGGTACAGCCCAGAGGAAATGTTTCGACTGGTCACCGATGTCGACCAATACATGCATTTTCTACCATGGTGCAACCACTCCAAAGTATTGCATGCCAGTGGCACCGAAATGGACGCCGAGGTGGGCATTGGCATGGCCGGCATCAAACAAGTATTTGTGACGCACAACACCCACATTGAAAACAGTGAAGTTCACATGAAGTTGGTCAAAGGACCTTTCTCTGATCTCGATGGAACTTGGCGTTTTGAGCCGGTGGGCGACAACTCTCAGCGAGCTTGCAAGGTGACCCTGACACTGGAATATGGTTTTTCCAGTGCCACATTGGCCGCTGTGGTGGGGCCTGTGTTTGACAAGATTGCAGCCAGTTTGGTCGACGCCTTTGTGAAACGGGCCGAGCATGTTTATGGTGCCGAAACTGCATGATTCAAATTCTCTGTGCATTCAGTCCGCAGCCAAGGCAAGTGGTCACCATCAAGCTGTCGCTTCCATTGGGCAGCATGGTTCAAGATGCGCTTTGTATGCTCCATCTTTCACCTGAATGGCTGGCCAATTCACAGCATTTTTCCTCAGCGCAGGATTTGCAAAGTAAACAAGGCATTTGGGGCCGACTGGTCAATGTTGACCAACTTTTAAAAGACGGCGATCGATTGGAAATCTACCGAACGCTTCAAGTTGACCCCAAATTGGCCCGAAAACAGCGGTTTAAAAGGCAAGGCAAGGGCAGAACAGGTCTGTTTGCCCGACGCAGAAAAGGCGCCGTAGCAGGCTATTGACGCCCTTTTTGGCAGGGTAAACAGGGCTTTGACAAGGGTACAATCGTTTTTTTGGAGCCCTCCCTCATGCGCCTGCTCGGTAAAGCCCTCACCTTCGACGACGTGTTGTTGGTGCCAGCCTACTCTCAAGTCCTGCCAAAGGACACTTCCCTCTCCACGCAATTTACTCGCAATCTTCGCTTGAATTTGCCCTTGGTCTCAGCCGCCATGGACACCGTCACCGAAGCAAGACTGGCCATCGCCATTGCCCAAGAAGGCGGCATTGGCATCGTGCACAAAAACCTCACCCCTCAAGAGCAGGCCGCACAAGTGGCCAAAGTCAAACGCTATGAGTCTGGCGTGTTGCGCGATCCTGTTGTCATTACCCCCGACACCAAAGTTCGCCAAGTGATGGCTTTGTCAGATGAGCTGGGTGTCTCTGGCTTTCCTGTTTGTGAAGACGGCAAAGTTGTAGGCATTGTGACGGGACGTGACATGCGTTTCGAAACCCGCTATGACCAACCTGTCAGCGAAATCATGACCAAGCGTGACCGCTTGATCACGGTGCCCGAAGGCACCACGCCTGAAGAAGCCAAAGCGCTCTTAAACAAGTACAAGCTGGAGCGATTGTTGGTGGTCAATGAAGCTTTTGAGCTTAAAGGCTTGATCACTGTTAAAGACATTACCAAGCAACTCAATTTTCCTTTGGCTGCGCGAGATGCAGCGGGCCGTTTGTTGGTGGGAGCCGCAGTTGGCGTAGGCGAAGGGACTGAGGAACGAGTTGAGGCGTTGGTGAAGGCAGGCGTCGATGCCATTGTGGTGGACACTGCGCATGGACACAGTCAAGGCGTGATTGACCGTGTTCGTTGGGTCAAGAAAAACTATCCACACATTGAAGTAATAGGCGGCAACATTGCCACCGGTGCTGCCGCTTTGGCTTTGGCCGAAGCAGGTGCTGATGCCGTGAAGGTTGGCATTGGCCCCGGCTCTATCTGCACAACCCGAATCGTGGCAGGCGTGGGTGTGCCTCAAGTGATGGCCATCGACAACGTTGCCACCGCACTTCAAGGTACGGGCGTTCCTCTGATTGCCGACGGCGGTATTCGGTACAGCGGTGATATTGCCAAAGCCATTGCAGCAGGTGCAAGCACCGTCATGATGGGCGGCATGTTTGCAGGCACGGAAGAAGCGCCAGGCGAAGTTATTTTGTACCAAGGCCGCAGCTACAAAAGTTACCGCGGCATGGGCAGCATAGGCGCCATGCAACAAGGTAGTGCAGACCGTTACTTCCAAGAGTCCAGCACTGGCAACCCCAATGCTGACAAGTTGGTACCCGAAGGCATTGAAGGTCGTGTGCCTTACAAAGGTTCGGTTGTGGCCATTTTGTTTCAGATGGCGGGTGGCTTGCGAGCCAGCATGGGTTACTGTGGTTGCCCCACCATTGAAGACATGCGCAACAAGGCCGAATTTGTTGAAATTACATCTGCGGGTATTCGCGAAAGCCACGTCCACGATGTACAAATTACCAAAGAAGCGCCCAACTACCGCGCTGACTGAAATCGTTTGAATTCAGTTATTTTTACTTTTTAATATTTGACCGTTCATGCAGCATTCCAAAATTCTGATTCTTGACTTTGGTTCACAAGTCACCCAACTCATTGCACGCCGGGTACGTGAAGCGCATGTCTTTTGTGAAGTCCATCCATGTGACGTTACAAGCGATTGGGTGCGTGAGTATGCCAAGGACGGCAATTTAAAAGGCATTATCTTGTCTGGTTCGCATGCAAGCGTCTACGAGGTCGACGATCGTGCGCCCGATGCCGTTTTCTCGCTGGGCATTCCTGTGTTGGGTATTTGTTATGGCATGCAAACCATGGCAGAGCAATTGGGTGGCAAGGTAGAAGCCGGCACAACACGCGAATTTGGTTACGCCGAAGTACGCGCGCATGGCCACACAGAATTGCTCAAAGGCATCGAAGACTTCGCCACGGCAGAAGGTCACGGCATGCTCAAGGTATGGATGAGCCATGGCGACAAAGTTACGCAGTTGCCCCAAGGTTTCAAAGTGATGGCATCAACGCCTGCTTGTCCTATTGCGGGCATGGCCGATGAGTCACGCGGTTTCTATGCGGTTCAATTTCACCCTGAAGTGACTCACACGGTGCAAGGCCAAGCTTTGTTGAACCGTTTTGTTTTAGACATTTGCAAAGCCAGTCCTGATTGGATCATGGGCAACTACATTGAAGAAGCGGTTGCCAAAATTCGTGAACAAGTAGGCGACGAAGAAGTCATTTTGGGGCTGTCGGGTGGCGTTGATTCATCCGTTGCTGCAGCCCTGATTCACCGTGCCATTGGTGATCAACTCACCTGTGTGTTTGTCGACCACGGCCTGTTGCGCTTGAACGAAGGCGACATGGTGATGGAAATGTTTGAAGGCAAATTGCATGCACGAGTCATTCGTGTCAATGCCAGCGATTTGTTCTTGGGCAAATTGGCAGGCGTCAGCGAACCAGAGCAAAAGCGCAAAATCATTGGTGGCTTGTTTGTCGATGTGTTCAAAGATGAAGCCGCCAAATTGAAAGCCGGAACAAGTGGCCACAAAGGCGCTAGCTTCTTGGCGCAAGGCACCATTTACCCAGACGTGATTGAGTCGGGCGGTGCCAAGAGCAAGAAGGCTGTCACCATCAAGAGTCATCACAATGTAGGTGGTTTGCCTGAGCAATTGGGCCTGAAATTGTTAGAGCCTTTGCGCGAATTGTTCAAAGATGAGGTGCGTGAATTGGGTGTGGCTTTGGGCTTACCCCGCGAGATGGTCTACCGCCACCCGTTCCCTGGCCCAGGCTTGGGCGTGCGCATTTTGGGTGAAGTGAAAAAAGAATACGCCGATTTATTGCGCCGTGCCGATGCCATCTTCATTGAAGAACTGCGCAATTTCACCGACGATACAGGCAAGTCTTGGTACGACCTCACAAGCCAAGCCTTTACAGTGTTTTTGCCTGTTAAGAGCGTGGGTGTGATGGGCGATGGCCGCACTTATGACTATGTGGTGGCACTGCGTGCAGTACAAACGTCTGACTTTATGACTGCCGACTGGGCTGAATTGCCCTACGCACTTCTGAAGAAAGTTTCTGGTCGCATCATCAACGAAGTGCGCGGTATCAACCGCGTCACCTACGACGTTAGCAGCAAACCACCTGCGACCATCGAGTGGGAATGAATTTGTAGTTAGACATTGCAAGTCTTTGGACGGAAGGAATGATTGAATGAAATTTGAAATTTATCGATCACTTCTCATCATCCTGATGTGCATGTCTTGCCATCTCTCATGGGCTCAGGACAAACAGCAGCTGGTCCATTCAGAAAAGCATTCTTTTCGCATGGTGCCTCTGTTGGCAGGACTTGAGAATCCTTGGTCCATCGCGTTTTTGCCAGACGGTCGCATGCTGGTCACAGAGCGGGCAGGGCGTCTGCGTTTGGTGAGTCAAGATTTCAAATTGGATCCTAAACCTATTGAAGGATTGCCGGAGGTCATTGCAAACGGCCAAGGCGGCCTGTTTGATGTGGTTTTGCATCCTCAGCATGCCCAAAACGGCTGGATTTATTGGGCTTACAACGCACCAGGTACTGGCGGCTGGGGCACAGCTTTGGCCAGAGGCAAATTACAAGGCCACCGCATGACGGAGGTACAAGTCCTTTTTAGCATGCAGCCCAAAACGCGTTCAGCACATCATTTCGGAGGCCGGATTGTGTTTGACGCAACAGGCATGGTTTATCTCACCTTAGGCGACCGAGGCGACAAAGACAGAGCCCAAAAACTAAACGACCATGCGGGCTCGGTGATTCGCCTTCACGACGATGGTCGAGTCCCCAACGACAACCCTTTTGTACAGCGCGCAGGTGCCTTACCCGAAAAATGGACCTTGGGTCATCGCAACATGCAAGGTGCGGCCATCCATCCCAAATCCGGTGAACTGTGGACTCACGAACATGGTCCGCAAGGGGGTGACGAGGTTAACGTGATACGGCCCGGTTTGAATTACGGTTGGCCTGTCGTTACCTATGGTGTGAATTATGGTTTGGGGACCAAAATTGGTGAAGGCCAGTCCAAGCCTGGCATGGTTCAACCCTTGCAAGTTTGGGTTCCATCCATTGCACCATCGGGCATGGCTTTTGTCAGTGGTTCACAGTTTCCTCAGTGGCAGGGCAGCATGTTGGTGGGCGCTTTGCGTGGCCAAATGTTGGTTCGCCTAACTCTCGAAGGTGATAAGGTTTTGAGTGAAGAACGTCTGTTTCAAGGACGGCCTGGGCGCATTCGAGATGTGCGCATGGGGCCTGATGGTTTGGTGTACCTGTTGACAGACGACCCACAAGGGGCTTTACTCAGATTAGAGCCAGCCAAGCCCTGAAAACATTAAAGCTGAAATACCATGAAGCCCAACTTTCAACTCAAACATTGTTTGCAGCATGTGTTGGTCGTTTTTTTACTGTTCGGAATTGTGGGGTGCGTTCAGCAGCCTTTAACGGCCCCAAGTGCAGCATTGCCTTCAAGTTCAATGCGCATTCAAGGTGCCGCCGCAGAATGGCGTGCCATCAACCGACTGACCTACGGGCCTACCCCCGCTGTGCTGGCAGACGTCAAATCCAATGGTCAGCCTTTAATTTGGGCTTTGACACAGCTGGATGCTGCGCGAAAAGCCAGCTTAGAAGCGCCCAAGCTGCCACCCGATTTGGCATCCATCAACAACTCATTGCCGGTGATTTTTGACGGCGTGCGAAAAGAGCGCGAAGCACGGGCGTCAGTTCCGGCGGGAACTCGCATCAATGAAAACGTGGCGAACGAAAAACGTTTTCATTTTCAGGAAGACATTGAGCCCATCTTTTTTAACCGTACCCAGGTCAATAAAGCCGTTGCATGGCGTTTGGCAAGCTGCAGCAGCGACGATGTGGAGCAACCCTTGCTGGCACGCATGACAGAGTTTTGGTTTAACCATTTCAATGTCTACCAACAAAAGGGAACCGTTCGAGCTTTTGCAGGTCACTATGCCATACATGTGGCACGTGCGAATGCCTTGGGTAAGTTTGAAGACTTGGTGTTGGCCAGCGCCAAACATCCCGCCATGCTGTACTACTTAGACCAATGGTTAAGTGTAAGCCCTCAACCCACGCGATCAGGGCAAAGTAGAAGAGGACTCAATGAGAACTATGCGCGCGAATTGATGGAACTTCACACTTTGGGCGTGCAAGGTGGCTACACCCAAAATGATGTCAAAGAACTTGCCCGAATTCTGACGGGATGGACCGTCTCTGCTAGATCAGACACTGGGTTTCAATTTGTCATGCGCCTTCATGAATCGGGTCACAAAACGCTCATGGGTCAAAGCATTCCAGAATCTGCGCAATTCATCGGTGAGAAGGAAGGTGAGCACGCCATTCGATTTTTGGCCAATCATCCTTCAACAGCAAAAAGAATTTCTCGGCGACTTGCCGAATATTTTGTTGCAGACGTGCCCCCTCAAACTTTGATTGATGAAATGTCATCCACCTTTATGGCAACTGGCGGCGACATTTACCAAGTGATGAAAGTCATGTTGAATCACAGCGCTTTTTGGGACCCTGAGAACAAGCTTTACAGAACACCCTACGATTTTGCTTGTGCCAGTTTGCGTGTCCTGAATGTTGGGCAAGATCGCACCAAATGGCTGCAAGCCTTCGGTTACGCCGCAGTTGCTGGCAATGGCATTCAAAATTGGCAAACACCCGACGGTTATGCTTTCAATGCAAACACTTGGTTCACCCCTGAAGCCTTAACGCGTCGCATCGACTTTGCTCTGAACATTGCACGCAACACTTCCGAGCGAAATGATTTGTACGCGTACCTCGGTGACAAAACTCAAAAAGCAGTCATGCAGCAACCATCAGCACAAAGAATGGGCTTTGTGTTGGGCAGTTCTGAATTGGTGTTCAAGTAATGACATTGAAAGCACCACACATGTTGAATCGTCGCCAAGCCGTTTTAAAAACTCTCAGCATGGGTGCTTTTGCTTTGCCCGCATCAAGCGTGTTGTCCGATGGGTCTTCAAAATCTGGACGAATGGTTCTGGTTTTTTTGCGCGGGGCCTACGATGGTCTGTCGATGTTGGCCCCTCATGGCGATGCCATGTATTCACAGATACGTCCAAACATTGCCATTCCAAAACCAGATGGCACTCTCAAAACGGCACTGGCACTCGATACCACTTTCGGTCTTCACCCCGCCTGCGCAGCCTTGTTGCCACTTTGGCAACAAGGTGTGTTGGCCGCTATTCCTTGTGCAGGTTCGCCAGATTCAAGTCGCTCACATTTTGATGCGCAATACCACTGGGAAACAGGCAAACCCGGCGTTAGCTCTCCTGCGCCCGGGTGGCTTAATGTCTTGTCTGGTTTGATTGGGAAGGGTTTAGGCGTTCATGCGTTAGGCGTAGGGGAGAGCAGCCCTCGAATTTTGTCAGGTCCCAATCCCGTTCAGTTGGTGGGCAATGGCCTGTTGGCCACACGACCTGGAACACTTGCAGAAACCAAAACGCGTGAGGCCGTTTTGCAGTTGTATGCCGATCACGAAAAGATGGCCAGCGCCATGCTGGAAGGCGCTAACAACCGAATGTCGACCGCTGCAATTTTGAAAGCGCCCAACATGGCTGCAAGTACAGAGCTGCAGGCTGCCAACAATGGCGCGGGTTCGCCTCAGGGGCTGGCCTTAGATGCCAAACACTTGGGCGTGCTGATGCAACAAAATCGGCAGCTGCGTCTTGGCTTCCTGTCTTCAGGCGGCTGGGACACCCACATCAATCAAGGCAACGTGACAGGCTTGTTGGCCAATAATTTAACCAATTTGACCAACGCACTTGTCCAACTTCGTGCCTCTTTCAATGAACCCGATGATGTGATCGTTGTGGCCAGTGAATTTGGACGAACCTGCGCCGAAAATGGTACGCGCGGTACAGACCATGGTCGAGGCAACGTGATGTGGCTTATGGGTCAGCGCGTTCAGGGCGGAAAATGGCACGGTCGATGGGATGGTTTGGCCAAAGATCGACTCAATGAAGGCCGAGATTTGCCTGTGCACCACGACTTCAGAGAGGTTTTCTCACAAGTGTTGGCCAGTAGTTTGGGATTGCCTAAAGCATCAGTTGCTGAAATTTTTCCCGGCTTCCACATGGACCACAGCCTAGATGGACTTTTTAAAGTCTAGTGCCAACTTCATTGAAAATAGCACCACAATCCGTAACACTTTCCCGAAAACCATTCGATGGCAATGTCTAGAAGCACCGTGAATAAGAAAAATGGCAAGCCAAAATACACAGCTGCCCAAAACCCAGCCAACCAGGTGGGGCGTGGCTCTTTGAGCTTGTAACCCATGACTGTTTGGGTTTGTCTTTTTTCAAGGAATTTTTTCAGCATGCGTTTTCACCTTACGTCAGCCTTCCAAAGGGTTTGTCAATGATAGTGCATTGGGATGGCCACGAGCTTGCGCAATGGGATGCTGTGCACCAAGCTGCAGCGGGTGCATTGCAACAAGCTTGGGACTACGGCGCGACTTTGAAGTTATTGGGCGTACCGGTGTTACGTGCTCGTGTTTTGGATCAAGGCCAGCAAGTGGCCCAAGTGCAGTTCATCGTTAGAAAATGGGGCAGTTTTGGCGCCGTTGCTCTTTGTACACGCGGCCCCATCTGGTCAAAACCTCTACTCCCCGAGGCGGAATCCGAGGTTTACAAAGCCCTGAAAAAAACATTACCGCTCAAAGGCATTCGCTTCATGGCTGTGACGCCTGAGGTGCCAGAAGGCCAAGTGCATGGCCTTCATCCTATGAGAAGAATCATGTCGGGCTTGTCAACGGTCATGCTCGACATCAGTCGACCCGTCACAGAACTCCGCGCGCAATTTGAAGGACGGTGGCGATCGAGTTTGGTCAGCGCTGAAGCAAGTGACTTGACGGTGCACCGCGTTGGTACCAATGAAGGTCAATACAGATGGCTGCTAGACCATGAGGCGCAGCAAAGGGTTGACAAGCACCTTGAGGGACTGCCTATTCCTTTTTTTGACGTCTATGTTCAATCTCGCAAACAACCTGCCAAAAATATTTTGACCCTGAGAAGTGATTTGGGTCGAGATCGACTTGCTGCCATGATGTTTTTAGTTCATGGTGAAGCAGCGACGTATCAAGTAGGCTGGACATCTGATCAAGGACGTGATCTCCATGCGCACCATCTCATTTTGTGGCACGCCATTCAAGAGCTTCAAAGCAAGGGCATTCGCGTTTTAGATTTGGGCGGTGTCAATACGGTTCGCAGTGCAGGTGTGGCCCGCTTCAAAATGAGAACGGGTGGGCAGGTTTTGACCTTGGCTGGAACCTACATTTAACAAAGCTTCAATGGACGCAAAAGCCTCATGTATTTGCCTAAACAATTCAATCACCCTGAGCATGCGCGAACCATCATTCGCGAAAATCCATTTGCCAGTTTGGTGTCTAACGACGATGAAGGTTTTCCTTTTATCAGTCACATCCCCGTTAAATTGCTGCCCCACGCCACTGATGTACAAAAAGACATGTTGTTGGGACATGTTGCCAAAGGCAATCCCCATGCAGCATTCTTGGCCAAACGTCCTGAAGTTTTGTTAACTTTTATGGGGCCTCAAGCTTACATGTCGCCTGCTGTGTACCCAGACTTGATCAGAGTGCCTACTTGGAGTTATGTTGCAGTTCACGTCAAAGCGAAAGTTCGATTGCTAGAAGGAGAAGAAGCCAAGGATGCCATCTTGAAACAACTGATTGCCGACCATGAACCGCCTTATGCGCAGCAATGGCGCGGCCTTCCTGACACCTACACGCAGCCCATGTTGAATGCCATCGTAGCGTTTGAAATGCAAGTGCAAAACATTCAAACCAAGGTCAAACTCAACCAGCATCGTCCCGAGTCACACGTTGCCATGCATGCGGCTTACGAGTCTGGGGGCGAGTCTGAAAAGGGCTTGGCACTTTGGATGAGGCGTCTTGGAATGGTGTCATGACAACTGATTCGGAATGGATGGCTTTTGCCCTTGATCTTGCCAAACAAGCAGGCGACAAGGGTGAAGTTCCCGTTGGCGCAGTGCTTGTGCGCGATGGCGTTGCAATTGGAGAAGGGTGCAATGGACCAGTGGGCCAAAAAGACCCAACGGCCCATGCCGAGCTATTGGCCATTCGTGATGCAGCCCACAACATTGGCAACTACAGGCTAGAAAACTGCACGCTTTACGTCACGTTGGAGCCCTGTACCATGTGTGCAGGTGCCATCTTGAATTCTAGAATTTCTCGAGTTGTGTATGGCGCCTCAGAACCTAGAACCGGTGCGGCGGGCTCAGTCCACAACGTCTTTGAGCATGCGGCAATTAACCATCACACAAGCATCGAGGGTGGTTTGTTGGCTGATCAATCCAGTCAACTCTTACAAGATTTTTTCAAGCCTAAACGCCTGAATCTTCAACCCCTGCGTGAAGATGCCCTCCGACCCCAGGACGAATGGTTTGAGGATTTGACCGACTACCCATGGCGCGCCCATTACATTTCTGATTTGCCATCGCTCAATGGCTTGCGCTTGCATTACCTCGATGAAGGCGCGGATGCCAACAACTCAGATCAGCTGACTTATTTGTGTTTGCACGGCAATCCAGCCTGGAGTTATCTGTATCGCAAAATGATTCCTGGCTTTATGGCCAAAGGGCATCGCGTTGTAGCGCCCGACCTCATTGGATTTGGGAAAAGCGACAAGTTCAAAAAACCGCATCAGCACAGCTTTGACTTTCACCGACAAGTCTTGTTGGAATTCATCGAGCGTTTGAATTTAAAAAACGTGGTGTTGGTGGTTCAAGATTGGGGCGGTATTTTGGGCTTAACCTTGCCCATGGCCATGCCTCATCGATATGTGGGTTTGCTGGTCATGAACACCACTTTAACCACGGGCGATGTGCCTTTGTCCGATGGTTTTTTGAAGTGGCGGTCTTGGTGCAAAGACAACCCCGACTTTGATGTTGGCAAGTTGTTTGCTCGCGGTAACAAACACATGTCGCCTGCAGAAACCCAAGCGTACAACCGCCCATTTACAGACAAAGGTCATCGCGCTGCGCTTCATGCATTTCCGCCCATGGTGCCCGAACATTTAAACAGTCCGGGGGCAGAAACTGCACGACAAGCTGCTGCATTCTGGCGTCATGATTGGCAGGGGCAAACGCTGATGGCCATCGGTTTGCAAGATCCGGTGCTGGGCGAGCCCGTGATGCGAGCACTTCAAAAAAGCATTCGAAATTGCACAGAACCTATGATGTTGCCTGACGCTGGGCATTTCGTGCAAGAACACGGACAATCCATCGCTGAAGCTGCTGTTCAGTTTTTCAAAGTACCCAATTCATGAGCCACATTTATATTTTTTCACCGTCCAGTGCGGTTCGCGACAAAGCCGCTTTCAAGCGTGGCATCAAGCGCCTTCAAGCGCAGGGCCATCAGGTTGAAGTTGACGCAGATGCACTTAGCAGCAACATGCGATTTGCTGGTACCGATGAAACACGATTGAACGCCATTGCTCGTGCATCTGCCAGTGGCGCCGACATTGCCATGATTTCACGCGGCGGCTATGGCTTGACCAGATTGCTGACGCAACTTCCCTACAAAGCCATTGCCAAAGCCATTGACAAGGGAACGCAATTTGTAGGCTTGAGTGATTTCACGGCATTCCAGTTGGCGGTTTACGCCAAGACGTCTTGCATCACATGGCAAGGTCCTGCTTTGGGTGAAGATTTTGGACCTGAATCAGAGCCTGATGACATCATGCAAGCTTGTTTTGACGATTTGTGTTTAGAGCAAGGAGAGGGCACTGGTTGGCGCATGCCTGCCGATGAGCTTGCAAAGCCCGTAAAGATTAACAATGCTGTCTTATGGGGTGGCAACTTGGCTGTGCTGACCTCATTGTTGGGTACGCCTTATTTCCCATCTGTCAAAGGCGGTGTCTTGTTTTTGGAAGATGTCGGTGAGCACCCGTACAAAATTGAGCGCATGCTGACGCAGTTGTTCAATGCTGGTGTGTTGCAGCAACAAAAAGCCATTGTGTTTGGACAATTCACGTCCTTTAAACTGGTGCCACACGACAAAGGATTCAAATTGAAAACTGTGTTTGAACGCCTACGGTCTCAACTCAAAATACCGGTGCTGACAGGTTTGCCATTTGGGCATGTGCCCACCAAAGTTCTTTTGCCCATTGGGGCCAAAGTTGATTTAGCCACCGAAGGACGAGACGCCTTCTTGGTTTGGGGACACATTTAATGGCTCAGAAATCTGTTCGTTGGAGCCAATGGTTTCTCCGCGGTGTATTGGCACTTGTTCTTCTGGCACTTACTGCCTTTGGTATCTTTCAAATTTATTTGCTACGGTCTATGGCACCCTTGGCAGGTGAGGCCCCGCTTAAGGGTTTATCTGCTGGCGTTGAAATTAAGCGCGATGCCACAGATGTAACGCATATACACGCTCAATCGCCCATGGATGCATGGCGTGCCATTGGCTATGTTCACGCACAAGAGCGAGGCTGGCAGATGGCGTTCAATCGCCAAGTGATGCACGGTGAGTTGTCTGAATGGTTGGGTGCACCCACATTAGAAACAGACAAACTGATGCGCACGCTTGGCATCATGAAAGTGGCGCAAGCACAGTTTGACAAGCTGCCATCCAATACACAAAAGGCACTCGAAGCTTATGCAGAAGGTGTTCAGGCAGGCTTTGCAAGTTCGCAATGGCGCGCGCCAGAGTTTGTTATTTTGGGCATCAACCCAGCAAAAACCATGAAGCCATGGACTGCCGTTGACAGCGTCGGCTGGGCACTCATGATGGCGCTTGATTTGGGCGGCAACTGGGGCAATGAATTTGCACGCCTGATGGCATTGCAAACATTGAACACCGAAGACTTGTGGAAACTGTTGCCACCGTATCCTGGTGAAGCACGCGGCACCAATGTTGACATTGCAGCGCTTTACAAGAACTTAGGCATCTATGCGATAGAAAAATCTGCACAAACACAAGCAGAGACAACCCAGCAATTATTGGCATCAACCACTTTAGACATTGGTGTGCTAGAAGGCAAGGGCAGTAACAACTGGGTATTGCCTGGAAGTAATACAAAATCAGGTTTACCTTTGTTGGCCAATGATCCTCATTTAGGTTTAAGTGCACCCGCTGTTTGGTATTTTGCAGGCTTGCATGCGCCCGCAGGCAAATTTTCGGATGGTCAAGCACATGCTGCACTCGATGTGGTCGGGGCAACTTTGCCAGGTTTGCCTTTTGTCGTTTTAGGACGCACTCAGAAGGCTGCTTGGGGTTTTACCAACACAGGTCCAGATGTACAAGATCTGTATTTAGAAGCCCTTGAAGGTAAAGACAGTTATCGCACGCCTACAGGTCAAGAGGCTTTTGTGACCCGTGATGAAGTGATCAAAGTTAAAGGGCAGGGCGATGTGAACATTCAAGTTCGCACAACGCGGCATGGTCCTGTGATTTCTGACGTTCAACCAGCCTACGCCCAATTTTTGAACAAAGACAAGTTTGCGATTGCGCTGCGTTGGACCGCTTTGGATGTTGACAATCAAACCATTGTGGCGGGAATGGAAGCCAATTTTGCAAATTCCGTTGTCGAATTGCGTCAGGCATTTTCAAAGAATCATTCGCCCATGCAAAGTGTGGTGATGGCAGATCAGGGTGGGCATGTTTTGTTCAAGGCTGCAGGCAAAGTACCTGTACGTTCTGCCGCACACGATTTGAAAGGCATGGTGCCAGCGCCTGGTTGGCTTGCACAATACGATTGGCAGTCATGGATTCCCTACGATCAAACGCCAGAAGTGTCTCAAGCCGACATCGAAAAGCGCGGTTGGCATGCAACAGCCAATCAAAAGATATTGCCACCGGGTTATACGCAGTTCTTGACGAACGATTGGACAGGGCCCGAACGTTTTGATCGGATTGCGCAGCTTTTATCCGCAGGTGCAAAGCTCGATGCCAACAGTATGAAAACGATTCAGGCCGATGTGCATTCTCTGGCGGCTGATCGTTTGTTGCCCTATTTGCAAACATTGTCTTCGCAACACGCAAAAGCCCCTGAAGCTTTGCCTCTATTGAAGTCCTTCAAGGGCGACATGACGCAAGATTCAGCTGGTGCTTTGATTTATGCCGTTTGGATTGATGAGGTCACCCGCGCCATACTCATTCCCAAGTTGGGTGAAGCACGATTCAAAGCCTTGTTTGGCAAACGCGCATTTCGTCCTGCTGTAGAGGGTGTGTTGGCACAGCAAGACAAATCTTGGTGTGGCGACGCAGGTTGCCAAGCTTTGATGAACAAATCCTTAGATACCGCCTTGGACAAAATTGTGGCCATGCAGGGTGACAAAGTTGGCACATGGAACTGGGGTCGTGCGCACCCAGCTCTGAGCGCACACAAACCCTTTGGCAATGTCAAAGTGCTGGCCCCGTTTTTTGATGTTTCCGGACCTAGCGCGGGCGATTCATTCACAGTCAATGTGGGCCAGTACTGGTCTAACAGCGCTACGGTGCCATTTGCCACGCGTCACGCAGCATCTATGCGGGCAGTTTACGATTTGGCCAACTTGGACGAATCAGGGTTCATTTATCAAACGGGTCAAAGTGGTCATCCGTTTTCTCCTCGTTACCGAGATATGAAAGATGAATGGGGACAAGTGAAATACAGACCCTTGAGAATGTCAACGTCTGGACCTACCCAGATATTGAAACTCCAAACTCAATAAGAAGATGGCCCTTAAGAGGGCCTTTTCTGTATGGCGCCATTGGCTTGATGGCCAACTGCTTGAGCTACATATTTAACCCATTACAGTACTTAACATAATATACATCGTATGAAGTCAATATAGCATTTGTCAAATCCTCTAGAGCTTGAAGCTAGACTCAAAGACTTAGAAAAATAGCCTACTGACTCTTCTTACCAGCTGAGCTTAAGTTCAAAGCCTTGGAGATGATTTCCAACGCATCTGGGCGATTGCCTTGCTTTGCAAAATCCAAAGCTGTTAAGCCTAATTGGTTCTTAACTTGAAGATCAGCGCCTTCATCAATCAACAACTGTGTTGCTTTCGCTGAGCCATAACGTGCAGCCATCATCAATGGCGTTGTGCCATTTGGAGATTCCGCATCTATATATGCACTTTCTTCAAGCAACAATTGAATGAGTTCAATGTGACCGCCAGTTGCCGCGTAATGCAATGGTGTCCAGCCTGGCTGGTTGATATCGGCTTGTTTAGAAATTAACAATTTGGCCAAGGCTACATGGCCTTTGAGGCAAGCCAGCATCAATGCCGTTTCGCCATGAGAATTGCGAACATTGACGTTGATCTTTGGGTGTTTAATCAGAGCATCTGCACTGATCAATGCGCCGACATTCAATGCGTTTAGCAATGCAGGCTCAGCTTTTAAATTCACTGTATTGGGATCAAAACCCCTGCTTAACAAGCTAGAAACAACTTTAACTTGGTCGTTTTGAAGGGCGATGAAAAAGTCCTCGTAGGATCCAGCAAATGACAAACATGAGATTGCAGAAAATCCAATAAAAACAACAAACTTTTTTGCTCTATTAAAGCTATTTCTAATAAAAATCAGGGGCATCATTTCGCATTAATTTTTGAAAAAAGGCGATCAAAATTCTGACTGGTCAACTCACCCATCGCTTCAGGTGACTTGCCACGCAACTCAGCCAGCAATTTGGCCACAAAAGGAACATAAGACGGATTGTTGGTCTTTCCGCGGTACGGCACTGGTGCCAAATAGGGACTGTCCGTTTCTATCAGCATGCGATCCAAGGGCATCCAGGCTGCAACATCACGCAGTTCTTGGGCAGTTTTGAAGGTCAAAATGCCAGAAAAAGAGATGTAAAAGCCCAAATCAAGAGCCGCCTTGGCCACGGCCATTGTTTCAGTAAAACAGTGAAAGACACCCCCTGCACTGTTTGTATCCCCTACTTCGCCTTCTTCTTTCAGGATGCGTAAGGTATCGTCTGAGGAGGCACGGGTATGAATCACCATGGGTAAATTGACAGCGCGTGCGGCTCGAATATGGGTTCGAAAACGATCCCTCTGCCATTCCATGTCCTGAATGGTTCGACCACCTTTGCGTTCTACCATTTGGTAATAGTCCAGGCCGGTTTCACCAACGGCTACGACGCGTGGCAAATTGGCTTTTTGAACCAAATCAGCCACCGTCGGTTCGTAGATGTCCTCGTTGTCTGGGTGAACGCCTACGGTACTCCAAAAGTTGTCGTAGCTTGTGGCCAGTCCATGTACATCAACAAACTCTTCCATGGTGGTGCAGATGCACAAAGCACGGGTCACCATGGCATCTTGCATTTTTTGACGGATGTCTGGCAGCTGCGAAACGAGCTCAGGAAAAGACAAATGGCAATGAGAATCGGTGTACATCTAAGAGGAGCTGTTCAGCACTTCACGTGCTTCAGTGCAAAGGGCTTCTAGCATCAAGCCTGCGTTGAAAGGATGTTCAGACGTTTTGGCGGATTGCGACAAACGCTTGAACCAAGCTGTGAGTTGCGCTGGTGGAACTTTGAGTTTGGGTAAATCCGCTTCATTGAAAAAACGCAAATCAGCTTGCGTTTGAAGCATCATGACATCGTGACAAAGTTTTTGAAGCGCATCTATCACTTCAGATGCTGGTAAGTCTGAGCAATAACTGGCATCACCCGCCAACATGGCCTTCGGAAATTTGGACCACCATTGCATTGACTGACCCAAATTGCGTTGCTTCAGAACTTCATCAGGTCGACCACCTGCCGCTTTAAGCAAAGCGGTAGCGTCATCCTTGGAAAGTGATTGCGTTTCAAGCCATTGAATTGCTTCAGTTTCAGAGGGCCACGCCATCGTATGAATCAAGCATCGGCTTCGAATGGTAGGCAGCAATTGGTGTGCGGCTTCCGTGGCCAACACGAATTTCACATCTCCAGGTGGTTCTTCCAAGGTTTTTAGCAGCGCATTGGCTGTCACATGATTCATGCGTTCAGCCGGAAAAACCAAAACGGCCTTGCCTTTACCGCGTGCATTGGTACGCTGTGAAAATTCGATGGCATCGCGCATGGCTTCGATGCGAATTTCTTTGCTGGGTTTGCGTGTTTTGTTGTCGATTTCAGATTGGGCTTTTTCGCTCAAAGGCCAACCCAGTTCTAGCAAAATGGTTTCTGGCATCAGCACCATCAAGTCGGCATGGGTGTGCACACTCAAAGCATGACAACTGCCGCAATGGCCACAAGCACCATGAGAATGCGCCCTTTCGGACTCACACAGCCATGCGCTGACCATCGACGTGGCCAAGTCGTATTGACCCAAACCCGATGGGCCTTGCAACAGCCAAGCATGACCTTGCTGCGACAGCAAGGCCAAGCTTTGCTTTTGAATCCAAGGTGCAGTGGCAGTCATTTTGAGTACGCCAATTCAACGGACTTCAAGACCTCTGACCAGACGCCTTCACGCGACTGATCAGCCGCAATTTGTGCAAAACGCGAGGGTGATTCCTGCATGCGTTTGGCGTAGCCATCACGGACGGCTTGAAAAAATGATTGCGGCTGAGATTCAAACTTGTCAGGTAGGCGAGCCGTGCTCAAACGTTGTGCTGCGACGGCTGGGTCTAAATCAAACCAAATGGTGAGATCTGGTTGGCGAAGCGTCGTTGCAGGAACTTTTTGAACCATTTGCTCAAGCGCTCTCAGCACGTTCCAATCAAAACCACGGCCACCGCCTTGGTACGCAAAAGTGGCATCTGTAAATCGATCACATAAAACCACTTCACCTCGTGCCAATGCAGGTTCAATGACTTGAACCAAGTGCTCGCGTCTTGCTGCAAACATGACCAAAGCTTCCGTTAAAGGGTCCATGCTTTCGTGCAAAGCCAATTCACGAAACTTTTCAGCCAAGGGCGTACCACCAGGTTCGCGGGTTAGCGTCACCACATGACCTCGGCTTTTGAACCACTGAGCCAAGCCTTCGATATGGGTTGATTTTCCAGCACCGTCGATGCCCTCAAAACTGATAAACCAGGCCGACTTCATAGTTCATTGTCCCTGTTTGGATAAACCGCGTTGGTATTTGTTCACTGCGTTATTGTGCTCGTTCAGCGTTTGACTGAAGTGGCTGGTGCCATCGCCTTTTGCCACAAAATAAATGGCGTTGGAAGGCGCAGGATCGATGGCTGCCAACAATGCCGCCTTACCAGGCATGGCAATGGGTGTGGGGGGCAAGCCGCTTCTGGTGTAGGTGTTGTAAGGCGTATCGGTGCGCAAATCGATGCGCCTTAAATTGCCGTCAAACGCATCTCCCAAGCCGTAAATGACAGTGGGGTCTGTTTGCAAACGCATCCCCATTTTGAGTCGGTTATGGAACACAGCAGAAATAAGCGGGCGATCGCTAGCCCGGCCAGTTTCTTTTTCTACGATGCTGGCCAGTATCAGCAATTCATCAGGATGGGTTAAGGGTACATTGGTTTTCTTTTGACTCCATACCTTGGCCAAATGGCGGTCCATGGCTTTGAGTGCTCTTTGCATAAGTGCCAAATCGGTGGAACCTTTGGCATAGGTGTAGGTATCGGGATAAAAACGACCTTCTGGATGGAGATTGGGCCGACCCAATTGCGCCATGATCTCCGCGTCGGTCATGCCTTGGATGGTGAGTTTCAAGTTGTCGGACTTGGCCAGGGCTTGTTTGAATTGCTTGAAAGTCCAACCTTCAACCAGGGTGACCGTTCTGAGTGTTTCTTCACCGCGAGCCAGCATGTTGAGCACAACGCGAGGCGACATCTCAGGGGTGATTTCATAACTGCCCGCTTTGATGGCCCTGTCTTGTCCTGATACCCTGAACCAAAATCGCAACAATTCGGGTGACACATCGGCTCCTGCATCGGCAATTGCTTGCGCTACGCCTTTGGGGGATGTGCCTGGTTCGACGGCCAAATCAAGGACTTGAACGCTAGGGGAAGCATTCAAATAAGGGGGCTTGAAACCCATTGGACTATGAAGCCAGTACACAACTGCAGCCAGCACGGTCAATACCGACAAAGCAAACAGGGTCAGAAAAACTACCCACGAGTTTCTGTTTCGTGAATTTTTGCTTTTTTTGGCTTTTGAAGCAGGTCGATTCAAACCTTGGATCCTTTGGGGTTTTAAGAGCAGATCATAATTCAGGCATGGACCTGATTGAACCTGATTTGAAATTCTCACCCTCTGGCAGTGTGGCGCCCCAAAATTGGGGGCTCATTTTGGCCGAGGGGCCTGATGTGGGCAGCTTTTTACAAGGTCAACTGACCAACGATGTTTTACTCTTGCCGGTGGGGCAATCGCGTTTTGCTGGCTATTGCTCGGCCAAGGGCCGATTGATGGCCAGTTTTGTGGTGCTCAAACTCAGTTCAGAAAAGTACCTGTTGGCATGTCATCAAGACTTGTTGCAAAGCACCCTCAAGCGTTTGTCCATGTTTGTGATGCGCGCCAAACTTAAACTCACGGATGTCACCGCCAGTTATGAAATGCGGGGTCTCTTGGGAACTACGGCAGATCAAGCCTGCCCAGCATTGCAGTCTGAAATGCCATGGCATGCAAAACAGGAGGGCGAAGGCTATTTCATCAAACTGCACAGTGCCAAGAACTCTGGTTTTCACATTTCACGTGTTCTGTGGATGGGTCTGAAAGAAACGCCCTCTTCTCTTGCGTTTTTAAACCAGTCATTGCCAGCCGCAACTGAAAATGAATGGCAATTGGCCGAAGTTTTATCGGGCATCAGCAGAGTTCAAACAGCCACCACCGAAGCCTTTGTGCCACAGATGCTGAACTACGAATCGGTGGAAGGTGTGAGTTTTAAAAAGGGGTGCTACCCAGGACAAGAAGTGGTGGCCAGAAGTCAGTTTCGAGGCACCTTGAAACGACGTGCTTTCATTGTGGCTTGCCATTTCCCCATGCAAGTCGGCCAAGAGGTATTTTCGGCCGATGACCCAGACCAAGCTTGCGGTACGGTGGCCAGTGCTGCTGAAAATGACAATGCGTCTAAAACAGAAGCCCCTAAGTGGTGGGGCATCGTGTCGATGCAAGTCAATGCAGCGACTCAAGTCTTGCACTTAGGCAATCCAGAGGGGCCTGAATTACACCTCCATGCCTTGCCCTACCCTTTGCTTGAAGACATTTAAGCGAGCTTCAAACTCATTTCAATGTGATCGATGCCGGCGTCTTGAAAGATGTCGCCATGTGCATGAAATCCCAATCGACGGTAAAAACCTTCCGCACTGCATTGCGCATGCAAGATCACTTCCTTGTCCCCGCGCTTGCGTGCTGTCTCAATGAAGGCCTCGATCACTTTGCGACCTAAGTTACCACCGCGCAAAGGTTTGGCAACAGCCATGCGGCCTATTTGTGCAACTTGAGGCTTCGGCTGCAGCAATCGGCCTGTGGCAACAGGTTGACCCAATTTATTCCAGATCACTGCATGAACCGCCTTTGCGTCATGTTCGTCCCATTCGAGTTCTTGCGGAATTTCTTGCTCATGCACAAAAACTTCTGTGCGCAAAGCAGCGGCGCCATCTTTCAATTCGTCCCAGCTGCCTATCCTCAAGTCCACCACAGATTCACCAGCCTCATAGATCAACAAAATGTTTCGCAAAGCTTCTGGAATAGGTTTGGAAGTTTGTGTCAACGGGTCAGCAAAAACATAGATCAATTCGCCACTGATGAGCAACTTATCACCACGAAAAATACCTGCCTCAAACACCATGGACGATTTACCGAGTCGGCTGCACTTCATGCCCACACTGAGGTCATCGTCCATGAGCGCAGATGCGTGGTATTCCAAAGTGGCCTTCTTGACATACAACTCCCCACCTAAGATGTGAAAAGCAGTTTCGTAAGGCAAGGCAACACGCCCCCAATACGCAGTAACAGCGGTGTCGATGTAGGTCAAATAATGGCCATTGAACACAATCTTTTGCATGTCAATTTCAGCCCACCGCACGCGAAGGCGATGGAAGAATCGGAAGTCACTGCGTTTCATGAAAAAATTCTTTCTGACAATCAAAAATCATTGGCCTAAAGCGAAGGCATGTTTCAATGCGCGGCCTGCATCCTGATGGGCTTGACCCGCTTCTGGAATGACGCGGCCCATGTTGACAAAGCCATGAACCACCCCATGGTAAATC
This sequence comes from uncultured Limnohabitans sp., assembly GCA_964544175.1. GTDB lineage: Bacteria > Pseudomonadota > Gammaproteobacteria > Burkholderiales > Burkholderiaceae_C > Limnohabitans_A. The sequence goes on from CAZJAL010000007.1 coordinate 24,188, forward strand.
TCAAGATCGACCTTCACACCTGCCATGCGCAGCAAATCGGCATAGGCGACACCTTCATCGACCAAGGGATCACATTCTGCCAAACCGATCCAAGCCGGCGCAAGACCGTCATGTCGTTCTGCCAGCATCGGTGCGAAACGCCAATCGTCTCGGTCTTTGGCATCAATGTAATGGTCAAAAAACCAATCAACGGTGGCTTTATCAAGCATGAAGCCTGATTGATAGGTGTGGTGGGAGGTGGTTTCTTGGCGTGCGGCGGTCCCTGGGTAAATGAGCAGCTGAAGGGCCAGTTTCAAGCCGGCATCTCTGGCGTGGATGGCACAAACTGCAGCCAATGTGCCGCCGGCGCTGTCGCCCCCCACAGCCAATGCATTGGCGTGTAGACCCATCGAAACTGCATTTTTTGCAACCCACTGAAGAGCATCCCAGGCATCGTTTGTTGCGATAGGAAAACGATGCTCAGGTGCAAGACGGTAGTCGACGGAAATCACAGCACATTGGCCGATGCGTGCCAATTCACGGCATAAAACATTGTGCGTTTGAATGCTACCAATGGTAAATCCACCCCCATGGAAATACACCAACGTAGGAATTGGGGATGCATGCGATTTTGGGTAAGGCGCAAACAACCTGGCTTTGATCGATTGACCATCACGCATGGGAATTCGCAAGTCCTCAACCCGAGCCATTGGAGGTTCAGGCAAATCCAAAATGCTGGCCGACATTTCATAAAACAGACGCGCTTGTTGTGCATTTAACAGGTACATCGGGGGGCGCCCTGCCCGTTCAATGTTGCGCAGAACCAAGCGCATGGATTCGGTCAGCCGGCTGTGAGGGTTGTAGTGTGAGCTCATGGAGGCTTTTTTATCGCCAATGTGACTTTTTGAGGGTTGTAGAGGCTGACTTGCAATGCGTCATGCAGTAGAGTTGATCGTAACGCATACAGAGAAAATACCATGGCATTCATTAACTACGTGACCCAGATTCAGATCGATTTCGGCGCGATCCAACTCTTAAAACAAGAGTGCGAGCGCGTCGGTATTCAAAAACCTCTCATCGTCACCGACCAAGGGGTGAAAGCAGCAGGCATTTTGCAGAAAGCCTTGGATGCGCTGCCTGGCATTCAGGTTTCGGTATTTGATCAAACCCCCTCCAATCCCACTGAGGCCGCTGTGCGCGCAGCCAGCGAAGTCTACAAGGCCCAGGGTTGTGATGGCTTGATTGCAGTTGGGGGTGGTTCCTCCATTGACTGCGCCAAATGTGTGGCCATTGCCGTCACGCACCAAGGCCCCCTTAAAACCTACGCCACCATTGAAGGCGGCTCACTCAAAATTACAGACCGTGTCGCACCGCTCATTGCAGTCCCAACCACCAGTGGCACCGGCAGCGAAGTGGCCCGTGGCGCCATCTTGATTGTGGACGACGGTCGAAAGCTGGGCTTTCACTCATGGTTCATCGTTCCCAAAGCCGCCATTTGCGATCCCGAGCTAACCTTTGGCTTGCCATCTATGCTCACTGCTGCAACTGGCATGGATGCCATTGCCCATTGCATGGAAACTTTCATGGCGCCGGCCTTTAACCCGCCTGCAGATGGCATTGGTTTGGATGGCCTGCAACGCGCTTGGGCGCACATTGAACGCGCTACAAAAAATGGCCAAGACAAAGAGGCGCGCATGCACCTCATGAGCGCCTCGATGCAAGGAGCCATGGCCTTTCAAAAGGGTTTGGGTTGCGTTCACTCGCTCAGTCACAGTTTAGGTGGGGTCAATCCCCGCTTACACCATGGCACTTTGAATGCCATGTTCTTGCCTGCGGTCGTTCAGTTCAATGCCCATGCTGAAACTGTGCAAAAAGAAAATCGATTGAACCGCATGGCGCAAGTCATGGGTTTAACCTCCGGCTCAGAGATTCCGCTGGCCATTCAAGACATGAGTGCGAGACTAGGTTTGCCCACAGGCTTGAAAGCCATGGGAGTCACCGAGTCACAATTTGATGCGGTAATTCACGGAGCGATGGCCGATCACTGCCACAAAACCAACCCCCGCATTGCAACACCCGAAGAATACCGAGAGATGCTCTCGGCCTCTATGTGATCAGAGGTCTTGCACGCAGGCCATGTCTGGTTTTTCCAACCAAGCCGCAAACTCATCTGCCATTTGTTGACTGGCTGAAGTAGAGGCTTGCCAAACCTTCACCCTCGCCTGTAGATCTTGACCATAAGTGGCAAAGTCCGTGCGGTCGGGCAATTTGCCATTGGGCAACGTTTGGACCCACTCGGGACGTGGCGCCAACACCAAGGTGTTGTTAAGAAATGAGCTGGCTTTGTGTCGCCATTTCAAGCCTTTGTCGAGCCATCCGGGCACCACGGCTTTTTGAAAATGGGGATACAAGACCAGTCCACTGGGTGTGTTGTCATTGGTAGCACTGCACCAATCAAGGTGCAAGTGATAATCCGTGATGCCGCCATCCCAATATGCGCCCCGCGGTGCGCCTTCAATGTCATGGACAGCCTTCAACACAAATGGAATGGCGCAACTGGCTTGCAGCACATCCATGAAATTCGAAGCTGTCAGGGGCAAATGCCGTGTTGCGTAATCTTGTGTGCCAAACGGCAAGGCACCTGCAGATGAGAACACCACGCGCTCTAAGGATGCACCCATGGCCTTGCGACTGATCAGATTGCTTAAAAATGCACAACCATAGCCCAAAGGGCTGAGGACAGGATGTTCTCGATGAAGCAGACCTTTGCCACGCGATGTCAACACATGAAGGCGAAAACGTGGATGACTTAACAAGTCTTCAACCAAGCCACCGTAAAACAAATCTAAATTTTGACGAAATGATTCGCTGACTTGCTGCGCACTGGGAAACTTTTGACCAGGTTTTAGTTCATAGTGCTGATGAATGTAATCATGCTCAAGTCGCAACAAGCCAGCGCGACTCTCAGGTAAGCAGGCCGTTGCCATGCGCCATGCACCAATGGAGGCGCCGACCAAATCAATGGATTGCTGACTATTCGGCAACCACTCATTGAACATGAACCGATCAAGAGGGCCAAGAATCAAACCTTTCGGCCCCCCTGCCGCAGCCGGAATCACACGCACATCGGATGCACTGAGTCCATGCAAAGCCAAGTGTTGCTTTGCTTGAGGTCCTGCATAGATGGCAAGTGCTTTCATGCAATGCCTCAACCCTTGTTTTGCAATTTGGCAAATGCAGAAGCCATCGCACTTTGGCCTAAATTGCCTGACTGCGATGGACCTTGCGTGCGTTGGCTCTGATGGCCATGACGCGGGCCGCCCTCGAAACGGTTTTCTCGTCCACGTTGCGCACCAGACGGTGCCGCATCACTCAGTTTCATGGTGAGGCCAATGCGCTTGCGTGCCACATCCACTTCAGTCACTTTGACTTTGACAATATCGCCTGTCTTGACCACCTCACGTGCGTCGGTGATGAATTTGTTGCTGAGTTGACTGACGTGAACCAAGCCGTCTTGGTGAACGCCCAAGTCAACAAAGGCGCCAAAGGCCGCCACGTTGCTGACAGTACCTTCCAAAATCATGCCTTCCTTCAAATCTCGAATGTCATCTACACCGTCATTGAAACGCGCCACCTTGAAATCTGGACGAGGGTCACGGCCTGGTTTTTCTAATTCAACCAAAATGTCTTTGACGGTAATGACGCCAAACTTATCGTTGGCAAACAATTCTGGGCGCAAAGTTTTAAGCATGTCTGCGCGGCCCATGACGTTTTCAACCGGCTGTGCCACTTTGGCCATGATGGCTTCCACCACGGGATAGGTTTCGGGGTGAACACCTGTCATGTCCAATGGATTGTCACCACCGCGGATGCGTAAGAAGCCTGCGCTTTGCTCGAAAGTTTTGGCACCAAGTCCGGTGACCTTCAGCAAGTCTTGACGATTTTTGAATGCGCCATTGGCTTCACGCCACCGCACAACAGCTTTGGCAACACCACCGGACAAACCAGAAACGCGAGACAGCAAAGGCACACTGGCAGTGTTCAAATCAACACCGACAGCGTTCACACAATCTTCTACCACGGCTTCTAAGGTACGCGCCAATTCAGTTTGATTGACATCGTGTTGGTACTGCCCCACACCGATGGACTTAGGATCAATTTTGACCAACTCAGCCAATGGATCTTGGAGACGGCGTGCAATGCTGGCCGCACCACGCAAGCTCACATCGACATCCGGCATTTCTTGGCTTGCAAATTCGCTGGCTGAATAGACAGAAGCGCCCGCCTCGCTCACCACCACTTTTTGAATTTCGGGACTGTCAGGAGTTTTAAGTTGCTTGATCAAATCAGCGGCCAATTTGTCGGTTTCACGGCTAGCCGTGCCATTGCCAATGGCGATCAAATTGACACCATGTTTTTGACACAGTTTGTTCAAAGTATGCAAAGAGCCATCCCAATCACGGCGAGGCTCGTGGGGATAAACCGTAGCAGTCTCTACCAATTTTCCCGTGTGATCAACAACAGCAACCTTAACGCCAGTGCGAATGCCTGGGTCTAAGCCCAACACCACACGAGGACCTGCAGGTGCTGCCAGCAATAAATCTCGAAGGTTGTCTGCAAAAACTTTGATGGCCACTTTTTCGGCTTCTTCACGCAAGCGTGCAAAGAGATCACGTTCTAAAGACAAACTGAGCTTGACACGCCAGGTCCACAAAATGGTTTTGCGTATCAAATCGTCAGAGGGTCTTGCACTGTGAGACCAATCAAGGTGCAAAGCGATACGACCTTCTGCCAACGCATTGGCAGCTTGCGCAGCTGCCGTTGCAGTGAGGGGTGCTCCAGTCGCATGAAGGGCTTCGGGTTCGGGCAATGTCAACTTAGCATCTAAATACCCCAAACCGCGACCACGAAACACGGCCAAGGCACGGTGCGAAGGAACACGGCCAATGGGTTCGCTGTAATCAAAGTAATCTCTGAACTTGGCCACTTCGGCTTGGTTCTCGTCTTTGCCTGTGGCCAAGTGGCTGGTAAACAAGCCCTCTTTCCAAAGCCACTCTCGCAGTGCTTGAATTAGAGAGGCGTCTTCTGCCCAGCGCTCAGACAAGATGTCGCGAACGCCATCTAATACAGCGCCTACGCTTGAAAAGTCGGCACCTTCAATGGCATCGGCAGGTTTCAAATAAGGCTGCGCTTCAACTTGCGGATCAAGCGAAGGGTTAGCCCACAAGGCATCGGCCAACGGTTCGATGCCAGCCTCTTTGGCAATCATGCCCTTGGTGCGGCGCTTTGGTTTAAATGGAAGATACAAATCTTCCAAGTCTTGCTTGGTGGCTGCTTGGTCAATGGCCAATTGCAACTCGGGTGTGAGCTTGCCTTGATCGGCAATGCTTTTGAGGATGGTGGCACGGCGCTCTTCCAACTCACGCAAGTAGCCTAAACGGTATTCCAGCTCCCGCAATTGAATGTCGTCTAAACCGCCAGTCACTTCTTTGCGATAACGGGCTATGAACGGCACGGTTGCGCCGCCATCTAACAAACTCACAGCCGCCTGAACTTGTTCGGGGCGGATTTTGATTTCAGTGGCCAATTGGCCCAATATTTTCTGCATCTCGTCGGCTAACTTCTATGGATTTTTACAACTCAACCGACGAGTTTGCCACACTCCGGTGGCTCTTTTTTAGCTGCGCAGTTCAGCTTTCAATTTTTCGCCAATATCAGGCCGTGCAGCAAACGGGTTGGGCGGGTTTTGCTGCTGAACGATGGCTTCCATGCGGGTTTGAACATTGCCTAGCGCTTGTGGATGGCTGTAAATGTAGAACTGATCATTGGCAATGGACTCAAACACCATTTCAGCCATTTGGGCTGCAGACACCTTGCCGCTACTGACAGCTTTGTCGCTCATGGCCTGGCCAATCAGTTGGCTTTTGGTGGCCTTTTGATGTGGCAAATCTGCCGGACGGTTACGATGGCTTTGACTAATGCCAGTGGGGACAAAATAGGGACACAAAACGCTGGCACTGACTTGGTCGGTCACAAGTTTCAAATCTTGGTACAAGGTTTCAGTTAAAGCGACTACCGCGTGTTTGCTGACGTTGTACACGCCCATGTTGGGGGCTGTAAGCAAACCGGCCATGCTGGCCGTGTTCACAATGTGACCTTCATAGGCCGGGTCTTTTTTGGCGGCATCTAACATCATGGGCGTGAACAAACGCACGCCGTGAACAACTCCCCAAACATTCACACCCAACACCCATTGCCAATCGGCGACGGTGTTTTCCCAGACCAAGCCACCTGAACCGACACCAGCGTTGTTGAAAACAAAGTGAGGCGCACCGAATTGTGCTTGTAAGTCTTTGGCCAAGGCTTCCATTTGATCCGCATTGGAAACGTCCACGCGTTTTGCAAAAACTTTGACGCCTGTGGCTTTGATTTCTGCTTCTGCTTTGTCGAGTGCATCTTGCTGCACATCAACCAACACCACATTCATTTTCAACCGAGCCGCAATGCGAGCGCACTCCAAGCCGAATCCAGAGCCACCGCCAGTTAAGACGGCTGTTTTGTTTTCAAAATTGCGAATCATGATTTGACTTTCTTCAAAATAAATCCGTTACGAGGGAAGTGAACATGAACCGTTCCAGCACGCTCATCTTCACGACGCAGTGTGAGACGAGTTTTGGTTGCTGCGACCAAAATACCAGGGGTAGGTTCTAAACCGAAGTTATCGGCAGTGATGGTGACTTTTGAACCTAAAGCAATGCCATGATCGTCCACAAATGCAAGCTGTGAAATATCTTCTGGGTTTGCATTCTTGGCCACCTCTACCGCTTGATCCGACTTCATCTTGTCGTGTTGACCATGACCGATGGCTTTCATGCGAGTCATCCAGTTTTTTAGCAAAGGTGTTGCGTCTAAGATGCCAGCCACACTGGGTGTTCGTTCTAGGGTGAACCACATGGGGTGATAAGCAGAAAAGTCGGCGATGGTTGGCACATCCCCCATCAAATAAGGATGCTCTGTCAGCATGTCTGACAAGCGGCGCAATTGACTTTTGTAAGTGCTGGTGCCCTCGCCTATCGACATTCTGGGCGCACCGCCGCGCATGGCTGCACGATCGGCGACAAAGGCTTGAACAACCGCTTCGGGTGCGCCGGCAAAAACATCCGCCACACCTGAGGGTTGAAAGTTATAAGCCATGGCCGCTGGGAACACTTGGCTGTCAGCCCATTGCGCCACAATTCTGGAAGCACCATTGACGGGTGATGGATAGAGGCTGGGATTGGGAGCCAGTTTTTCTAAGACATCCGAAATCAAGGCTGTATCGCAATAAATGTCGGCACCGATTTGCAGCACCGGGGTTCGACGATAACCACCCGTCAAAGATGTGAGGTCGGGTTTCGGCATGATCATCGGAATGATCACGCTCTGCCAGGCCAACTTTTTGTAGCCCAAGATCAAACGAATTTTTTCAGCAAACGGTGACGTTGGGTAATGGTGAAGAATGAGTTGACTCATGGCGTTGCTTTCTTGTGTCAATGACAACTTAAACCAACTTCACCAGTTGCTTGCCAAAGTTTTGACCCTTGAGCAAGCCCAGGAAAGCTTCTGGCGCAGAAGCCAGACCTTGGGCAATGGTTTGACGTGGGTTGAATTTGCCACTTGCAATCAGTTCTGCCAATTCAGCCAAAGCTTCTGGCCACACTTCCATGTGCTCACTCACAATGAAGCCTTCAATGGTCATGCGGCTCTTCAAGATCAAGGTGGGATTGGTCATGGCCAAGGGTTCACCGTTGTAGCCAGCAATCATGCCGCACACCGCAATGCGCGCAAAGTCATTGGCACGCAACATCACGGCATCCAGCACCATGCCACCGACATTTTCAAAATGGCCATCAATGCCGTTGGGGCAAGCGTCTCTGAGCGCTTTAGACAAAGAGATGTAGTCGGCGTGTTCTTTGTAATCGATGCACGCATCAAAGCCCAATTCGTTGACCACGTAATCGCATTTGGCTTTGCCACCCGCAATGCCCACCACACGAAAGCCACGTGCTTTGGCCAAGGCGCCAAATGCACTGCCCACCGCTCCGCTGGCAGCACTCACCGTCACAGTGGCACCAGGTTTGGCTTGAATGATTTTGACCAAACCGTACCAAGCCGTGACTCCGGGCATGCCCACAGCGCCCAGGTAATGGCTGATAGAAATCTTCTCTGCATTGACATGCTTGAGTGCACCGACCGCATCGGCATTGATCACGCTGTACTCTTGCCAGCCGCCCATGCACAAAACGGTTTGACCCACATTGAATTTGGCATGCTTGCTCTCTACCACCTCGCCCACCGTGCCGCCAATCATGGCTTCACCCAAAGGCTGAGGTTGCGCGTAGTTCTTGCCTGCATTCATTCGGCCGCGCATATAGGGATCCAGGCTGAGGTAGTGGTGCTTGACCAGCACTTGGCCTTCTTGAAGTGCAGGTGTTTCTGCCGTGATCAATTTGAAGTTAGAAGCAGATGCTTCGCCTTCAGGGCGGTTGTCTAAAACGATGATGTTGTTAGTAGGCATGTTTGTCTCTTGTGATTTAAATGATGAACACAGAAAGGATCAATCTGTGGAAATGGGCGCTGTGACTGAAGGCGTTCGTTTGACGTACTTAAAGGTGCCTGTGGCGTGAGCACACAATTGACCCTCTGCGTCATACACCTTGCCATCCGTAAAAGCCATGGTTTTGGTTCGGTGCAACAACAATCCCTTGGCCACCAAGTGCTGACCCTCAGTGGTTTTGGCAGGACGCATGAAACTGGTTTTCATCTCAATGGTCACCACACCCATGTCTTGCTCCACACTTCGCGCGGCTGTGGCCATGACCACATCCAGCAGGGTCATGACGGCGCCACCATGGGTGATGGCAAACGAGTTGTGGTGCTCAGGTCGTGGGCTGAAGTGCAACTCGGATGTGCCGCCTTCAAACTTTTCCAGCGTGAAGCCCAGGTTGGCCACGAAGGGAATATTGACGCCAAAGGGAATGCTCATAGGAATGTTTATCCACCAATGATGGCACTCACGCCACCATCCACCGCCAACCATTGACCTGTGATGTGTTTGCCGGCTTCACTGGCGTACAACAAGGTCAAGCCTTTCAAATCTTCGTCATCGCCCAAACGGCGCAAAGGTGCATGGCTGGCCATGCGGTCGGCACCCATTTTCTCGAGCAGGCCGTAGGTCATCTTGCTGGGGAAGAAGCCTGGGCAAATTGCGTTAACGGTGATGCCATGTTGACCCCACTCACCAGCCAAGGCTTTGGTGAAATTGACCACCGCACCTTTGGAGGTGTTGTAAGCAATGGTTTGCATCTCGGGTGGATTGCCAGCCAAACCAGCAATCGACGCCACGTTCAAAATGCGACCCCGGCCATTTGGAATCATCGACAAATTGGCCACTTCTTGAGCCAAGATGAAATAACCACGCACATTGAGGTTCATCACTTTGTCCCAAGCAGACACGGGGTGCACTTCTGCTGCAGCGCCCCAAGTGGCGCCGGCATTGTTCACCAAGATATCAATGCGGCCCATCTTCTTAACCGTTTCTTGAGCCAGGCGGCGAATGTCTTCTTCTTTGCCGCAGTCTGCTGCAATGTAGTCTGCCTCAATGCCTGCGGCCTTCAGTTCAGCAACAGCTTCTTGCAAATCATCTGCCTTGCGCGAACTCAACATCAAGCGGGCACCAGCCTCACCCAAGGCATGCGCCATTTGTAAACCAAGGCCGCGTGAGCCACCGGTGACCAAAGCCGTTTGACCAGTTAAGTCGAAGAGTTGTTTGACGGTACGTGTCATGTTCAATCCTTAGTAAAAAATTAATTCCAAAAATCCATGCACTGTCGCTGAGCAACAATGGCTTTCATGAAAGGTTTGATGGCGATGTGATCGGGGTGATTTTGATAGGCCGTCAAGGCGGCTTCGTCTTTGAACACAGAGTTCAAAATGACATCGCAAGTGCAATCAAGGCCGTCCGATTTCAGCCCCACTTCAAAGAGTTCAATACCAGGCACCAATGCAGCGCAGCTCATCAGCACTTCACGCGCTTTCAGCATGTTCTCTGCTTTGGTGCGCCCTTCAGCTTCGTCTTTCAAGGTCCACATCACAATGTGACGCAGACTGGTATTTGTCTTGATGGCCTGATTCATCAGAAAGCCTCTTCTGACAAATTGGCACACGTCATATCGCGTTGGCCCACCACATTGAGCCAGGCATCAATTTTGGGCAATTCGTAGCGATAGAAGTATTTGGCAGCGGCTTGGCGGCCAGTTTGTGCAGGTGAAGCCTCACCGCGGCAAGACGCGCTGACATCCAACCAAACCCAAGCCAACACCAAGTGACCAAACGCTTGTAAATAAGGCACAGCATTGGCCAAGGCTTCTTGAGGTTGTCCGGTAGACCATGCCATTTGTGTGGCTTGGGTGACCTTTTGAAGTGCAGCCATCAAAGCCTTGGCATCGTCCGCCAAATCTGGCATGCCTTGCGCTTTTTGAGCGGTGGCCATCATCCTTGCAGCCAACAACTTGACGCCTCTGCCCTCTTCCATCAAAACCTTGCGGCCCAGCAAATCCATACCTTGGATGCCGTGTGTGCCCTCGTGAATCATGTTCAGTCGGTTGTCACGCCAGTACTGTTCAACAGGAAAGTCGCGGGTGTAGCCATAGCCGCCGTGAATTTGAATGGCCAAACTATTGGCTTCGAGGCACCATTCGCTGGGCCAGCTTTTGGCAATGGGCGTTAAGACTTCAAGCAACAAACGGGCTTCATCGGCAGACTCGGGGGTTCCCGTGTGTTGCTCGTCCACCAACTTGGCGCAATACAACTCGAGCGCCAAGGCGCCTTCGCAATAGGATTTTTGGGCCAACAGCATGCGCTTAATGTCTGCGTGTTCAATGATGCGCACTTGTGCCTGTGCAGCATCCTTCACCACCTTCTGGGTGCCACCTGCCACAGGGCGACCTTGAGGGCGATTCTTCGCATAGTCCAAGCTGGCTTCATAACCCGCCATGCCCAACATGGTGGCGGCCAAGCCCACGCCAATGCGTGCTTCGTTCATCATGTGGAACATATAGCCCAAACCGCGACCCGGTTGACCCACCAGGTAACCTACGGCACCTGAGCCATCTGACTCGGTGTTGTCGGTGGCAACTTTGAATTTGCCTTCGCCAAAATTTAGCAGTGTGTTGGTGGTGCCTCGCCAGCCACATTTGTGGTTCAAACCGGCCAAGGCAACATCGTTGCGAACCCCTGTGAGTTGGCCATCCGTGTTAACCATTTTCTTAGGCACGATGAACAATGAAATGCCCTTCACGCCGGGAATCAATTTGCCATCGGGGCCGGGTATTTTGGCCAACACCAAATGAATGATGTTTTCGGTGAGCTCATGCTCGCCAGCAGAGATCCACATCTTGTTGCCTTTGAGGCGATATCGAGCGCCCAAGGGGTCTTGCTCATAAGCGGCACCATCGGGTGTAGCGCGTGTCATCACGTCGCTTAAAGACGAGCCTGCTTGTGGTTCTGACAAGCACATGGTGCCCGACCAGCGACCTGAAAATTCATTCAGGGCAAACACTTTCTTTTGCAATTCTGAGCCGTGTGCCATGAGCAAATTGGCATTGCCTACGGTTAACAAACCTGAGCCCATGCTGACCGAAGCCATGGCAAAAAATGTGTTGGCAGCGGCTTCGACGGTGTATGGCAACTGCATCCCCCCAATCTCATAGTCTTGGGCTGCACTCAACATGCCAGAAGCTGCGTAGGCTTTCTGTGCATCATGCGTCGCTTGGGGCAAGATCACTTTTTCGCCATCAAAACGAGGCTCTTCCGTATCGACCAAGCGATTGAACGGTGCATACTTTTCACGTGCAATACGTTCGCAGGTATCTAGTACGGCATCGAATGTTTCTTGGCTGTGATCGGCAAAGCGCTCGCGTTGTTGCAGTTGGTTCACGTCCAACCATTCGTACAACAAAAAGTCTAAAGTAGAACGAAGGCTCATGGCAAAAATATCTCAGTGAAAATAAAAACGGGCGACCTGCATGGCTAGCGGGACGCCCGTGGATGCTTAAAAAATGGTTTTAAAGCACTTCAAAAATACCGCAAGCGCCCATACCACCACCAATGCACATGGTGACAGCAACACGCTTAGCACCGCGGCGTTTGCCTTCGATCAAAGCATGGCCAGTGAGGCGCTGTCCGCTAACGCCGTAAGGGTGACCCACAGCAATGGCGCCGCCATTGACGTTGAGGCGATCGGGTGGAATGCCCAGGGTGTCGCGGCAATACAAAACTTGCACAGCAAAAGCTTCGTTGAGTTCCCACAAATCAATATCGGACACTTTGAGGCCCAAACGAGCCAATGCTTTGGGTACTGCGTAAACAGGACCAATTCCCATTTCATCGGGCTCGCAACCTGCCACTGCAAAGCCTAAGAAACGGCCGAGTGGTTTCAATCCACGTTGTTCAGCCAACTTCTCGTCCATCAACACACAAGCGCCTGCGCCGTCTGAAAACTGACTGGCATTACCAGCAGAAATCAAGCCGCCAGGCAATGCTGAACGCAGACCAGAAATGGCTTCAACCGTGGTGCCTTCACGCAGACCTTCGTCCACGCTGACAGTGACTTGTTTGGTCATCAGACCCATGGTCTTGTCGATCACACCGGCAGATACGGTGATGGGTGCAATTTCGTCATTGAACAAACCAGCGGCTTGGGCTGCGCAAGCTTTTTGTTGGCTGGCAGCGCCATATTCGTCCATGCGATCACGGCCGATTTTGTAGCGCTTGGCCACTTGCTCGGCTGTTTGCAACATGTTCCAGTAAATTTCTGGCTTCATCTTGGCCAAGGCCAAATCTTGCAGCATGTGTTGGTTGGCTTCTTGTTGAACACAAGAAATGCTTTCGACACCACCGGCCACATAGACCTGGCCTTCGCCAGCGATGATGCGTTGAGCTGCCAACGCAATGGTCTGCAATCCGGAAGAGCAGAATCGGTTGACGGTCATGCCAGACACAGAAATGGGCATGCCAGCCTTCAATGCAATTTGACGTGCAATGTTGGCGCCAGTAGCACCTTCCGGTGTGGCGCAACCCATGATGACGTCTTCAACTTCTGCGGCATCAATGCCTGCACGTTGAACAGCGTGTTGTACCGCATGGCCACCCAATGTGGCGCCATGGGTCATGTTGAAAGCACCCTTCCAGCTCTTGGCCAGAGGTGTACGTGCGGTCGAAACAATGACGGCGTTGGTCATATTGAATACCTCTGATCAGTTGAATGTTTTGCCATCTGCCACCAAACGGGCAAGCAGCGGAGCGGGTTGCCAGAAAGCGGCATCGTCGCGTGGGTTTTTGGCAAAGCGCTTCATGGCTTCGGCGACGTTGAACAAACCAACTTGGTCTGCGTACAACATGGGGCCACCGCGGAAGATGGGGAAGCCATAACCGGTGAGGTAGACCATGTCGATGTCGGAGGCCTTGCTGGCAATGCCCTCTTCCAAAATGTGAGCGGCTTCGTTGACCAAGGAGAACACCAAACGCTGCACAATTTCTTCATCAGAAATCTTGCGGGGTGTGATGCCTTCAGCAGCACGGTGTTTTTCAATCATCTCTACCACTAATGCGCTAGGAATGGCATCGCGCTTACCGGCTTGGTAGTCATACCAGCCTGCACCGGTCTTTTGACCGAAGCGACCCATTTCGCAAAGCAAGTCAGCTGTTTTGCTGTACTTCATACCAGGACGCTCAACGTTGCGGCGCTTGCGAATGGCCCAGCCAATGTCGTTACCGGCCAAGTCACCCATGCGGAACGGACCCATGGCAAAACCAAATTTCTCAACGGCTTTGTCGACTTGTGCGGGCGTGCAGCCTTCTTCAATGAGGAAACCTGCTTGGCGGCTGTATTGCTCGATCATGCGGTTGCCGATGAAGCCATCGCAGACGCCTGAGACCACAGCTGTTTTCTTGATCTTTTTGCCCAAAGCCATGACGGTGGCCAAAACTTCTTTGCTGGTTTTGGCGCCGCGAATCACTTCCAACAGCTTCATTACGTTGGCAGGGCTGAAAAAGTGCATGCCCACCACGTCTTCTGGACGCTTGGTGAAAGAAGCAATTTTGTTGACGTCCAAAGTGGAAGTGTTGGAAGCCAAGATGGCACCGGGCTTCATTACTTCGTCGAGTTTCTTGAAGACGGTTTCTTTGACGCCCATCTCTTCAAACACAGCCTCAATGACCAAGTCGGCGCTGCCAATGTCGTCGTAGCTCCAAGTGGTGGTGAGCAAAGCCATACGTTGTTCGTATTTGTCTTGCTTCAACTTACCCTTTTTAACTTGAGCTTCGTAATTTTTCCGAATGGTGGCCACACCACGGTCCAAAGCTTCTTGCTTCATCTCGAGCATCTTGACGGGAATGCCAGCGTTCAAGAAGTTCGTGGAAATGCCGCCACCCATGGTGCCAGCACCAATGACGGCCACGGAAGCAATGGTGCGCTTTGGCGTATCGCTTGGCACATCTGGAATTTTGGAGGCAGCGCGGTCGGCCATGAAAATGTGACGCAAGGCGCGGCACTCAGGTGTCCACATGAGGTTGGTGAAAATTTCACGCTCAAAGACCATGCCATCTTCAAATTTTTTCTTGGTGGCGGCTTCAACCGCGTCCACGCACTTGGGTGGCGCTGGGTAGTTTTTAGCCATGCCCTTGACCATGTTGCGAGCGAACTGGAAGTACGCGTCGCCCTGAGGGTGTTTGCAAGGCAAATTGCGAACCAAAGGCAATGTAGAACCGTCAGCATGCTGAGCGGCCAATTCTTTTGCGTAAGCCAAGGCTTCAGCTGCCAGAGATTCAGCAGATGTGGCCATGCGATCAAACAACTTTTGACCTGGCAACATGGCCAGCATTTCACTGTTGATGGGTTCGCCACTGACGATCATGTTGAGGGCTGGTTCGACACCAAGCACACGAGGCAAACGTTGAGTGCCACCGGCACCGGGTATCAGGCCCAACTTCACTTCAGGCAATGCCACTTTGCAGCCAGGTGCTGCCATGCGGTAATGGCAACCCAAGGCCAATTCCAAACCACCGCCCATGGCGACGGAGTGAACAGCGGCTAGCACGGGCTTGGCAGAGTTTTCGCAGGCGCGAATGACGCTGAGCAGATTGGGTTCTTGGATCGCTTTGGGCGATCCAAATTCATTGATGTCGGCACCGCCAGAAAAGGCATTGCCAGCACCCGTGATGATGATGGATTTGACGGCGACGTCACTGTTGGCTTGGGTCAAGCCATTGGTGATGCCAACGCGGGTTGCAAGTCCTAGCCCATTGACGGGAGGGTTGCTCATGGTAATCACGGCCACATCGCCTATGACTTTGTATTCAGCGGTCATGCTGGTTTTCCTCTAAAGGTGGTGTCAATCCCAAAATAGAACGGGCGTTCTATTTTGGTCGATTCTAGGATGTTTCCAAGGGCGTGTGTAGGGGGCATGTCGCTCATGGGACGAATATTTTCGCTCCTGCGTGAGCCTTAAACCTCCAACCACTCCTTGCGGATATAAGTGTTGGCATTGAGCTCGTCGGGCGTTCCCTCAAACACAATGCTGCCATGGCCCATGACCAAAGCACGGTCTGAAATTTTCATGGCAATGGTCAGCTTTTGCTCAATGAGCAACACCGAAATGCCACGATCTTTGAGCGTTTTGAGATATTGACCTACCAACTCGACAATTTTGGGCGCCAAGCCCTCGGTCGGCTCATCAATGATGATGAGATCGGGGTCTCCCATGAGGGTGCGGCAAAGGGTCAGCATTTGTTGCTCACCGCCAGACAACACGCCTGCTTCTGTATGTTGGCGTTCCAACAAACGCGGAAACATTTGGTACATGTCGTCAAAACTCCAACGGCTACCCTTGCCCTTGCCTTTTTGCCCCAAAAGTAAATTTTGATGAACGGTCAGTTTAGGAAAGATGTCACGATTTTCGGGCACATAACCAATGCCCAAATGGGCAATTTCAAAGGCTTTTTTACCGACCACATTTTGACTTTTCCAGTCGATTTGACCTTGGCAATCGACCAAACCCATGATGGCTTTGGCCGTTGTGGATCGGCCGGAACCATTGCGGCCCAACAGCGCCACAATTTCGCCTGGCTTGACATCGAAGCTGACGCCATGCAAAACATGGCTTTTGCCGTAAAAGGCGTGAAGATTGTCTACCTGCAACATGTCAGTGGCCTCCTGCTTGTTCGTCGGCCACGTGGGATCCCAGATAGGCTTCTTGAACACGCGCATTGGAGCGCACTGCCTCTGGTGTGTCAAAGGCAATCACCTCGCCATAAACCACAACCGCAATTTTGTCGGCCAGGCCAAATACAACCCCCATGTCGTGCTCCACAGTTAGCAAAGTTTTGCCCACGGTAACTTCTTTGATCAAACTGATAAAGCGGGTGGTTTCGCTTTTGCTCATACCTGCTGTAGGCTCGTCAAGCAAAATAACATTTGAGCCACCGGCAATGGTGATGCCGATTTCTAAAGCACGTTGCTCTGCGTAAGTGAGGTTCATGGCCAACAAATCTCGTTTCTTGTCGAGTCGAATCATCTCCATGTACTTTTCAGCCAACTCGTTGGCATCTTTCAAACCCGACAAAAACTTCATGAAGGTGTATTTGTAACCGAGGCTCCAAAGTACGGCGCATCTGAGGTTTTCAAACACACTGAGTTTGGGAAAGATGTTGGTGATTTGAAAGCTGCGAGACAAACCCATGCGATTGATTTCGTAGGGGGCTTTGTGATCAATGCGTTGACCATTGAGCAAAATTTCGCCACTGGTGGGGCCAAAACGACCACTGATCAAATTGAACAAGGTTGACTTACCAGCACCGTTGGGACCGATGATGGCCACACGTTCACCGGCATTCACGGCCAAATTAGCACCACGAATGATTTCAGTTTTTCCGAAATTTTTTCGGAGATCTTTGAGTTCTAGCGCATAAGACATCACGCTGTCTCCCGACGTTTAATTTCTTTTTCAATGTCGACTTGAATGTCGCCCCACTCAATCATGAAATGACGGCGGGCAATTTCAAACAAGCCTAAGCCAGTGATCATGACAAAAATGGACCCAACCCAACTGTCAATACCTTTGGCATTCAAAGTGACGCCCATGAATTTCAAGGTGTCACCCAAGGCAGAGTTCAGTTGAAGGTGGTAAACCATTTCAATCATGGCACCTGCACCAATGAGTGCAACAAAGGCCGTTACAAAAAGACCTAAGTAACTGACCCATATTTGTTTGAGCTTGCCAAACGCTGCAACACGCAAGTTCATCATGATCAAGCTGGCAATGCCGCCAGGCGCATACATCACCATGAACAAGAACAGCAAGCCCAAATACAGAAGCCAAGCTTTGGTCAGTTCGGACAGCAACACGAAGGCCAAAACCATCAGGATACCGCCGATGATCGGGCCAAAGAAAAATGTGGCGCCGCCCAAAAAGGTGAAGAGCAAGTAACCACCTGAACGGCCTGCACCCACCACCTCTGCCGTGACAATTTCAAAATTGAGCGCACCGAGACCGCCCGAAACGCCTGCAAAGAAACCAGCAATGATGAACGCCAAATAACGCACACGTTGCGTGTTGTAACCAATGAACTCCACACGCTCTGGGTTGTCGCGTACCGCATTCAAAATGCGGCCCAAGGGTGTTTGGGTAAAGGCATACATCAGTGCCACACACACAAATGTGTAAATGGCGATCAAATAATAAATTTGAATCTGAGGACCAAAGGTAATGCCCATGAAGGCTTGACCTGCAACCCGATTTCCTGAGATGCCGGCTTCGCCACCAAAGAACTCAGAGAACATCAAGGACATGGCGAACACAAGTTCGGCTACACCCAGGGTAATCATGGCAAACGGTGTGCCCGCTTTTTTGGTGGTGACATAACCAAAGAGAACGGCAAATCCAATGCCTGCTACGCCGCCGACCAATGGAATCAGACTGACAGGGATGTTGGACTGACCACCGGTGATTGAATTCAGAGCATGGATGGCAACAAAAGAGCCAAGGCCGGTATATACCGCATGGCCAAAACTTAACATACCGCCCTGCCCCAGCAACATGTTGTAGGACAAACACGCAATGATGGCGATGCCCATTTGAGCCAACATGGTGCCAGACAAATTGCTGGTGAACACCAAAGGCGCAAATATCAGGACGATGGCAAACAGGCTCCAGATGACCCATCTGCCAACGTTATAAGGTTTAAATTTATAGGTACTGGTCATGACATCATCCTTCTCGGGTACCTAAAAGTCCCTTTGGACGGAAAATCAAAATCAAGACCAAGAACAAGTAAGGCAAGATCGGCGCAACTTGTGAAATGGTCAACTTTAATACTGAGTTGTTCTTCAGGGCATCAGACAAGTTGAGTCCCAAGTCTTTGGCGACACTGACAAAAGAATAATCAAAGGCAATGGCAAAAGTTTGGATGACACCAATCAAGACAGATGCCAAGAAGGCGCCTGACAAAGATCCCATGCCGCCCACCACCACCACCACGAAAATAACGGAACCCACCGTTGCAGCCATGGCCGGTTCTGTGACATAAGTACTGCCACCAATCACGCCTGCCAAACCTGCCAATCCAGTCCCTGCACCAAACACCAGCATGAAAACTCGCGGCACGTTGTGACCCAGTGCCTCTACGGTCTCAGGATGCGTTAGGGCCGCTTGAATGACCAGGCCAATGCGTGTTTTGGTCAGGAGCAGCCAAAGTGAAAACAACATCAACAAGGCCACAATCATCATGAAGCCTCGGGTTGCAGGAAAAGGTGTGCAAACCACTCGAATGCTGGCATCTGCTGCTTTGCACAATTCAGCAGGCGCTGCGCCCCAAATCATTTGCAAACCATTGACAGAATGATTGACCAAGGTGAAGGCAGCACCCCGAAGAATTTCGGGCGGTGTGAAGTCAACAGCTGTTCGGCCCCAAATGAGCTGAACCAACTCGTAAACAATATAGGACAAGCCAAAGGTGACCAGCAATTCTGGAACATGCCCAAACTTGTGCACTTTGCGCAAAGACAAGCGTTCAAACAGAACACCTGTAGCGCCCACCAGAATGGGGGCAATGATCAAAGAAGGCCAAAACCCAATGACACTGGTCAGGGTGTAACCAAAATAGGCACCGATCATGTAGAACGATGCATGGGCAAAATTCAAGACCCCCATCATGCTGAAAATCAGGGTCAAGCCTGAACTGAGCATGAATAACAACAACCCATAGCTCAACCCATTGAGCATGGAGATGATGAAGAACTCCATATAACTACTTTCCGCCAGCCTTGGCAAGTCACAAAAAACAAGAAGGGCCCGACCCCCTGAGGAGCGGGCCCTTCCGAAGACTCACATGAATTAAGCAGGACGCTTCATCTGGCAGCTGGTGGGTGTGCTGGAAATGTAGGATGGGAATTCCTTCACAGGCACCAAGGTCATGCCAGTGTTTTCAACACTGTAGTTGTACTTCTTGTCGACCTTGCTCCAAACAGTCAGGTACAGAGGCTGTTGCAACTGGTGGTCGCTCTTGCGCATCTCAACATCACCATTGAACACGCTGGTCGTCTTGATGCCTGACATGGCAGCAGCTACTTTGACAGGATCAGTTGATTTGGCTTTGGCCATGGCATCGCCCAAAACGGCGAAGATGCTATGGACTGAACCCGTGTAGAAGTCGTCGTTGAACTTGGCCTTGAACTCGTCTTGCCATTTGTCCATCTGGCCGCCCATTTTGTAGTGCCCGTAGGCAATTTGGAAGACTCGGCCTTCACCACTCTTGCCCAAGGCTGTGGGAGTACCCGTAACGCCGGTGTAATAAGTGTAGAAATTGCCGGTGTAACCACCTTCATTGGCAGCTTTAACCAACAAGGCCAAGTCGGAACCCCAGTTGCCGGTGACCACTGAGTCGGCGCCAGATGCTTTGATCTTGGCAATGTACGGTGCAAAGTCGCGAACTTGAGCCAAGGGGTGCAAGTCTTCGCCAACGATTTGTACGTCAGGACGCTTGCGGTTGATGCCTTCTTTGAAGAACTTGGCCACTTGGTGACCATGAGAATAGTTTTGGTTCAACAAGAAAACTTTTTTGGTTTCTGGACGGTCTTTCATGAAAGTCGTCAAGGCTTCCATCTTCATGGAAGTGTCTGCATCAAAACGGAAGTGCCAGTAGCTGCACTTGCTGTTGGTGAAATCTGGGTCGACAGCAGAGTGATTCAAGAAAATAATTTCTTTACCAGGGTTGCGCTCATTGTGCTTGTTGACTGCTTCAATCAAGGCACCCGCCACGCCAGAACCATTTCCTTGAGTGATGTAGCGAATACCTTGGTCGGTAGCGGCCTTCAAAACGTTCAAGCTCTCAGCGGGGCTGAGTTTGTTGTCGAAGCCAACCACTTCAAATTTAACGCCGGCTGCGTTGATCTTGCTGTATTTTTCAGCGAAGAATTGAAAGCTCTTGAGTTGATTGTTGCCCACAGGCGCCATCAGGCCAGACAAGGGATCAATCCATGCGATTTTGACGGTTTCACCTTTTTGAGCGAAGGCACCAAAAGCACACATTGCCAGTGAGGCAACAGCGATAGAACGAATTGCAAATTTCATGTTTAGCTCCAACTGTTATGAAAAAACTCTAACGGCGTTCAGCGTAACTGTTTTGTAAGTTTTCTTGTTCGGGGTTTGCCCTAGGCGGTATCGCGCAAGTGACTGCGACTCAAAGTTTGTCTCTGGTGAAAGCTCAAATTCCTGGAAGTTTGTAGCCCGCAAGCTGCTCACGTAGCTTGGTTTTCAGCATTTTCCCTGTAGCGCCTAAGGGTATGGCTTCCACAAAAATAACGTCATCGGGAATTTGCCATTTGGCTGTTTTACCCTCATAAAACTTCAACAAATCTGGCGCGGTCACAAGACTGCCAGGTTTCTTGACCACACACACCACTGGGCGCTCATCCCACTTGGGATGCGGCATGCCAACGCAAGCGGCCATTACAACATCGGGATGCGCCATGGCAATGTTTTCAATGTCGATGGAGCTGATCCATTCGCCGCCAGACTTGATCACGTCTTTGCTGCGATCGGTAATTTGCATGAAGCCATCTTCGTCAATGGTGGCCACGTCACCCGTTGGAAACCACCCATCGACCAAGGGCGCCGGTCCTTCTTGTTTGAAATACTCGCGGATGATCCAAGGCCCTTTGACCAACAAATCACCGTATGTTTTGCCATCATGTGGCAAGGCCTCACCCGCATCGTTCACAATTTTGATGTCAACGCCAAAGATGCTACGACCTTGCTTTAAACGCAATTTCATTTGAGCCTCAGCGGGCAAATTCAAATGTTTATTTTTGAGCGTGCACAAAGTGCCTAGGGGGCTCATTTCGGTCATCCCCCAAGCGTGCAAAACGTCGACGCCGTAGTCGTCTCTAAACGCATCAATCATGGCGGGTGGACAAGCTGACCCTCCAATGACCGTTCTTTTGAGGCTGCTAAACCTTAAGTTTGCTGGCTTCATGTGACTTAACAACATTTGCCACACTGTGGGTACACCTGCTGCAAATGTGACCTTCTCAGCCTCAATGAGGTCGTAAACCGATTTTCCATCCAATGCGGGGCCTGGAAATACCAACTTGGCACCCGTCATGGCAGCACTGTAAGGAATGCCCCAGGCGTTCACATGAAACATGGGCACCACCGGCAGAATGGCATCTCTTGCAGAAATGCACATCACATCTGGCAATGCTGCCGCATAGGCATGCAACAAAGTTGATCGATGACTGTAAAGTGCTGCTTTAGGGTTGCCTGTGGTGCCGCTTGTGTAACACATGCTAGACGCTGTGTTTTCGTCCAATTCTGGCCATGTGTAGCGCGCTTCATGCGTTTCGATGAGCGCCTCGTAGCTGATTAAATTGGGAATGCCTGTGTCTGTCGGTAATTTGTCTGCATCGCACAGCGCAACCCACTGCTTGACCGTTTTACAGCGGGCATGAACCGCTTGTACCAAGGGCAAAAACGACATGTCGAAACACAGCACTTGGTCTTCGGCATGGTTGGCAATCCAGACCACTTGATCAGGATGTAAGCGCGGATTCAAGGTGTGAAGCACCCGCCCCGAACCGCTGACACCAAAGTACAACTCCAAATGGCGGTAACCATTCCAAGCCAAAGTGGCCACACGATCGCCCAAACTCAGTTTCAAAGTATCCAATGCATTGGCCACTTGTCGGGACCGATTGGCCACATCAGACCACGAGTATCGATGGACATCTCCTTCGACACGTCTTGAAACCACTTCACCATCACCATGGTGACGGTCGGCAAATTCGATCAAGGAAGAAATCAGCAATGACTGCTGTTGCATGAGTCCGAGCATGGGCACCTTTTCAATTTCTGTTGCATGAACAAACCACTTTTTAGCATGAGAGCCACGAGGTCGGTGTAAACCCTGTGTTCTGATAGGTCCATCCAAAGCCATCGACAATGTCAATATGACTTGGATCAATCGTTATGCCGCACTTGGCCCTGCATTTTCTGCAGAAGTTCTTCCCTCACCCATGCCAGAACCGCATTGGGTGGCCCAAAATCAGGCCTTGCAAAAGGCCCTTGACTTGCCGCTGCAATGGCTAGGCAACCCTGAAGCTTTGTCGGTTTTCAGTGGCAACGGTTTGTGGGATGGCATGGCGTCTCGCGCCACTGTTTACAGCGGTCACCAATTTGGCCATTGGGCTGGACAATTGGGAGACGGTCGTGCGCTGGCCCTGGGTGAATATCAAACCGATAAAGCTTGCTACGAAGTTCAGCTCAAGGGCGCAGGCAAAACACCTTTTTCGCGCATGGGAGATGGTAGAGCGGTGCTGCGCTCAAGCATTCGGGAGTATCTGTGCAGCGAAGCCATGGCAGCACTCAACATTCCCACAACACGCGCACTGTGCCTGACGGGTTCGGCCCTTCCTGTGTTGCGTGAAGAACTGGAAACGGCCGCGGTGGTAACCCGACTGGCGCCAAGTTTCATTCGATTCGGTCATTTTGAGCACTTTGCCAATCAATCAGCAGACCCCCTTGCGCTGCAAAAATTAGCTGACTTTGTCCTGTCGCATCACCTCACCAACTTGCCTCACAATTTGGGAAATCCTTACGCTGACTTGTTGCTAGAGGTAAGTTTGAGAACTGCGCAGTTGATTGCGCAATGGCAAGCCGTTGGCTTTTGCCATGGCGTAATGAACACCGACAACATGAGTATTTTGGGCCTGACGCTCGACTACGGGCCCTTCCAATTCATGGATGGTTTTAACCCACATCACATTTGCAATCATTCTGACAACCAAGGCCGCTATGCCTACGACAAACAACCCCAGGTAGCCTATTGGAATTTGTTTTGCTTGGGTCAAGCTCTGATGCCCTTGATTGAAGATCAGGAACTCGCCATGAAAGCCTTAGAGCCCTTCAAAGCAGCCTACACAGCGAATTGGACCCATCAATTTTCAATGAAGTTGGGCTTGTCTGAAAATAACGAGTCAAACGCGTCCACCAACAAGACCTTGATTCAAGACTTGCTCAAAATCATGACCGCCGAGCGCACAGACTTTACGCTGCTCTGGCGGCGTTTAAGTCATGCAGCCAAAGAGTCCAATCAAAGCAGCCAAGCATGGCAGTTGGTTCGAGACTTGTTCATCGATCAGGCGGCTTTTGGGGCATGGCAGTCTAACTACATGATGCAATTGCAAACTCAAGAAGCCGATGATGCTGTCGCGGGCATGTTGTCAGTCAATCCAAAATTTGTATTGCGCAATCATTTGGTAGAAGTGGCCATTCAAAAATCTAAAAATGGCGATCATTCAGAGGTCGATACACTCTTCAAATTGTTACAGTCGCCTTTTGACGAACAGCCTGCATTTGAAAGTTACGCCCATCTCCCCCCTGCTTGGGCTTCTGAAATTGAAATCAGTTGTTCTTCTTAAATTTTTCAAGAATTGATTTTTATGTCTACAAACAACTTGCCTCAAACGGACGAAGAATGGCGTGAATGGTTGCGCGCAAAAGATGCAGAGCCCTTGGCATTTGAAGTAACGCGGCGGGCTGCCACCGAACGTCCATTTACGGGCAAATATGAAACCCATTGGGAGCCTGGCCAGTACAAGTGCATTTGTTGCGACGCCGTCCTGTTTGACTCAAATACCAAGTTTGACGCGGGATGTGGCTGGCCATCTTTTTATCAAGCAGCCAACGAGAATGCTGTGGCCCAAAAAGTCGATCGAAGCCACGGCATGGTGCGCGTTGAAAGTGTCTGTGCGCAGTGTGGCGCACATTTGGGCCATGTTTTTGAAGATGGACCAGCGCCTACTGGCTTGCGCTATTGCATGAACTCGGCTTCTTTGAATTTCAACCCCTCTTCAAAATGAAAATTGCGCTCGACTTATTTCCAATTCTGCTGTTTTTTGCGGCTTACAAGTTAGACACCATCTACACCGCGACGGCTGTTTTGATGGCTGCAACCGTGGTGCAAAGTTTGTGGATGTACAAGCTCGAAGGCAAATTGGCCACCATGCAAAAAGCCACATTGGCGTTGATTTTGGTTTTTGGCAGCCTGACACTTTTTCTTCAAGACGACCGATTCATCAAATTCAAACCCACCCTTCTTTACTTTTGCATGGGACTTGGCTTGGCTGTGGCACAGCTGCTGTTCAAAAAGAATGTCTTGAAATCCATGTTGGGCTCTCAGGTCAATTTACCCACACACAACTGGAACACATTAGGTTTGTCGTGGATGGTCTATTGTTTTTTCATGGCGGCACTCAACGCTTATGTCGCAACTTATTACAGTACAGAAGAGTGGGTCAATTTTAAAATCTGGGGCTACGTTTTCCCCTTGACATTCATTGTGGGTACGGGCATTTACATTGCCAAACATGTGCCCCCTGAAGTCGATGCCAATACCCATCAAAACTCAGAGCCACCAAAGTAAACATGACTTCTAATTTGACTTTGCCAGTGAACCAGTCTTGGCAACCCCTCATGCTGGCAGCCTTGCAACAGCAATTTAAACCTAGCTTTTTAGAGGTCATCGACGAAAGCGCCGAACACGCTGGCCATTCTGGCGCCAGTGAAAGTGGCATGAACAGCCATTTCAGGGTTCGAATCACTTCTGTGCAATTTGAAGGCCTGAGCCGCGTTCAACGCCATCGGCTTGTGTATGATTCGCTCCAAGAATTCTTAGACAACGGCCTTCACGCTTTGGCCATAGAGTTTCGACCCTAATTTTCTGACTTGTAATTGAGGAACCCGATGAAATTTTCCAAATTGGCCCTTAGCTTGGTGGCAGCACTGAGCTTTTCTGCTTTGGCCCAAAATCTAGCCGTCGTGAACGGCAAACCTGTCCCTAGCTCACGTGTCGAAGCCCTGAAGCAGCAGGTCGAGCGCTCAGGTCGCCCCGTCACCCCCGAAATTTTGGCGCAAATCAAAGAAGAATTGATTGCCCGTGAAATTTTCATGCAAGAAGCTCGCAAACGCGGCTTGGATGCCAGCGAAGACTACAAAGCGCAACTCGAATTGGCACGTCAAAGTTTGCTGATTCGTGAGTTGTTCGCCAACTTTCAAAAGAAGAATCCAGTCACGGATGCCGAAATAAAAGCTGAGTACGACAAATTTGTAGCAGCCAATGGCGGCAAAGAATACCGCGCTCGCCACATCTTGGTAGAGAAAGAAGACGAAGCCAAAGCCCTGATTGCTGACATCAAAAAGGGTGGCAAGTTTGAAGACCTGGCCAAGAAAGCTTCCAAAGATCCTGGTTCTGGTGCCAATGGCGGTGACCTGGATTGGGCCCCTGCAGCCAGCTATGTGCCTGAGTTCTCTAATGCCATGGTTAAACTTGAAAAAGGCCAAATGACCGATGCACCTGTCAAAAGTCAGTTTGGCTTTCACGTCATTCGCGTAGACGATGTGCGTGATGCGCAGTTGCCTAAGTTGGACGAAGTTAAACCACAAATTACACAACAACTGACGCAATCTAAGCTGGGCAAGTTCCAAGAAGATTTGCGGGCCAAAGCAAAAGTCCAGTAATTTACTGGCGCTACAACAACGTGCCGCTGCACGTTGTACAAAAGCACTGACACCCCATGGTGTGCAGTGCTTTTTTTATTTCAACCAGCGGCGTGCATTTTGAAACATGCGCAGCCACGGACTGTGGGCAGACACATCGCCGGTTGTGAAA
Organism: uncultured Limnohabitans sp.; assembly: GCA_964544175.1. Taxonomy (GTDB): domain Bacteria; phylum Pseudomonadota; class Gammaproteobacteria; order Burkholderiales; family Burkholderiaceae_C; genus Limnohabitans_A. The sequence continues at coordinate 50,429 of CAZJAL010000007.1, forward strand.
CTCATCTGAATGTTGCGAAAGACCCGTTCTGGATGCGGCATCATGGCGGTAAATCGGCCATCGGCTGTCGTGACGGCGGTCAAACCTGCTGGGCTGCCATTGGGGTTGGCAGGATAGGCTTGTGTCACTTGCCCCCAATTGTCCACAAACTGCATGGCTGCAATGACTTTGTTTGCATCACCCCGGTATTTGAAATTGGCAAAACCTTCTCCATGGGCAACTGCAATAGGCATGCGACTGCCGGCCATGTCTTGGAAAAACAAGCTGGGCGATGGCAATACTTCTACCATCGATAAACGCGCTTCAAAACGCTCACTTTGGTTGGTGGTGAAACGAGGCCAATCTTGTGCGCCGGGAATGATATCGGCCAACTCAGCAAACATCTGACAACCGTTACAGACCCCCAAACCAAAGGTGTCGGCGCGGTCAAAGTAGGCTTTGAATGCATCGGACAAGGCGGAATTGAACGTGATGCTGCGAGCCCAGCCAATGCCAGCACCTAAGGTGTCACCGTAGCTGAATCCGCCGCAAGCAACCAAGCCTTGAAAATCGTTCAAACGCACACGACCACTTTGCAAATCGGTCATGTGGACATCGTGTGACTCAAAACCAGACTCTACAAAAGCATAGGCCATTTCGACATGCGAGTTGACGCCCTGCTCCCTCAAAATAGCCACTTTGGGCTTGGACAGATTAAGCCAAGGGGCTGCTACATTTTCTTCTGGCTTGAAACTGAGCGCCACATGCAAACCAGGATTGTCAGGACTGCCGACAGCAGCGTGCTCGCTGTCTGCGCATGCAGGGTTGTCGCGCTGCTGGCAAATTTTCCAACTGACGCTGTCCCACACTTGGTGAAGATCTTCCAACTTGGCTGTGAAAATTTCTTGTGTATCTCGCCATACGCTTAAAGCACCCACACCTTTTTGCACGCTGGATTGGGCAGGACGCGTTTTGCCAATGACATGACTGTGCTTTGACAGACCATGGTCGCGCAAGGCTTGCATCACATCAGAACGGTCTTGGGTATTGACTTGAATGATCACACCCAACTCTTCGTTGAACAAAGCTTTCAGGGTGAGTTCGTTACGCCGAGCGCTAACTTGTTGAGCCCAGTTTTTGGCATCGCCATGGTCCGCTCTGCTATCAGAGATGCCATCGCCTTCAGTGACCAATAAATCCAAGTTGAGTGCAACGCCCACTTGGCCTGCAAAGCACATTTCTGCAACAGCGCAAAACAGGCCACCATCGCTTCGATCGTGATAGGCCAAGAGTTTGCCTTGGCTGCGTAAACTGTTGATGACCTTGACAAGATTGATCAAGTTGGCAGGCGTTTCCAAATCGGGCACATGATCGCCAGATTGCTGAAGCACCTGACTCAAAATGCTACCACCCATGCGTGACTGACCATTGCTGAGGTCAATCAAAATGAGCGAGGTGTCATCTAGCGTGGCGTTCAATTGAGGGGTTAAGGTGCCGCGCACATCTTGCAAACTGGCAAACGCACTGACGATCAAACTGACAGGTGATGTGACTTTTCTCGTTTGACCTTCAACTGACCATTGCGTTTTCATCGACAAGCTGTCTTTGCCGACGGGAATGGAAATACCCAAAGCTGGACACAATTCAAGACCAACGGCTTTGACGGTTTCGTAGAGCGCTGCGTCTTCGCCTGGCTCACCGCAGGCGGCCATCCAATTGGCGCTGAGCTTGACGCGGTCGAGTTCAATGGGTGCTGCTAATAAATTGGTAATGGCTTCTGCAACAGCCATGCGACCAGACGCGGCCGCATTGACACTGGCCAAGGGCGTGCGTTCGCCCATGCTCATGGCCTCGCCTTTAAAGCCCCGGAAGTCTGCCAAGGTGACCGCACAATCGGCCACCGGCACTTGCCATGGGCCTACCATTTGATCTCTGTGCGTCAAGCCACCCACAGTGCGATCACCGATGGTGACAAGGAATCGTTTGGAGGCAACAGTAGGATGACTGAGTACTTTCAAAACCGCGTCTTGTAAATCAACTTGGCTTAAATCGATGGGCGTGATGTTGCGCTTCAAAGAAGTCACATCGCGGTGCATCTTGGGCGGCTTTCCGAGCAACACGTTCATGGGCATGTCGACGGGTGTTTGCAATGCCTTTGGCTGTGCTTCATCGTCTACCAACAACAATTGACGTTCTTCTGTGGCAACCCCCACAACAGCAAATGGGCAGCGTTCGCGTTCACAAAATGCCTTGAAAGTCTCGAGTGATTCAGGCGCGATGGCCAGCACATAACGCTCTTGACTTTCGTTGGACCAGATCTCTTTGGGTGACAGGCCAGAAGCTTCTAGGGGAACTGAACGCAAATCGAAACGAGCGCCGCGACCGGCATCGTTGGTCAGTTCTGGGAAGGCGTTAGACAAACCACCGGCGCCAACATCGTGGATGGCCAAAATTGGATTGGCTTGGCCCATGACCCAACATTGGTTGATAACTTCTTGCGCTCGTCGCTCAATTTCGGGGTTGCCACGCTGCACAGAGTCAAAATCGAGATTGGCCGCATTGGTGCCAGAAGCCATGGAACTGGCCGCACTGCCGCCCATGCCGATGAGCATGCCGGGGCCGCCCAATTGAATGAGCAAGGTGCCCGCAGGAAATTGGATCTTCTGGGTTTGGATGTCATCAATGACGCCTAAACCGCCGGCAATCATGATGGGCTTGTGATAGCCTCGCAACACACCATCGACCACTTGCTCATATTCACGAAAGTAACCCAACAAATTAGGACGGCCAAATTCATTGTTGAACGCAGCACCGCCCAAGGGACCCTCGGTCATGATTTGCAAGGGGCTGGCCATGTGATCCGGTTTGCCATGCGTGCCTTCCCACAATTTGGACACGGTAAAGCCTGTCATGCCCGCTTTGGGTTTAGAGCCGCGACCTGTTGCACCCTCATCGCGTATTTCACCGCCGGCACCCGTTGATGCGCCAGGGAATGGCGAAATGGCCGTGGGGTGATTGTGCGTTTCAACCTTCATGAGCACATGGTGCAGGGCTGCTTCTTTGAGGTAGGCGCCACCTTGTTTTGCAACAAAGCGCTCAACTTCATGACCCGCCATGATGGATGCATTGTCTGAGTATGCAACCACGGTATGCTGAGGGTTTTGCTGATGCGTATGGCGAATCATGCCAAACAAACTGTGCTCTTGCGCTTGGCCATCGATGGTGAATTGCGCGTTGAAAATTTTGTGGCGACAGTGCTCACTGTTGGCCTGCGCAAACATCATCAATTCAACGTCGGAAGGGTTGCGGCCTAATTGCTGAAATGAACTTAGCAAATAATCGATTTCATCTTCTGCCAACGCCAAACCAAATTCTTGGTTGGCTTTGGCCAAGGCCTTGCGCCCACCCTGAAGCACATCGACATGCAACAAGGGTTGCGCTTCTAATTCGTTGAACAATGCCAGCGCATCAGACGCTTGCGACAAAATAGATTCGGTCATGCGATCGTGCAGCAAATCGGCCCAAGCAAGTTTGACATCTGTACTGAGTTGGGTCACATGCAAGTCTGCGGCAAATTTCAATCGGTAAGACACCAAACGCTCAATTCGACGAAGGGACAAACCGCAGTTGTGCGCGATGTCTGTGGCTTTAGAGGCCCAAGGTGAAACCGTGCCCAAGCGAGGTGAGACATAAAGGGTCCATGATGCAGCGGCGATGGCTTCGCTGGGGGCTGGGTCGCCATAGGTCAGGAGTTGCTTGAGGGTCTGTTGAGCAGCATCTTCTAGCGATGTGACACTGGCCACGAGATGTAAATACTGACCAGACAAGCCCACAACATCGGGGCATATAGCCTGCAATCGGGGAACAAGTTGCTGGATGCGGAAATCGCTGAGGGCGTTGCCGCCTTCTAAGATGAGAGTTTGCAGGGTCACTGGGTGGCCTTGATGGCTAGAGGGAAAGTGTCTCAAATACCGCTGACTGGGGCATTGAACGAAGCACTATTTTAACTGCTGGGCAGCCAACTTTTCACAAAATACGGCGAGGAATGGGATAATCAGCCCCCATGACAATTACCCTTAAAGACGCCGAAGGCGCACAAGGCATGCGTGTTGCTGGTCGCCTCGCATCCGAAGTATTAGACTACCTCACCCCCTTCGTGGTGCCAGGCGTTACCACCAACGAGTTGGACAGGCTGGCCCATGACTACATGGTCAATGTTCAGGGCACCATTCCCGCCCCGTTGAATTACCAACCTTCTGGTTATTCGCCCTACCCCAAATCGATCTGCACCTCCATCAACCACCAGGTGTGTCACGGCATTCCCAATGAAAAAGCCCTCAAAAAAGGTGACATTGTGAACATTGACATTACCGTCATCAAAGACGGTTGGCATGGCGATACCAGCCGCATGTTTTTGGTAGGAGAAGCCTCCATTGCTGCAAAGCGATTGTGTGCCGTGACCTATGACGCCATGTGGCATGGCATTGCACAGGTCAAACCAGGCGCTCGCTTGGGAGACATTGGCTGGGCCATTCAAAAATTTGCCGAAAACTTGGGCTTCTCTATTGTTCGTGAATTTTGTGGCCACGGCATTGGCAAAGTTTTCCACGAAGAACCGCAAGTTTTACATTACGGAAAACCTGGCACTTTGGACGAGCTCAAAGCCGGCATGACCTTCACCATCGAACCCATGATCAACGCAGGCAAGCGCGACATTAAAGAGATGGGCGATGGCTGGACCATCGTGACCAAAGACCGTTCACTGTCTGCGCAGTGGGAGCACACCATTTTGGTCACCGAGACAGGCTACGAAGTACTCACCTTGTCGGCAGGCAGCCCACCGGTGCCCGAATTCATCAAAGGATAAGGTATGGCTGACTTGTCGGTATACAGAGAGAAATATCGTCAAGAAAAGCAAGCGCTTTGGACGCACATTACCAACAGTGCAGCCAACGGCCGGGGCATGAAGCGTGCCTTGATGCGCTTGGCACTACTGGCCGACAAATTACTCATTCAACTTTGGAATCAAGCAGGTTTCAAACAAGGTGAAGCTTTGATTGCCGTGGGTGGATTTGGCAGAGGTGAGTTGTTTCCCTCATCAGATGTCGATGTGCTGGTGTTGTTGTCTGATGGGATCAATCCTGAAGACTCGCCCGAGCTCAAAGCACGCTTAGAAACCTTCATTGGCAGTTGCTGGGACAGTGGTCTCGAAATTGGGTCTAGCGTTAGAAATCTGCACGATTGTTTGGAAGAGTCTGCCAAGGACATCACCGTTCAAACCTCCTTGTTAGAGAGTCGCCTGATCACAGGCAGTCAAGTCTTGTTTGGCAAGTTCCAAAACAGCTACCAAGCTGCCATGGACCCCCATGCTTTTTTTGTTGCCAAGTCTTTGGAGATGCAACAACGACACAACAAATTTGAAAATACGCCCTATTCACTAGAGCCTAATTGCAAAGAATCGCCAGGCGGTTTGCGTGATTTGCAAATTATTTTGTGGGTGTCTCGCGCCGCAGGCTTAGGTCGAACTTGGGACGACTTGGCAAAAAAAGGGTTGGCCACGCCATTGGAAGTCAAACAAATCAAACGCAATGAAGCTGTTTTGAGCTTAATTCGGGCAAGACTTCATTTGCTCGCCAAACGACGCGAAGACCGTTTGGTGTTTGACCTACAACATGTCTTGGCCGAGAGTTTTGGCTACCAAGCAAAAAGCACCCCCGAGGGCAAACACACCCAACGGGCCAGCGAAGTACTGATGCGTCAGTACTATTGGTCCGCCAAAGCCGTGACGCAGTTGAATCAAATTCTGATGCTCAACATTGAAGAGCATCTGCAAGCTCTGCGCGGCAACTTGCGCATTGAAAAGCGTCGCCTGAACGATCATTTTGATGAAAAAAATGGTTTGTTAGAAGTCGTTCGTGATGACCTCTATCAAACGCACCCACACGCCATTCTTGAAACATTTTTGCTTTTTCAGCAGACCCATGGCGTCAAAGGTTTGTCCGCCAAAACCCTTCGCGCGCTCTACAACGTTCGCAACGTGATGGATGCCAAGTTCAGACGTGATCCCGTCAATCGCAAAACTTTTCTAGAAATTTTGCAGCAAAACCATGGCATCACTCATGCCTTCCGGTTGATGAATCAAACCTCTGTATTGGGTCGATATTTGTGGGTGTTCAGAAACATTGTGGGTCAGATGCAACATGACCTGTTTCATGTCTACACCGTCGATCAACACATCATGATGGTGTTACGCAATGTCAGGCGTTTTTTCATTGCAGACCATGCCCACGAATACCCTTTTTGCTCGCAGTTAGCGGCTGGATGGGACAAGCCCCATATTTTGTACATCGCTGCTTTGTTTCATGACATTGCAAAAGGACGTGGTGGCGACCACTCCAAACTAGGCGTTGTGGAGGTCAATCAGTTTTGTCGTCAACATGCAGTGCCCAAAGAGGATGCCAAACTGATTGCATTTTTGGTCAGCGAACATCTCACCATGAGTCATGTTGCGCAAAAAGAAGACTTGAGCGATCCGGATGTCATTGCTGCGTTTGCCAAACGTGTGGGTAACGAGCGCCATCTCACGGCTTTGTACCTGCTCACTGTGGCAGACATTCGCGGCACCAGTCCCAAAGTATGGAACGCATGGAAGGCCAAACTGTTAGAGGATTTGTACAAGTACACTTTGCGCGTTTTGGGCGGACGTGCACCCGATGCAGATGCCGTCATTGAAGCGCGCAAACGTGAAGCCCTGATTGAATTGGCCAGACATTCACAACCTCACGATGGTCAAAAAGCATTTTGGGACACCCTGAACGTGGGTTATTTCATGCGCCACGACGCAAGCGAAATAGCTTGGCACGCAAGGCAGTTGTCTCGCTATGTGGCAAAACCAGGTGAAACCGCCGTGGCCAACTTGGCAGGCAAAAGCATTGTCAGAGCCCGCATTTCGCCCATTGGCGAGGGATTGCAGATTTTGGTTTACACCGCCGACCAGACCGATCTGTTTGCGCGAATTTGTGGCTATTTTGACCAAGCTGGTTTTAGCATTTTGGACGCCAAAATTCACACGGCCAACAACGGCTATGCGTTGGACACGTTCCAAGTGGTGACGTCGCTGTTGCCTGAGCACTATCGTGAATTGATCACCATGGTCGAGTCTGGCTTGAGCACCACCATCGATCGCAAAGGTACCTTGCCAGCGCCCACCAAAGGACGTGTTTCAAGGCGGGTCCGGAACTTTCCCATTGCACCCCGCATCACGTTGCACCCCGATGAAAAAGCTCAAAGTTGGTTGTTGAGTATTTCAGCCAGCGATCGTTTGGGTCTGCTTTACAGCGTTGCCACAGTGTTGGCAAATCATGGTGTCAGCCTGAAGTTGGCCAAAATCAGTACCTTGGGTGAACGTGTAGAAGACACGTTCCTCATTGAAGGTTCTGCGCTTCAACACAATCGTGAGCAAATTGAAATTGAAACTGAACTGCTCAATGTTTTACAGGCTTAAATTTTTTGAAAACTTTTAAGCCTGTCAAAACGCTGTCGCATTAAGCCTTTTTGCGGGGCGGCAGTCCGGTGTGCTGGGTCAAAATTTGACCCTTGCGCGCTGTGCCAGCAGGTGTGCTGTTTTTGCGTCGGGCACTTTGATAATCATCAGACAGCGGTTGCCATGTTGGAATGAGGTGGTGTTTGCCATTGCCAATCAAATCGGCACGGCCCATGGCCTTTAGCGCTTCACGCAGCAAAGGCCAATGTTTGGCGTCGTGATATCGCAAGAAGGCCTTGTGCAAACGGCGGCGTTTTTCACCTTTCACCACATCTACTTTTTCGCTGTCGCGCGTTACTTTACGCAGCGGATTTCGAGTGGTGTGGTACATCGCTGTGGCACTGGCCATGGGGCTTGGATAAAAGGTTTGCACCTGATCGGCGCGGAAACCGTTTTTCTTAAGCCATATAGCCAAGTTCATCATGTCTTCGTCACTGGTGCCAGGGTGAGCAGCAATGAAATAAGGCACCAAGAACTGCTTTTTGCCAGCCTCAGCACTGAACTTATCGAACAAGCTTTTGAATCGATCGTAGGTACCGATGCCGGGCTTCATCATTTTTGACAAGGGCCCCATTTCGGTGTGTTCTGGGGCAATTTTCAAATACCCGCCAACGTGGTGTGTCACCAACTCTTTGACGTACTCGGGACTTTGCACAGCCAAGTCGTAACGCAAGCCTGAACCAATCAAAATCTTTTTAACACCCTTCAAACTGCGTGCCTTGCGGTACATCTGAATCAAGGGACCATGGTCTGTGGTGAGGTTGCTGCAAATGCCGGGAAAAACACAACTGGGTTTGCGACATGCGGCTTCAATTTCGGGGCTCTTGCATCCCAAACGGTACATGTTGGCCGTGGGGCCACCCAAATCGGAAATGACACCTGTAAAGCCTTTCACCTTGTCGCGGATGTCTTCAATTTCGCGAAGCACGGAGGCTTCACTGCGACTTTGAATGATGCGGCCTTCGTGCTCTGTGATCGAGCAAAAAGTGCAACCTCCAAAACAGCCGCGCATGATGTTGACTGAAAAGCGAATCATCTCCCAAGCCGGAATTTTGGTAGCACCGTCGTGAGAACCATTTTCGTCGGCGTAGCTGGGATGTGGGCTGCGCGCATAAGGCAGATCGAAAACCGCATCCATCTCTGCCGTGGTTAAGGGTATGGGCGGAGGCGTCATCCAGACATCGCGCGCCGTATGGTCTTCACCGTGGGCTTGTACCAGGCAACGGGCATTGCCTGGGTTGGTTTCAAGGTGCAACACACGGTTGGCATGCGCATACAAAACGGGGTCACTCTTGACTTGTTCGTAACTGGGCAAGCGAATCACGCTTCGATCTCTTGGCGGCACCTTGTGCAAACCTTTGCCCTTCAAGGCTGGCATGAGCGGATTGGAGACAAACTGCAAGGGCTGTTCAGATTTGATTGCCTGAGCAGGCGTGCTGGCATTTTGTTGATCGGCCACGGCTTGTGCTTCGTCTTCGCGAGCACAAGTTGCGCCATTGCTCTTGGCCTGCTCAGAGATCATTAAATAAGGATTGACGTGAGCTTCTACATGACCGGGTGTGTCGACAGAGGATGAGTCAATTTCAAACCAACCCTCTGGCGTGTGGCGCCTGACAAAAGCCGTTCCCCGCACATCGGTGATGTCTTGCACAGGAACTTTGGCAGCCAGGCGATGGGCTATTTCTACAACCGCACGCTCGGCGTTGCCGTACAAAAGCAAATCGCATTTGCTGTCCACCACAATGGAGCGGCGCACTTTATCGGACCAATAATCGTAATGAGCAATGCGGCGCAAAGACCCCTCGATACCGCCCAAGACAATGGGCACATCAGGAAATGCCTCACGGCAGCGTTGGCTGTAAACAATGGCTGCACGGTCGGGCCTTTTGCCTCCGACATCGCCAGGCGTGTAGGCGTCATCCGAGCGAATTTTTCGATCAGCCGTGTAACGGTTGATCATGGAGTCCATGTTACCTGCCGTGACGCCCCAAAACAAATTGGGCTTGCCAAGCACTTTGAAGGGTTCGGCGCTTTGCCAATCGGGTTGTGCAATGATGCCAACCCTGAAGCCTTGTGCTTCCAACATGCGACCAATGACGGCCATGCCAAAGCTGGGATGGTCCACATAAGCGTCACCCGTGACCAAGACGATGTCGCAGCTGTCCCAGCCCAATTGCGTCATCTCTTCACGACTCATGGGCAAGAATGGGGCCGTGCCAAAGCGAGACGCCCAGAACTTGCGATAACTGTTCAGGGGTTTGGCTTCACGCGGAAAAAAAGAGACGTCGACGAAGGCGTTCATGGACCTAGATAGAAAGGGAATACCCCTGAGTTTAGGGCCTCAGAGGGGGTCGCGTCACTTGAAAGGTCTTTCTAAGCCCCTAATAAACGCTTGCCGATAACTTTGAAGGCTGAACTCAGCTTGTCTCCAAAGCTCACAACGGCGGCTCAAGAGACCTTTGGGGCGTCAGCCTCAGCGATAATGCCGCCATGTCTGAAGAAGCCACCGATCTCCGTCAACCCCAGTCGAAAACTGAATTGTTCATTGTGTTTACCTTGCTGGCCCTCCAAGGTGTGGGGGGCGTGCTGGTTGTCGTACAACGAGAGTTGGTCGAGCGCAGAAAATGGCTCACCCATGCACAGTTTGTCGAAGAGTGGTCAGTGGCCCAAGTGATGCCTGGGCCCAATGTGGTCAACTTGTGTTTGATGCTGGGTGGCAAGTACTTTGGTCTGCCGGGTGCTTTGGCGGCAGTGGCCGGACTCATTTGCGGCCCGTTGGTATTGGTTTTGGGATTGGCCATCTTGTTTGGCGGCGTGTCTGACAGCCCAGTTGCACAGGGTGCCCTTAAAGGCATGGGGGCCGTGTCTGCGGGCTTGATCATTGCATCTGGCTTAAAGCTCAGCACCACCCTGCCCCAAAACCCCATGGGATTGTGGCTGGCAATTGCCTTTGCAGCTATGTCATTTGTGGCGGTAGGCGTCTTGAGATTCCCCTTAACTTGGGTCTTGCCGTGTTTGGGCATTGTGGCTTGCCTATTGGCTTATCGCTCACTGAAACTTGTCGCAGAATCTGCCTTCAAAGCCCAGAACAAGGACCAAGCATGAATCCCATCTTGAATTTAAGCCCTCAAGACTGGTTTGATTTGTTCATTCATTTTGGATTGCTTTCGCTGCTGGGAATTGGCGGAGCCATTACTACGGCACCAGAAATGCACCGTTATTTGGTTGATGAGAAACAGTGGCTCACTGAGGCATCTTTTTCTTCATCCATTGCATTGGCGCAATCTGCACCAGGTCCCAATGTGTTGTTTGTCGCCTTGATGGGCTGGAATGTGGGCTTGAACGCAGGTGGAGGTTTGTCAGCCGGCCCTCATGCCTGGAGCCTAGGTTTTTTGGGTATCTTTGCAACCATGGCTGGCATCATGTTGCCCTCCTCCATCCTGACATACAAAGCCACGCAATGGGCACACACCAACAGAAACTTGCTGTCGGTGCGCGCTTTTAAAACGGGCATGGCGCCCATCGTGATTGGCTTGTTGGTTTCAACGGGTTGGCTGTTGTCAGCAGCGCACCGAGACCTTCAGCAAGACTGGAAATTGTGGCTGGTAACCGCTGCAGCCACTCTCTTGATGTTGAAAACCAACATCCATTTACTTTGGCTGGTGGCGGCTGGTGGCGTACTGGGCGCAGCGGGGCTGCTTTAAAGCAAACGCTGCCTAACCGCTTCAAACAAACACACGCCGCTGGCCACAGACACATTGAGACTTTCAACAGCGCCCTGCATGGGAATGCTGACCAGTTGATCGCAGGTTTTGCGAGTTAATTGACGCATACCAGGCCCTTCAGCCCCAAGCACCAAGGCAACAGGCGCCTTGAGATCGGCTTGGTAAATGGTGTGCGAAGCGTCGCCACTGGTACCGATAACCCAAATGGAACGTTCTTTCAATTCACCAAGCGTGCGGGCCAAATTGGTCACCATGAAATAAGGAACAGTTTCGGCTGCCCCACTGGCCACTTTGGCCACAGTGGCGTTGATGCCTGCCGCGTGGTCTTTGGGTGCAATGACCGCGTGTGCGCCGGCACCATCTGCAACTCGCAAACATGCGCCCAAGTTGTGCGGATCGGTGACGCCGTCTAACACCAACAGCAAAGGTGGGCCTTGCACTTGGTCCAGTAAGTCGTCAAGGGAATGCGCTTGTGGCAAAGTTTCGACGCGGGCAGCAACACCCTGATGGCCGTGGCTGCCAGCCAATTTTGCCAAACGCATGCTGTCGGCTTCGATCAAGCGAACGCCGGCCTCTTGTGCGCGCTCGATGAATTGACGCATGCGCGCATCGCGGCGTGTGACCTCAAAATATATTTCAACAATTGACTGCGGTGCCGTTTTCAAACGTACACCTACGGCATGGAAACCGAATAGAACTTTGGGAGATGACATCCCTTGATTATCCTTGGGATATGAGCTGTCCGGCCCTTAAAGTCAGTGTTCTGTTGCAACGTTGCGCCAATTTTTGATCGTGCGTAACCAAAATGAGTGTGGTTCCGCGCGCCTGATTCAGCGTCAACATCAAATCCATGATGCTCTCGCCTGTTTGTGCATCTAGGCTGCCTGTCGGTTCATCGGCCAAGAGCAACTTGGGTTGAACCACAAAGGCCCGGGCCAAAGCCACACGCTGCTGTTCACCTCCACTGAGCACTTTTGGGAAATGCTGCAAGCGCTCGGACAGACCCACTTGCGTCAAGATGTCTTTGGCAAGACGGGCTGCATCGCGTTGGCCACTTAACTCCAATGGCAGCATGACATTTTCAAGCGCAGTGAGGTGGCCCATCAACTGAAAGTTTTGGAACACAAAGCCAAGTTGCTGACCACGCCATGCAGCTCGTTCGTCTTCACTCATGTCAAACAAAGTTCGACCCGCCAAGATCACCTGTCCCGAGCTTGGCGTGTCCAAGCCAGCCATCAAGGAGAGCAAGGTACTTTTGCCGGAGCCAGAGGCGCCCAAAATGGCCACAGTTTCCCCAGCTTCTACGGAGAAATCAATATCACGCAAAATAGCCAGTGTTCCACTGACATCCTGCACTGATTTGCTGACGTGCTGAATTGAAATGATTGTTTCTGACATGCACCAACCTCTATTGCGACTCCGACACTTTAACCGCCTTGTGGTGGGCTTGTTACTTGCGGGTATTTACTTCTTCGTACCGCCGGTGCAAGCCAGTGAAGCCAACACACGCGGTCAAGAGAAAACAGTGTTGATTGTGGGCGACTCACTTAGCGCAGAGTACGGCTTGACGAGGGGCACAGGCTGGGTTGATTTAATGGCACAACAAGCCAAAAAAGAATCAATCGACGTGAAATGGGTCAATGCCAGCATCAGTGGCGACACCACTTCAGGCGGCGTTACACGCCTGCCATCGCTTTTAAAATTACACCAACCCTCGCTTGTGGTCATTGAGTTGGGTGGCAACGATGCGTTGAGAGGCTTGGACATGAGCATGACCCAGGCCAACTTGATGAGCATGGTCAAAGCCAGCCAAACAGCGGGGGCCAAAGTGCTTGTGATTGCGATGCAAGTTCCACCCAATTACGGCGCGAATTATTTGAAGCAAATGTCGGCAGCTTATGAGAAAGTAAGTCAAAACAGTGGCGCGCAACTGAACCAACAGTTCTTGAAAGGCGTCGCTGATGATCCCGATCCGCTGAAATGGTTTCAAGCAGACCGGATCCATCCCAACGAAAAAGCGCAACCCATGATGATGCGCAATGTGTGGCCGCAGCTGAAAAAGATGCTGATTGCCAAAAAGTAATGAGGGCTTAAAGGCGTGCCGTTAAGGCATGGGCTGGGTGGGCTCAGTTGCAGCGCTACCTGTGCCGCTTCCTGTGTCGCTTTCTGTGTCGCTTTCTAAATCGGAGTTTAGACCGTCACCTGAAGAAATGTCGTCAGGCGAGTCTGATTTCCTCTCGGCTTTGGCCTTGAGCTTGTCTTCTTTCTTGCGCTTCTTCGCCAATTCTTTTTGACGTTTTTCGTAACCGTAATTGGGAGTTGCCAAGATGTTTCTTTCTATTGAATGGCATCCACTGTATCAGCTTGCCATCCAACTCTTGGCAATCTGCTTAAATATTCAGGCAACTGCTGACGGCTTGCGTTAAATCGTCAATCAAATCCCTACTTGATTCGAATCCAGTTGAAAAACGAACCAAATGACCAGGCTTCAAATGTGAAGGCCAGTTGGTGCGCATGCTGGCAATGTTGTAAGGCACCACCAGGCTCACCGGCCCGCCCCAGCTGTAACCGATCTTGAAGAGTTGGAGCTGGTCGCAAAAAACGTCGACTTGGTCTTGCGAAAACTTGGGATGGAGCATGACGCTGAAAAGACCTGCGGCAAGACCCGCATCACCGGTTGGCGCGCACAAAGCTTTCCAGTGGTCATGGCCCGGCGAATCTTTTAAAGCGGGGTGCATCACTTGAACACAAGCCGCTTGAGTTTGCCACCAAGCCGCCAAGTGGCGCGCTGTGCGGTCTTGTGCTTCATAACGCAAGCCAATGGTAGGCAATGATCGCAAAATAGATTCTGCGTCATTAGGGCCCACACAAATGCCCAAACGCATCATGGTGAGTTTTAATTTAAGCGCCAAATCGTCATTGGACGTCATGACACTTCCCATCAGCACATCACCGCCGCCGCTCGGGTATTTGGTCAGTGCGTGCGCAGTGAGGTCGACAGACAAGCTGCCATCTCCCAGCAAATCAAAGGGCTTGAAGGCAAGACCTGCGCCCCAGGTGTTGTCCAAGGCAGTAAGAACAGGATGGGCCTTGCACGTTTTTACCAGTTGCACCAAGTCTGGAAATTCCATACTCACCGAACCAGGTGCCTCTAACCAAACCAGCTTGGTGTTGGATTGAATTTTTGATGCCAGGTCTTGAGGATTCATGGCATCGTAGTAAGTGTGCGAAACCCCAAACGATTGCAACTCTCCTTCGGCCAATGTTTTGTTGGGGCCGTAAGAATTGTCTGGCAACAGCACATGGTCGCCTGTTTTTAAAACCGCAAAAGCCGCAACGGCCAAAGCCGACAGACCACTTGGGGTAAGGACGCAATGCTTGCCACCTTCGAGAGTGCACAAGCGCTCTTCTAATGTGAATGTGGTGGGGGTACCGTGAGTGCCGTAGGTGTAGGCTGATTTGTCTTTCCATTCTCGTTGGCGCATGGCGGCCACATTGGGAAAGAAAACCGTAGAGGCTTTGAAGACGCCCGGCTGAGGGGCTTGAAACTCGGCCGGTGGCGTGTAGCCGTGGTGAATGAGTTGGGTAGAAGGATGGGATGAATTTTTGTCAGTCATCCCAACATACTACCTTCAGACTTTCCACTTTTCCATTAATTTTTGCGGATTGAGGCTGTCATAGCCTTCGAAAGGTTGGTGAATCCAAGGATTGGTGGGCAAATAGTCCACAGAATAGTCTGGCTGGAATCCTGAAACACCCTTGGTCCAGATGACCGCCGAGCGCAATTCGGTGATGGGTTTGTAGTTGGTTTTGAGCATGTTGACCACCGCATTCAAGGTGTGGCCGGAATCGGCCAAATCATCCACCAACAATACGCGACCTGCAATTTCACCCTTGGGTGTGGTGATAAAACGCGCGATGTCCAAATGACCTTGAACCGTGCCAGCATCTGCGCGATATGAACTGGTCGACATGATGGCCAAAGGCTTGTCAAAAATGCGCGACAAAATGTCGCCTGGGCGCATGCCTCCACGGGCCAGACACAGGATGGTGTCAAACTCCCAACCCGATTGGTGAACCTTGATGGCCAACTTTTCAATCAGGTTGTGGTATTCGTCGTAGCTCACATACAGGTGTTTGCCGTCTTCAGTCAGCATGCGTTTTCTCCAGAGGTTTGTTCAATGTACACAGGGTGACACTGAGGTGATGAAATTGAATTAAAGGGGCGCCAAAAATGGATGGTGCATCAAAATGGTGTGATCGCGATCCGGACTGGTAGAGACCATGTGAATGGGCACACCCGTTACGTGCTCAATGCGCTGCAAATACAAGCGCGCATTGATAGGCAACTTGTCAAATTGCGTCACACCCACGGTGCTGTCTGTCCAACCTTCAATGGTCTCGTAAACAGGTGTGCAACGTGCAATGTCGTCAGCGCCCATAGGCAAAATGTCGACCACTTCACCATCGAGCTCATAACCGGTACAAAGTTTCAATTCTTTCAAACCGTCGAGCACATCCAATTTGGTAATGCAAAGACCCGACAAGCCATTGACTTGGGCACTGCGTTTGAGCAATGCCGCATCAAACCATCCGCAGCGACGGCTGCGACCTGTGGTCACGCCTTTTTCTGCACCGATTGTGCTCATGTGCCAACCGGGAGTGCCTTCTTTTTCCCACTCAAGTTCTGTTGGGAAAGGACCGCCGCCAACGCGTGTGCAATAAGCTTTTGTAATGCCCAGCACATAGTGGAGCATGCCAGGGCCAACGCCTGAACCTGCCGCTGCATTGCCTGCCACGCAGTTGCTAGATGTGACGTAGGGGTAGGTGCCGTGATCAACATCCAACAAGGTACCCTGTGCGCCTTCAAACAGCAAGTTGGCGCCCAAGCGGTGTGCATCGTTGAGTTCTCGTGACACATCGGCCATCATGGGCTTGAGCAATTCGGCATGTTCCATGGCTTCTTTGAAAACCACATCGAACTGCACTTGACCATTTTTGACATACGGCTTGAGCATGTCACCAAAGACAAACTTTTCTGAACCCAAATAAGTGGTCAACACATGGTTGTGCAAGTCCAACAGTTCTTTGAGCTTTGTAGCAAATCGCTCTGGGTATTTGAGGTCTTGTACGCGCAATGCACGGCGTGCAATTTTGTCTTCATAGGCGGGGCCAATGCCACGACCCGTGGTGCCAATTTTCTCGGTGCCGCCTTGTTCGCGTGCAGCTTCACGTGCTACATCGAGCGCTGCGTGGAAGGGCAAAATGAGCGGGCAAGCTTCGCTGATGCGCAGACGTGAACGAACTTCAACGCCAGCTTTTTCTAAACCAGCAATTTCTTCAAACAGCTTGCCTGCGGACAACACCACACCATTGCCGATGTAGCATTTGACACCAGGGCGCATGATGCCGCTTGGAATAAGGTGAAGCGCTGTTTTAACGCCATTGATGACCAAGGTGTGGCCTGCATTGTGGCCTCCTTGAAAACGCACAACACCTTGTGCACTTTCGGTAAGCCAATCAACTAATTTGCCCTTGCCTTCGTCGCCCCACTGGGTGCCTACAACGACAACGTTACGTCCTTTGGTCATGTTCATTTTGCTTTATTTTCAAGAGCTGTTACCACCCACTGCCCCGCCACTTCCATGAGTTGGCGGTCGCATTGGAATTCATCAATTTCGCTGTCGTGCCCGGGTAAATTGCAGACAACTGTTTCGCCCATGTGGCGAAGTTTGGAAATGGCCGAACGCAGATCGGCCGATGTTCCCCAAGGCGCACGAATGGCCGCCTTAAGAGAAAGCTGAGGCACCACACTGACCCACTGCTTCAGATCTAAGCTGAAGCCCACGGCGGGCCGGTCGCGGCCGATTTCGTGGCCAAATACGGCCCCCACACCATCGTAGCGTCCGCCTCGTACAACGGCGTCACTGGCGCCTTTGGCGTAAATGGCAAAGCGCAAGCCGCTGTAATAAGCATAGCCACGGGCATCTGCCAAATCAAATTTAAATTGAACCTGAGGCAGTTGTTCACTGAGCCATTTCAATTGCTCAATGGCCAAGCTGATCTGAGGTTTGGCAGGAAGTTTCTGCAGGGCACGGCCTAACACCGATGCATCACCGTACAAATCGATCAAATTCATCAAGCCAGATTGAATGTCAGCCGGAAATTGCCGCGATAACTCGGCCAATGCCGAAGCGTTTTTGGAAGCCAATGCCGCATAAACCTCACCGCGCATGGCTTCAGTTAAAGACAAACCTTCAAGCAAGCTGCTGACGATGCGCGCGTCAGCCAAGTCGACCAACACTTCTCCCATTTGAGCCGCTTGCAGGCAATCCAGTGCCAACTGCAAAACCTCTAAGTCGGCTTCTAATCCCGCATGACCAAATATCTCGCCGCCCAATTGAAGGGGCTCGCGCGTGGCATGAGGACGGTCGGGTTGGGTGTGCAGCACGGGGCCGCAATAGCAAAGTCGGGTGACACCTTGGCGATTGAGCAAGTGCGCATCTATGCGGGCAACTTGGGGGGTTGTGTCGGCCCGCAAGCCCATCATGCGACCTGAGAGTTGGTCGACCAGTTTGAAGGTTTGCAAATCGAGGGCTTTGCCAGTGCCTGTGAGCAATGACTCGATGTGCTCAAGCAAAGGTGGCGACACCAATTCAAAGCCATAGCTTCGGGCAGTGTCTAGTAGCAATCTTCGGAGTTCTTCGATATGTCTGGCTTCTGAGGGCAAGACATCGGCGATGTGATCCGGCAGGACCCAAGCGGACATGGCAAATAAGGTGGGCTGTTAAAACAGGGATTTTACCGGTTCAAACAGGGTCTAAAGGAGCCAAATTAAAAGAAACAGCCCCAAGAGAACAATGCCAAGTCCAAAAAACCGAATTTGACCATCTTGCAACTGCAAAATTTGAGCAAACATGTCGCGCCATGTGCTTGGGGAAATGAGGGGCAAAAGCCCCTCAAATATCAAAACCAAGGCGATGGCCGCCAAGATTGAAGTTCCCCAATCCACTTATTTCTTAGAGGGCGCAGGCGCAGCGTTGCCACGCATGGTTTTGAAAAAGTCAGAGCTGCTTGGGTCGAGCACCATGACATCGCTCTTCTTGGCAAAGCTGGCTTTGTAAGCATCTAAGCTGCGGTAGAACTGGGCAAATTGCGGATCACGTCCAAAGGACTCGTTGTAAATACGAGCAGCTTGTGAGTCACCTTGACCTTTTATTTTTTGGGCTTCGCGATAAGCATTGGCAATGGTGACTTCGCGTTGACGATCGGCATCAGCACGAATTTTTTCGCCTTCAGCGCCACCGGTAGAACGCAATTCATTGGCAACGCGTTTGCGCTCAGCTTCCATGCGACGGTAAACAGACTCGGTAATGGCATCAACATAATCTGCCCGCGTGATACGCACATCGACCACGTCGACACCCCAAGGCTTTTCGCCACGGACTTTTTCCAAAACCTCGCGCTTGACGTCGTTCATCAGGACGTCACGGCTCAGAGACAACAGGTCTTTCACGGTTCGCTTGTTGATTTCTTCCTGGAATGCATTGCGCACCACACGGTTCAATTGGTTGGCGCCCGATTTTTCGTCCAAGCCCACGTTGCGAATGTAGGCCATGGGGTCGGTGATGCGCCAACGCACATACCAATCGATGACCACACGCTGCTTTTCTGCTGTAAGCATGGGTTCTGTGTCGGGGCTGTCCAATGTCAGCAAACGTTTGTCGATGTAGGTGACATTTTGCAGAGGGGGTGGCAACTTGATGTTAAGGCCAGGCTCTGTGATCACCTCTTTGATTTGTCCCAAGGCATAGACCACGCCAAACTGACGTTGATCGACGACGAACAACATAGAACTGGCCAAAGCCAAGACCAGCAACAGGGAAGAAACCCAGATTCCAATACGATTCATTTTGCTGAGTCCTTAACGAATTTCACGGTCACGAGAGCGAAGGCTTTCTCGGGATCTGGGATCGGTGGATGCCGCGGCCGGAGCGGGGGCCGAAGCATTGTTGCCATTGGCAGAAGCGTCTGAAGACGCCGCAGGTGCCAGAGGGGAACTTGTGGCTTGCATCAACTTGTCCAAGGGCAAATACATGAGATTAGAACCTTGCTTGCTGTCAATGACCACCTTGGTGACGTTGGTGTAAATTTGTTGCATTGCATCAAGGTACATGCGGTCACGTGTCACTTGGGGTGCGTTTTGATACTCGGGCAAGATGGCCTTGAAGCGTTGCGCGTCACCTTCAGCTTGCGCCACGATGCGCTCGCGATAGGCTTGAGACTCTTCCTTCAAACGTGATGCGGCACCTACCGCACGAGGAATCACGTCATTGGCATAAGCCTGTGCTTCGTTTTTGGCGCGTTCACGCTCTTGACCTGCTTTGAGCACATCGTCAAAAGCCGCTTGCACTTGCTCTGGTGGCCTGACGCCGCCTTGTTGCAAATTGATGCCCACCACCTCGATACCCACCTTGTAACGGTCGAGAATGTTTTGCATGAGCGTTCTGACACGTGGCGCAATTTGATCGCGCTCTTCGGCCAAAGCAGAGTCCATTTTCATTTTGCCAACCACCTCACGCACAGCGGTTTCGGCAGCTTGCACAACCGCTTCTGTGGGGTTTTTGCTTTCGAACAAATAAGCGCGCGCATCGTTCAGACGATATTGCACAGCAAACTTGATTTCAACGATGTTTTCATCTTCTGTCAGCATGGCCGACTCACGCAAGCCTGTGGCCTTGATGACATTGTCGCGACCAATGTCAACCGAGCGAATTTGCGTGACAAACACCAACTCGTGTTTTTGAATGGGGTACGGCAGACGCCAGTTAAAACCAGCGCCCACGGTGGCCTTGTATTTGCCAAACTGTGTAATGACAGCTTGTTGACCCTCTTGCACAATGAAAAACCCTGTGCCCATCCAGATGAGGACGAACGCGCCCAAAATGACGCCTACGCCCAGGTTTCGGAAAAAAGGCGGCAAGCCATTGGAGGGTGATCCATTGGGCGAGCCTTTGTTCGGAGGACCGCCGTTTTTACCACCTAAAAACTGTGAGAGTTTGCGATTGAGATCGCGCCACAATTCGTCCAGATCGGGGGGCCCAGCGTTTTGGCTGGGTTTGTTGGAAGATGGGCCAGTCGAATTGGAAGGCGCACCAGACTGTGAGCCGGGGGGCGGCACAGAATCTTGACCTTCTTGGGAGGGCTTGTCGTCACCTCTTCCCCAGCGCGGATCGTTCAAATTGAACATGCCGCGAAGACGTTGTGGAAGGACTGACCAGCCTAATGCACGAGGATTGAAGTTCATTCGTTTTTCTAAGGTATTTAACTGTCTGCACCCATTGTGCCCAATCCCATGATCGATTATGGGATCTCTTCTGAATTTTCCCCGAAATTATCAAGGGCAAAACGTGGATCTTGAAGCAGCGCTGGCTCAGAGGTGTTCTTCATGACCTCTTCTGCAAGCAATTGACGCAGCAATGGCAAGCCCTCCCCGGTTTGTGCACTGACAAACAATCGGTTCAGGGCCAAGCCGTCAACTTCATATTGGTCATGAAAAACCAGCGGACGTCTCTCAAGCGGCAACATGTCTATTTTGTTGAATACCAACCACTGAGGCACAAGGTCTGCGCCAATTTCGTGCAAAACGCGTTTGACCTCGGCCATTTGCTCTGGGAAGTTGGGGTTGGACGCATCGACCACGTGAATCAACAAATCTGCGTCTGCAGCCTCTTGCAATGTGGCCTGAAAAGCATCGATCAAGCCGTGAGGCAAATCGCGGATAAATCCCACCGTATCAGACACAGAAGCACTGCGCCCTGCTTCGCCCAAGTACAACTGACGGGTGGTGGTGTCGAGCGTGGCAAACAGCTGATCTGCCGCATAAGCGCGAGCTTTCACCATGGCATTGAACAAAGTCGATTTGCCAGCATTGGTGTAGCCTACCAAAGACACATTGAAAGCGTTGCGCCGGTCTCTTTGGCGGCGCTGTGTTGAGCGCTGCTTCTTGACTTTGGTCAAGCGCTCTTTGGTTCGCTTGATGGCATCACTGATCATGCGCCGGTCGAGCTCGATTTGTGTTTCTCCAGGCCCCCCTCGAGTACCGATGCCGCCGCGCTGCCGTTCTAGGTGAGACCACCGCCGCACCAAACGAGTACTGAGGTATTGCAGCCTGGCCAACTCGACTTGCAACTTACCGTCATGACTTCGGGCTCGCTGCGCAAAAATTTCCAAAATGAGCAAGGTTCTGTCATTGACAGGCAAGCCTAGGTGGCGCTCAAGGTTTCTCTGCTGCGCTGGGCTGAGAGATTGGTCAAACAAAACCTCGCGTGCGCCCGTCTGCTCGGCCATGAATTTGATTTCATCGGCCTTGCCCGAACCTACAAACAAAGCCGCATCAGGGGCCTTGCGTTTGCAAGTAATTTTGGCCACAGGGTGCATCCCTGCGGTCAGCGCAAGTTGGCTAAGTTCATCCAGTTCGCCATCGAAATGAGGCAAACCAAAATCAACCCCCACCAGCAAGGCGGGTGTTGAATCTTCCAAATCTTTGCTCAAAAGAGAAAATTAGGCGGGTGTTTCGTCGGGTGCGTCTGAACCATTGAGGTTGACTGCGCGTCCGGGAACGATGGTTGAAATGGCGTGCTTGTAGACCATTTGTGTGACAGTGTTGCGAAGCAACACAACATACTGGTCGAAGGACTCAATTTGGCCCTGAAGCTTGATGCCGTTGACCAAATAAATGGAAACAGGCACATGCTCGCGGCGCAATGCGTTGAGGAAGGGATCTTGCAAAAGTTGCCCTTTGTTGTTCACGATATTCTCCGTGTTCTGAATTGAATTAAGGGTTTTACCTTAACACATGCCGAGCAGAAGGTAAAAAGAAAAAACTGCAAAACCTTACAAATTAGTCCGAATCTTTGTCGGAATAAGGATTTTGAGAGGTTTTCATCTCAATGCGCAAAGGCGTACCAGAGAGGTCAAAGGCTTTTCTGAAACGACCCTCTAAGTACCGTTTGTAGGTCTCGGTGACATGTTCTAGAGAATTGCCATGAATCACAATCACGGGCGGATTCATACCCCCTTGGTGGGCATAGCGCAATTTGGGCCGGAACATGCCACCACGTTGCGGGCTCTGGAATTGAACTGACTCTAAAAGCAAGCGCGTTAAGACAGGGGTGGTCATCTTCACCATTGCCGACTTGTGCGCCTGCGTGATGGACTTCCAGACAGGACCTAAACCCTGCCGTTTTTTGGCAGAAATGGTGTGTAAATTGGCAAACTTCAAGAAAGGCAAACGGCTTTCAATAGAGCGATGTACCAACTCGCGTTGGTATTCGTCTACGGCATCCCATTTGTTGACCGCCAAAACCACCGCGCGGCCACTGTCCAAGACGAAGCCTGCAATGTGGGCATCTTGCTCGGTAACCCCTTGCGTTGCGTCAAGCAAGAGCAACACCACGTTGGCAGATTCAATGGCTTGCAAGGTTTTAACCACTGAGAATTTTTCAATGGCTTCAAAGACTTTGCCCTTGCGGCGCAATCCAGCTGTGTCGATGAGTTCAAACATTTGCCCATCACGCTCAAACGGAACTGTGATGGCATCGCGGGTGGTACCCGGCATGTCAAAGGCAACCAGGCGCTCCTCGCCAAGCCACGTGTTGATGAGGGTTGATTTGCCAACATTGGGCCTGCCAGCCACAGCCAACTTCACAATGCTGGTGTCGACCTCTGCGTTTTCATCTTCCTCTGGCAACATGAGGGGGTCTAAGGCCAGCTCTACTAAGCCGCGAATGCCTTGTCCGTGGGCGGCAGAAACTGGGATGACTTCACCCAAGCCAAGTTCATAGAACTCACTGATTTGAACGCCTTCGCGCATGCCCTCGGCTTTGTTGGCCACCAACAGACAAGGCTTGCCAATGCGTCGCAAATATTTGGCAATGTCGTGGTCTTGTGCAGACACGCCGGCACGAGCATCGACCACAAACACAACCACATCGGCTTCGGCAACAGCTTGTTGAGTTTGCTTGGCCATTTCTTTGTAGATGCCAGAGCTGGCATCTGGCTCAAAACCACCGGTGTCAATGACGATGTACTCGTATCTGCCTTGACGACCTTGACCATAGTGACGATCGCGCGTGAGACCTGCATAGTCTGCGACGATGGCGTCACGACTTTTGGTGAGACGGTTAAAGAGCGTGGACTTGCCTACATTGGGGCGTCCTACCAAAGCCAGTACGGGTTTCAAATCAATCTTTCTGTTGGGATTTAGTCAGCACGAAGGGCTTGAACCAAGCCGTTTTTTGTGACAACAACCCAAGTTTTTCCTGAGCGCAACAAGGGCATGGCAATGCCCGATGCGTCAATTTGCGTGCGCGCCACGGTTTGACCGTTGCTGGCATCAAGCCAATGGACCCAGCCCAAATCATCGCCGACCAACAATTGGCCTGCGGCGGCAACTGGTGCAGTTAAGCCTCTGAAACGAAGCGCCTCAGATTGCCACAGCACTTGACCATTGGATCGGTTCCATGCGTTTACTTTGCCATCTGACTCGGTGCCAAAAACGGCAGACTCTGTGCCTGCAAGGCCCACATGGCCCTGGGCTGCGCGAGTCCAGAGATTGCTACCTTTGAGCGCATCGACACATGTCACTGAAGTTTGAAAGGCTCGCGCGCAAACGGTGTTGTTCACACGCGATACGCCTGCAACCAAATCGACCAAGCGTTCGACCTCATTGGTGCCGCGTGAAGATCCAATGGTGACCTCCCATTTGGACACGCCATTGGCAGGATTGAGGGCAACCAAACGCCCCGAGAGACCCACCAATAAATTGTCTTGAAAGCTGGTCAAGATGCCAGCTTGCTTTAACACCAAGGCATCCCCTGAACGTTGTTGACGCCAGAGCACTTGGCCTGAACCGCCATCAAAAGCTGTCACGGTACGGTCAGCGGTGAGCGCAAAAATTCGGCCTCCTGCAACGAATGGTGCCGTCAAAGCCAATGCGGGCAGCTTCACCTTCCAAAGTACTTGTCCCTTTGACAACGCCATCAGTTCGTTGGATTTGGTAATGACAGCCAGTCGAGTGCCATCAGAGCCAATGCCGGCTGCCACAGGCGTGTTCAATGCCAAGCGCCAAATCTCAGCGCCAGTGTCGGCATTGAGCACGGTTACCAAACCATTGGTACCCACCACAGCCACTTGTTCTTGGCTGATGTGGGCTTTCAGGGGTGCTGCAACAGGGCTCAACTGGGTTGCCCAAGCCTTGGTGACGGTTAGAGTGGGCTTGAATTCGGACAGCGCCGTGGGCGCAGGTTTGTCTGGCGTGCTAGAACAGGCACTCAGCAACAAAGACAAGCCAATGCAATTGGCAAGCACTAAAAGGGGTGAGCTTCGGCCAACCAGAAAACGTGCGCTCATTTTGAGGCACCTTTGGCTTGAGTTGGGTCAGTGCCCAAGGCGTTCAATTTGGCAGCAACCAAGGGCCGGTATTCGGCGTTGTCTGCCAATTGCGTCCAAGCCTCGGTATAAGCTTTGACTGCTTCAGCAGATTTATTTTGCGAAACCAACACATCACCCTGAATGTCGGCTGCAAGTCCCGCAAACGCTGGCTGAAAAGGCTTTGACAAAGTTTTCAAAGCTTCGTCGTAAGACTTCATTTGAGATTGCAAATTGGCCAAGCGAATGCGCGCCAATTGAGAACCGGCTTCGTCGGAGGCGTTGTCGCTGGCCCATTTCAGGGCTGTTAAAGCCGCGTCGGGTTTGTCCGATTGCTGAAAAACTTTGGCAGCCAACAAGGCCGATTGAGTTGCGAATGTGGTGCGTGGAAAACGTTCTTTCATGTCGTTCCATGCGCGTTCAAGCTTGGCGGCATCGTTGGCAGCAGCAGACCGCTCAACTTCGTCAAACAGCGCAGAGGCTTTGGTCGATTGTTGACGCTCCCAATACTGGAAGCCATTCCAGGCAACATAGGCGCCCATGACCACGATCAAAAACCAAGTGATGGCGTTGCCGTACTTTTTCCAAAAATGCTTGAGTTCGTCAAGTTGTTCTTGTTCTTCGAGATTCAGATGTGAGGACATATTCAGCTTTGTATCAAGGTGTCAATTGTAGGCTGAGAGCCCAAGCACCGAGGTTTTCCAATGATTCTGTTCTTTGCGCACCACCACCATCGCGGAGTGATTTGACGGAGACGGCATTTTGAGCCAATTCGTCGGCACCAAAAATTAAGGCAAATTGAGCGCCGCTGCTATCGGCTTTTTTGAACTGACTTTTCATGCTGCCGATGCCCTCGCCCGAACCTGCATGCATTTGAACATTGACACCCAATTCGCGCAATTGACGCAGGTGTTTCAAAACAGCGGGCAAGCTCTGCGCATCGGGCACGATGGCGTAAGCGTGTGGCACTGAATCGGGCAATACCGCCCCCTGCTCTTCTAGCAAAGCCAGCACTCGTTCGATACCCAGGGCCCAACCCACGGCTGGCGCAGGCTTGCCACCCACTTGTTCGATCAGATAGTCGTAGCGCCCGCCGCCACACACAGTGCCTTGAGAACCAAGTTGATCTGTGATGAACTCAAACACGGTGAGGTTGTAATAGTCCATGCCCCTCACAAGGCGGGGGTTTAAGGTGTATGTCACGCCATTGGCATCCAAAATTTGGCGCAAGGCATTGAAATGCGCCAAAGATTGCGCTCCCAAAAAGTCCATGAGCTTGGGTGCAGACTCGACCACCACTTTCATGGCTGGATTTTTAGTGTCCAAAATTCGAAGTGGATTGGTGTACAAACGGCGTTTGGCATCTTCGTCAAGCACATCTTGGTGCTTTTCAAGGTGCGCAATGAGGGCTGCCCGGTGGGCCAATCGCTCTGGCGGTTGCCCCAAGCTGTTGAGCTCGAGTCGAACCTCTTTGAGGCCAATGGCTTTCCATAAATCGTGCGCTAGCAAAATGACTTCTGCGTCAATTTCGGGGCCCTGAAATCCCAACACCTCTGCGCCAATTTGATGGAATTGCCGATAACGCCCACGCTGAGGCCGTTCGTGTCGAAACATGGGGCCCATGTAATAAAGACGCTTGCCGCCCTCATAAAGCATGTTGTGCTCGACCACTGCGCGAACCACACCAGCGGTGCTCTCTGGTCTCAGGGTTAGGGCTTCGCCATTTAACCTGTCCTCAAAAGAGTACATTTCTTTTTCAACAATGTCGGTCACCTCGCCCAAGCCCCTCACAAACAAAGCGGTAGGCTCCACAATGGGCGTGCGAATGTTGCGATAGGCATAACGAGACATCAGGCTGCGTACGGTGGCCTCTAACCACTCCCACTTGGCTGATTCGCCTGGCAAAATATCGTTCATGCCTTTGACGGCTGTCAGCTTTTTAAAGGCAGCCGACTTCGGACTCGGTTCAATAGGATTCATTTCAACAACAATCAATTAAGGTGCGTTGCTGGCAGTGCTGCCAAAACGTTGCTCAATGTACTTGGCGACCAAGTCTTGAAACTCTTGGGCAATGTTGTCGCCTCGCAAGGTCAGTTTCTTTTCACCATCGATGAAGACAGGTGCAGCAGGCGCCTCACCAGTACCAGGCAAGCTGATGCCAATGTCGGCATGCTTGCTTTCACCGGGGCCGTTCACAATACAACCCATCACGGCCAATTTTAAGTTCTCAACGCCTGGATACCGTTGACGCCAAACAGGCATTTGTGCACGCAAGTAATCGTCAATCTGTTTGGCCAATTCTTGAAAAGTGCTGCTGGTGGTTCTGCCACAGCCTGGGCATGCCGTGACGCTGGGCACAAAAATACGCAACCCCAAAGACTGCAAGATTTCGGAGGCAATGACCACCTCTTGGGTTCTGGCCTCGCCTGGCTGAGGCGTCAGCGACACCCGAATGGTGTCGCCAATGCCTTCTTGCAACAAAATGGCCAAGGCCGTTGCAGAGGCAACCGTACCTTTGGTGCCCATGCCGGCCTCAGTCAGACCCAAGTGCAAGGGGTAATCTGTGCGACGACCTAACTCACGGTACACAGCAATGAGGTCTTGCACGCCAGAAACTTTGCAAGACAACATGATCTGAGCGCGGGCCATGCCCATCTGATGGGCTTTGTCTGCCGAACTGATGGCAGAGGTGATCAAAGCCTCGTACATCACTTGCCTGGCTTCCCAGGGTGTTGCGCGCTGGCTGTTTTGGTCCATCAAGTTGGCCAAAAGTTCTTGGTCTAAGCTGCCCCAATTGACACCGATGCGAACCGGCTTGTTCCACTTCATTGCAGCTTCAATCATTTGGCCAAACTGCACATCGTGTTTGTCACCTTTACCAACATTACCGGGATTGATTCGGTATTTGGAAAGGGCTTCGGCACAGGCAGGATGGTCACTCAAAAGGCGATGGCCGTTGTAATGAAAGTCGCCAATGAGGGGCACGTCCACACCCATTTTGTCGAGTTGATCTCGAATGTGCGGCACTGCTTCTGCAGCCTCTGGCGTGTTGACCGTTAAGCGAACCATTTCAGAACCGGCGATGGCAAGCTCTTTAATTTGTATGGCAGATCCAATGACATCAACAGTGTCTGTGTTGGTCATAGATTGGACGCGAACAGGCGCATTGCCGCCCACTGTGACGATGCGTTGGCCCCATTGAACCTGGGCTTGCAGGCTGCGTCGAGGCAGGGGTGATGCAGCGGGAATGGCAACTGGATTTGTCATTTCAGGTTCTCCGTCGAAACATTGACTGGGGCTGGCACATTGCTTGTAGCCGGTGTTGATGTTGTATTGGGACTTTCAAACACCATGGCTTTGGGCAATTCGGCTTGTGCTGCATCTGGCAAGACAGGCTCTTGAACGGGTGGCATGGTAGGAACCACTTCGGCAGCTTGTGTTGCAGATTCCATTTGGATGACCTGAACAATCCAATCGCCACCCAATGCAAATGTGAGCAAGCCAATGAGCAAAATCAGCAGCCAGAGCTTGAGGCCACGACCCATTCCTGAACGCCGTTGGGCCGTGCGGTGAGATGCGTACGAAGGGGCTTGTTCGGCGTCGATGATGTTCAGTGGTTTGAGGCCGTTGCTGTTGACGGGCATTAAGCTCAAGACGGGTTGCGGGTCCATGTTGAGGAAGCGGCACACTTTGGCCGCAAGCGCACGAGAGAACACCGTGCCCGACAAAAGGTCAAAACGATCTGACTCTAGTGCTTCAAGCTGTTTAATGCTGACCTTCATGTTGACCGACAAGATGGCCAAATGCACGCCAGCCTTCATGCGCCCTGCTTTGATCATCTGGCCGGGGGATGCGGGCATGAGAGGCGTCGCGGCTTCGTTGATCAATTCAGTCATGGGATCTCTTTGTATGCATTGTTGAGAATTTTCTCAGCTTCTGTGCGGTTGTCAAAACTCTGGCTTGCCAGCTGTTGCAGAAGGGCTTTTTTCAAGCCATTGAACTGGCACAGCGCGCTGTTGCGCAATGCGATGGGCCACATCGGTCCGATCTTTGACGTCGCCGGCCAACTGGCCGCAGGCAGCATCGATGTCATCACCACGAGTTTTGCGTACCGTGGTGACAAAACCCGCTTGAATCAGGGTTTCAGCAAACTTGGCCACAGTAGCATCAACAGACCTCAACAAACCAGATTCTTTGAAAGGGTTGAAAGGGATCAGGTTGAATTTACAGCGAAGGCCTTGGGCCGCATGTCGCCTGATCAACTGGACCAATTGCTGTGCGTGCTCGGGCTGATCGTTGACACCCTGCAGCATGCAATATTCGAAGGTGATGAAGTCTCGCGGTGCCTTGGCTAAGTAGTGCGTGCACTCGGCAAGGAGTTCATCGAGGGGGTATTTGCGATTCAGGGGCACCAAGTTGTCGCGAAGTGCATCATTAGGGGCATGCAAAGACACCGCCAAAGCCACGGGACAATCTTGAGACAAGCGGGTCATCATGGGCACAACGCCAGATGTTGAAACCGTGACGCGCCTGCGGGACAGGCCATAACCGTGGTCATCCAACATGGCTTTTAGCGCTGGAACCAAAGCGTTGTAATTTTGCAGGGGCTCACCCATGCCCATCATGACCACGTTGGAAATGACACGCTCTGTTTGATTCAGGTACTTGCGCAAAAAATGTTCAGCAAACCACAGTTGGGCCAGAATTTCTGCCGTGGTGAGGTTGCGGCTAAAGCCTTGGTGACCCGTAGAGCAAAAACGACAGCCCACGGCACAACCAGCTTGCGATGAAACGCACAAGGTGCCGCGATCGTCTTCTGGAATGAAGACCGTTTCTACCGCGTCACCGCCGCCCACATCAAATAACCACTTGATGGTGCCGTCTTTGGAAATTTGTTGAGAAATGATGGGCAAAGCAGCCACGTGGGCATGTACTTTGAGTTTTTCTCTAAGCGATTTGGCGAGGTCTGACATGTCATCAAACTGAGCCATACCGCGCTGGTGAATCCAGCGAAAAAGCTGTGTTGCGCGGAAGCGCTTTTCGCCTAGCCCTTCACAAAAAACGGCCAAGCCTTCAAGGTCAAAATCGAGAAGGTTGGCCGTCATGGCGGTAGAAAATGTGTTCTAGGCCGCTTGGAAGGGGCTGAAAAGAATCAGCAGGAATTAACGTGAGTAAACGTTCATGCCAGGGAAGAAAAAGCTGATTTCAACTGCAGCAGTTTCTGCGGCGTCAGAGCCGTGTACAGCGTTGGCATCGATGCTGTCAGCGAAATCAGCACGGATAGTACCGGGGGCTGCTTTCTTTGGATCGGTAGCGCCCATGAGGTCACGGTTTTTCAAAATGGCGCCTTCGCCTTCTAAGGCTTGAATCATGACAGGACCAGAAATCATGAAGTCGACCAAGTCTTTGAAGAATGGACGCTCTTTGTGCACAGCGTAAAAAGCTTCAGCTTCACCACGTGAAAGGTGTGCCATTTTGGCAGCCACAACTTTGAGGCCTGCAGCTTCGAAACGAGCG
Source organism: uncultured Limnohabitans sp. (assembly GCA_964544175.1). GTDB lineage: Bacteria > Pseudomonadota > Gammaproteobacteria > Burkholderiales > Burkholderiaceae_C > Limnohabitans_A. The sequence continues at coordinate 80,624 of CAZJAL010000007.1, forward strand.
TAAATTTGACCGATGACGTTTTTAGCGACTGCGTCAGGCTTGATGATGGACAGTGTGCGTTCGATAGCCATGATGAGATTCCTCAGTTTTATTTAAAAATTTAGATCTTAAAAACGTTGTTTTTAATGCGGCGTTGCACTTAAGCAAGCCCGCTATTCTAACCTGACATAGGGGTTACCCCAGAGGCAAAAAGGAATTGTCTAAGCCAATTTCTGCCTATGGCAAAGCGCTGCGACACTCCAAAAATTCTATCGACTTCTGCCACCATTGCGACGTGGACCACCCGAGCGTCCGCCAGGGCCTTGCTCTTTGCGCTGACGGCTAAAACTGTCTGCGCCAATGTAGCCGACCGATGTTTTCATGGGGTCTGGCTGGCCACCATCAGATTTGCCACGACGTTGTGATGCAGCGCCTTGACCGGGTTTCTTGGCGCCAAAAGCACGATTTCGGGGGTTCTGGGTGCGCCGCTCGGGCGGACGACCAGGCTTGGCAGCCACTGAGTCGCCCTCTTCGCGCGCCGCGCCTGCCTTGTTGGCGGCATGCGTCAAAGCGCGAATGTCGGCTTCATCAAGTTCCATGAAAGTACTGCGGCGAAGCCCATGAGGCAACACCATGGCGCCGTACCGAATTCGAATGAGGCGACTCACGGCGTGGCCTACGGCCTCCATCATGCGTCGCACTTCGCGGTTGCGACCTTCGGAGATGGTGACGCGATACCAACAGTTGGAGCCTTCACCCCCACCATTTTCAATGCTGCCAAACTGGGCCATGCCATCATCTAGCATGACGCCATCGAGCAGTTTTTGTTTTTCTTCATTGCTCAATGCACCCAACACGCGCACAGCGTATTCGCGCTCTAAACCAAAACGTGGATGCATTAACCGGTTGGCCAGTTCACCTGAGTTGGTGAACAGCAACAAACCTTCGGTGTTTAAGTCTAGGCGCCCGACAGACTGCCATTTTCCTTGCTGAAGGCGGGGTAGTTTGCGAAAAACTGTAGGCCGATTTTTGGGGTCATCGTGCGAGACGATTTCACCCGCGGGCTTGTGATAAGCAATAACTCTAGGGGGCGGCGGATCGATTCGAACCCGAATCGGACGGCCATTGACCTTGACCTGATCACCATATTGAATGCGCTGACCGATGTGTGCTGGTTCGTTGTTGACCGAGATACGACCTTCCACAATGAGCTGCTCCATTTCAAGCCGTGAACCCAAGCCAGCCTGTGCCAAGACCTTGTGCAATTTAGGCGATTCAGCTTGTGGGAGCAATACACGCTTAGTTAACAGCGGCGAAATTGCACCCTCAGCCTCTTGGTCAAATTGACCAGAAACGACGTCTTCTATGGCAATCGGCTTGAAGATGTCGTGATCTGTTTCGGGCTGATTTGAAGTGGGGTCCGGTGCCTGGGGCATCTCAGTCATGGGGAGGGCTTTCTGATGCTTGCGCGGGTGGTTCGTCGTGTAAGGGTTCTTCGACCGAAGATTCGTTGACTTGGTCAGGGGCCAACAGGGTTGCATCTGGTGCGGGCGTATCGAGCTCTGTTAAAGCAACTTCGAGAGAAAGTGTGGCCTGATTTGCGTCTTCCTCTGGCGAATTAAGACTGGCCAAGACAGCCGCTTGGCCCTCAACACTTGCCAGCAAGGGCAATTGATCCAATGAAGCCAGTCCCAAGTCGTCTAAAAAATGACGGGTGGTGGCATACAAACCAGGACGTCCGACTGACTCGCGGTGGCCAATGACCTCAACCCAACCGCGGTCTTCCAACTGCTTCAAGATTTGTGTATTGATGGTCACGCCGCGAATGTCTTCCATGTCGCCACGTGTTACCGGCTGACGGTAGGCGATGATGGCCAAAGTTTCCATCACTGCGCGAGTGTACTTTGGTGGCTTTTCTGGATTCAGTCGGTCCAAATAAATGCGCAGTTCGGGGCGACTCTGAAAACGCCAACCGGTGGCCACAGACACAAGTTCTAAGCCTCGTTCGGCCCAGTCAAGTTGCAGCTCTTCTAAAAGAACTTTGAGGGTATCGGCGCCTAGAGCGTCTTCAAACAACACACGCATGTCACGCACTGTGACGGGCTGTGTTGAACAGAGCAACGCTGTTTCAAGGACACGCTTGGCCTGGGCCGTATTCATGGTGTCAATCTTCCGGGATAAATGCGCCTAAGCGCGAACTGAAACACACACAGGGGGGATGGCAAGCCATCAAGCACATAAAGCGCTTTGGTGTGAAGCATCAAAAGAATTCGAGGCCATCATTTGACAGGCTCGGGCCTGTAAATTAGGCCTTTTCATTGTAACTGAGCGACCAAGCCTTCAGCAAATTTTGAAAATCTTCTGGTAAGTTGGATCTGAATGCCAAGACTTGCCCCGTCATGGGATGTTCAAAAGCCAGCTGCTCGGCATGCAATGCCTGACGTGCCATCAAGGGGTGCGCAGAGCCGCCATAGACAGCGTCTCCCACCAATGGCAGTTTCAAGGAAGCCATGTGAACCCGAATTTGATGGGTACGGCCCGTCTCTAAAATGCAACGCACCAAAACACCCAGCTCACTTTGTGCCAGTACATGGAAGTGCGTTGTTGCGGTTTTTCCGGAATTTTTGGCCAAATCAACGACCGCCATGCGCAGCCGCTGAGCAGGATCCCTGCCTATGGGTAAATCCACTGTTTTTTGTTTGCTACCCGTCCAAGGCTTGTCGCTGATGGCCAAATACTGACGCTTGACCTCGCGGGCAGCAATTTGTTTAACCAACACATCCATGCTTTGACGGGTGCGCGCCACCACCATCAGGCCGCTAGTATCTTTGTCTAAACGGTGAACAATGCCAGCCCTGGGCAGATCCATCAGCTGAGGATCAAGGCCCAATAGGCCGTTCATCAAAGTTCCCGACCAATGGCCAGGGGCAGGATGAACGACCATGCCCACCGGTTTGTCTATGATCCGCAGATGTGCGTCTTCATAGACAATTGACAGGTCCATTTGCTCTGGCTTGAAGGCTTGCGATTGAGGTGTTGCACGGAGCGATATGCGCCAAGATTCCCCGGCTTTGACCTTGTGAGAAGATTTCAAAACGGCCAAGTCGCCCCGGGTCACTGCGCCATCTTCCAAGAGTTGCTGCAAGTAACTTCTAGAAAACTCGGGGACTGCGGCTACCAACATGCGATCAAGTCGTTGGCCATGGAATTCAGGCCCCACCAAGATGTCCCGAACCTCGACCGCCAAAGCACTACCGGCCTCTTGTAAGCCGGAATCCTCCGAAAGATCATCTGACTCGTCTAAATCTGAGGGGCTCGATATAATCAATTTGCTTTATTTCCAAGGTTGCCAGATGTTGAAGATCAGATTATCGGTGCTTGCGCTTACGTTTGTTGGCTTTGCCGCCACAATCCTTTCGGGTTGTTCAAGCACCCCATCCGATCCCACCGCAGCTTGGGCCCCTGAAAAAATCTACAGCGAAGCGCGTGACGAAGTCAACGCAGGTGCATGGGATCGCGCGGCCATGCTGTTCGACAAATTAGAGGGCCGCGCAGCTGGTACGCCCTTAGCCCAACAGGCACAAATCGAAAAAGCATATGCGCAGTATCGCGCTTCTGAAAAGATTCAAGCCGTTGCCACCCTCGACCGTTTTCTCAAACTGCACCCTGCCAGCCCCGCAGTTGATTACGCCCTCTACCTCAAAGGTTTGGTCAACTTCAATGACAACTTAGGTCTTTTCTCGTTTATCACCAAACAAGATTTATCTGAACGCGATCAAAAAGCTGCCAAAGACTCATTTGAAGCGTTCAAAGAGTTGATCACCCGATTCCCCGATTCAAAGTACAGTCCCGATGCACGTCAGCGCATGACTTACATCGTCAACTCCTTGGCGTCCTACGAAGTTCACGTGGCACGTTTTTATTACAACAAAGGTGCCTATGTGGCCGCAGTTAACCGCGCGCAATTGGCCATCACCGATTACCCAGGCGTGCCGGCCATTCAAGAAGCCTTGGAAATTTTGATCAAGTCTTACGATGCACTCGGCATGAAGAATTTGAAAGACGATGCACAACGCGTGTTGAGCACCAATTTTCCAGCAGCCACAATGCCCGCCAATCAGAAGCCGGCTAGCTGGTGGAAGTTTTGGTGAGCTGAGACAACGCCAATTCAAATTCGCTTGCGTTGGTCAGCTTGCGCATAGGGGGCAAGCTTGCCAACAGCCGTTTGCCGTAAGCCATGCCTGTGAGGCGCGGATCACAAACCACCAAAACGCCAGTGTCTGTTTCGCTTCGAATGAGGCGGCCTGCGCCCTGCTTCAAAGCCACCGCAGCCTCAGGCACGCTGTATTCTGAGAACGAACTCTTTCCCATCAGCTCTAGCCGTTGCGATCTGGCTTCAACCAAAGGATCGTTGGGTGGCGGAAATGGCAGTTTGTCGATGACCACCAGCTGCAATGCATCACCTGGCACATCAAAGCCTTCCCAAAAAGACGCCGATGCCACCAACACACAACCTAAACCGCCATGGTTGCTGCCCTCTCTGAATCGCTCCATAAGTCGACGCTTGGGCCCTTGGCCCTGCACCAAGACTTCTAATTCGCCGCTCTGACCCAAGGCCGCCGTGAGGGCTTCGCCAATGTTGCGCATGGCGTTGAGTGTGGTGGTCAGGACCAAAGTACGACCTCCCAATTGTCTGGCGTATTTTTCGACCCAAGCAGCCACTTGACGTGTGTGCCCAAAATCGTTGGGCTTGGGCATACCCGGCGGCACATAAATGGCCGACATGAGTTCGTAGTCAAAGGGACTGGCCACCCGAAGCTTGCGCGCCTCACTCAAACCACACGGCTCTGTAAACCAACGCATTTGCGCGTCTTCGCCTAAGGTGGCGGAGGTAAAAATCCAAGCACGACGCACCGTGACGGCTTGATCTGATTCAGCCGCTTGATTTGCTTCAAGGGGCAACCCGGCATTGGCGTCTGTTGCAGGTGACAGTTGGGGTTGACGCTGAATCATGTGCGTTTGCACCGCGCGCGAAATATCGAGTGGAGACTCGACCATGCGCATTTGAGCACCCACCTCTACCCATCGAACTGAACCTTCTGCACAGGGGTCTTGAAAGTCGTGCAAGGTGCTCAGTTGAAGGCTGACCCGCTCATACAAACGAACAAAATCAGGTGCCATTTCGCTAACCGTATCGAGCCCAGCTTGTGCGGCTTTAAGTGCAACTTCTAGTTGAGCCATGGCCGTCAGCCAATCGGCGGTGTCAATTTCATCTGGCACAGGTTCAGCCCATCTGAGGCGAGAGCCAGGGCGTGCATGCTGTGCTGTCAGCCTTAAATCACGCGTTGACTTTTCTAAGACGCCGCAGATCAGCGTCCAATCGACCAGCCCTCTGGCCAGTTGAACACCCGCGCCAAGAATATCTCGGGTCAACTCTAGCAATTGGCTGGTGCTGAGATGGCGTCCTAAAAAATTAATGCCTATTTCATTGAGTTGGTGAGCCTCGTCAAACACCACGGTTTGAACCGAAGGCAAAAGCTCTGCCATACCAGTTTCGCGAACATTCAAATCGGCAAAAAACAAATGATGGTTAATTACCACCACATCGGCCGACATGGCTTCTTTGCGGGCCAGATTGACATGGCAAGACTTGAATTGCGGACATGGTGACCCCAAGCAATTGTCGCGATTGGATGTGACCAGTGGAATCACGGGCGAGCGATCGTCGAGACCCGACAGCTCTGACAAATCGCCGGTTCGGGTGGACTGTGCCCACATCTCAATTTTGCTTAAGGCATGGGCGTGTATGCGCAGCGAAGCATCGTGACTTTGGCGGGCTTGCGACAAACGTTGTGTGCACAAATAACTGCCACGTCCTTTGAGCAGCGCGACGCGAATGGGCAGGTTTAAAGCATCAATCAGTTTGGGAATATCACGCGAAAAAAGCTGATCCTGCAAAGCTTTGGTGGCGGTCGATACCAGGGCGCGTTGCCCGCTTAACAAAACGGGTACCAGGTAAGCGTATGTTTTGCCAACACCCGTGCCCGCTTCAACCACCAACTCACCACCACTGGCAATGGTTTCTGCAACGGCCATAGCCATGTCGGTTTGACCCGTGCGTGGTTTGAATTGTGGATTGCCGACAGCCAGCACGCCCTCAGCGGTAAAGGCATTGGCAACGGTATCAAAATAGGAACTCAAGGACTGCCTTTGCCAGTTGCTTTGTCTGAAAGACGTTGCTGTCTTTCGAATTCTTTTAGCTCACGTTGTCGGGCATTGAGTTCAATTTCTCTTGCATCCAAAGGCGCCAGTTGTTGGTACTTCTCACGCCTCACGTTTGCCAGGCAATCGTTGACTGCAAATTTCTGCCAGCAGAGTTTAGAAGCTGTTTGAAACTGATCAAAAATGATTTTTTTATCTTGCGCAAGAAGTTGTCTTTGCGCTTCGATGGTGGTCAATGTCTCAAGCGAGGTGGCGTGTGATGTTGCATGCCACAACAGTGGTGCACACAACAGCACAATGGTCAGGCAATAACGCTTGAGGAAAGCTTGGCTCATGTGATGTGGGTATCAACGGTGCGATGTTCTAACGCTAAAAACTCGGAAGATTGCATCTCGTGCAAACGCGATATGGTTCGAGGAAACTCGTGCGACAAAGGACCCTCAACGTAAAGTGCCTCAGGCGCCACTTCGGCTGAAAGAATTAATTTAACACGGCGATCGTAAAGAACATCTATCAACCAAGTAAATCGCCTTGCTTCTGATGCCAAGCGGGGCGGCATCAAAGGCACATTGCTCAAAAGCACAGTGTGAAACTGCGTGGCAATTTCCAAATAATCGTTTTGCGAGCGGGGACCACCACACAAAGCCCTGAAGTCAAACCACACCACGCCGCCTGCCCTTCGTTTGCTTTTGATCTCACGTGCTTCAATGTGCAAAATAGGATCTTCGTCTTGACCACTGGCCAAGCGATTGAAGGCATCTGCCATTTCTGTATCTGCAGACTCACCCAAAGGGCAGTGATACAACTTCACCATCTCTAAAGTGCGACGGCGATAGTCGGTACCGTTGTCCACATTCAGCACCTCCATGCGCTGATTCAACAAGGCAATGGCAGGCAACAAACGATCGCGGTGCAAACCATCGGGGTACAAGTTGTCGGGTTTGAAATTGGAGGTGGTGACAAAGCTCACGCCATTCTCAAACAGCGACATCAGCAAGCGATGCAAAATCATGGCATCTGTAATGTCGGCCACATGAAACTCATCAAAGCAAATGAGCTGGTACCGTTTGGCCATGCGCCGACCCAACTCATCCAAGGGATTGACCGTCCCTTGCATCAAGGCCAATTCGCGGTGCACTTCGCGCATGAACTCATGGAAATGCAAACGCGTTTTATCTTGGACAGGCACGGCGTTGTAAAAACAGTCCATCAAGAAACTCTTGCCTCGCCCCACCCCACCAAACATGTAGACGCCGCGGGGCAGCTCGGGTTTTTTCTTTAAGAATCTGAAGGGACTCTTGATGCTCTCTTGATAAGCGGCCCATTCTTGTGCGCAGCGCTCCAAAGCTTCAACAGCACGCAATTGCGCAGGGTCAGCCTGATAGCCTCTGTTCAGAAGTTCTTGGTCATAGGCTGAGCGAACGGACATGTGAAATTGCTTTAAAAGAAAGGTTCTTTGAAATGAGAAAACCCGGGACTGGCCCGGGCTTCATAGTTTAACGAGACTTCAGAAACTTAGAAGTTCAGAGTTCGTTTGTCCACTGCCAAAGCAGCTTCTTTGGTGGCTTCACTCAAGGATGGGTGCGCATGGCAGATGCGGGCAATGTCTTCGGCACTGGCACGGAATTCCATGGCCACAACCGCTTCAGAAATCAATTCGCTGGCCATGGGGCCAACAATGTGAACGCCCAAGATTTCGTCGGTCTTGGCATCGGCCAAGAACTTCACCATACCCGTGGTATCGCCCAAAGCGCGTGCACGGCCATTTGCTAGGAATGGGAAGGTACCGGCTTTGTAAGCGACGCCATCGGCTTTGAGTTGTTGCTCAGTGCGACCCACCCATGCAATTTCGGGGCTGGTGTAAATCACCCAAGGAATGGTATTGAAGTTCACGTGTCCGTGCTGGCCGGCAATGCGCTCGGCCACGGCAACGCCCTCTTCTTCCGCTTTGTGCGCCAACATAGGACCGCGCACCACGTCGCCCACCGCCCAAACACCAGGCAGGTTGGTTTTGCATTCAGCGTCGACCACAATGGCACCGCGCTCGTCCAATTGGAGGCCCACGGCTTCTGTGTTCAAACCAATGGTGTTGGGCACACGGCCAATCGAGACGATCAATTTGTCTGCATCGATGCTGAGGGCTTCGCCCTTGGCATTGGTGTAGGCCACTTTGACGCCCTTCTTGCCGTTTTGAATCTCGCCGACTTTGACGCCGAGCTCAATTTTCAAACCTTGCTTGTCAAAAGCCTTTTTGGCTTCTTTGGCAATCTGCTCGTCGACTGCGCCCAAGAAGGTTGGCAAACCTTCAAGGATGGTGACTTCTGAGCCCAAGCGGCGCCAGACAGACCCCATTTCCAAACCGATGACACCGGATCCGATGAGGACCAATTTCTTGGGGACAGCGCCAACTTTCAAAGCGCCGTCGTTAGACAACACATTGACTTCATCGAAGGGCGTGCCAGGCAATGCACGTGCATTGGAGCCTGTGGCCACAATGATGTTCTTACCCACCAATGTTTCATTGGCCGCACCAGTGACGGTGACTTCGTAACCACCTTCAACGGCTTTGCTAAAAGCAGCACGACCATGGAAGAAAGACACTTTGTTCTTTTTGAACAAGTACAAAATGCCATCGTTGTTTTGCTTCACAACGTTGTCCTTACGGGCAATCATTTTGGCCACATCCATGCTGACGCCTTTCATCTCAATGCCGTGATCGGCAAAGTGATGGTTGGCTTGCTCGAAGTGCTCAGAAGATTGCAACAAGGCTTTGGAGGGGATGCAACCGACGTTGGTACAAGTGCCGCCAGGGGCTGGGCCCCCTGCAGCGTTTTTCCATTCGTCGACACAAGCCACTTGGAAACCCAGTTGGGCTGCGCGAATGGCAGCAATGTAACCACCAGGGCCGCCGCCAATGACGACCACATCAAATTGTTTGCTCATGCTCTGTTCCAGTCTTAGATGTCAAACAACAAGCGTGATGGATCTTCCAGCGCTTCTTTCATGGCCACCAAGCCCAAGACAGCTTCACGGCCGTCAATGATGCGGTGGTCGTATGACATGGCGAAATAGTTCATGGGGCGAACCACCACTTGACCGTTTTCAACCATGGCGCGATCTTTGGTAGCGTGCACGCCCAAAATGGCTGACTGAGGTGGGTTGATGATGGGAGTCGACATCATGGAGCCGAAGGTGCCGCCATTGGAGATGGAGAACGTACCGCCGGTCATGTCTTCAATGCCCAACTTACCGTCTTTGGCTTTGGCACCAAATTCAGCAATTTTCTTCTCAATGTCGGCAAAGCTCATTTGGTCGGCGTTGCGCAAAATTGGCACCACCAAACCGCGGGGTGAACCGACTGCAATACCAATGTCGAAATAGCCGTGGTACACAATGTCGTTGCCGTCCACTGAAGCATTGAGCACAGGGAATTTCTTCAAAGCGTGCACAGCCGCTTTGACGAAGAAGCTCATGAAGCCCAACTTGATGCCGTGTTCTTTTTCGAACTTGTCTTGGAAGCGCTTGCGCATTTCCATGACGGGCGCCATGTTGATTTCGTTGAACGTGGTCAAGATGGCATTGGTCGATTGCGACTGCAACAAACGCTCGGCCACACGTGCACGCAAACGTGTCATGGGCACGCGTTGCTCGGGACGATCGCCCAAGTTAACAGCCGGTGCAGCCACTTGAGGCAATGAAGATGTAGGTACACCAGTAGGAATGGACACCTGAGCCGCTGGCTTTGCACCACCGGCCACAGCAGACAACACATCACCTTTGGTGACGCGGCCGTCTTTACCAGAACCAGCCACAGAGCCAGCAGCCAAGTTGTTGTCGGCCATCAGCTTGGCGGCAGCCGGCATGGCCACGCCAGCCATGCTGTTGCTTTGTGCTGCTGGTGCAGCGGCAGGTGCGCTAGCGGCGGGTGCAGGTGCAGCAGCTGCGGCTGGGGCAGCAGCTGCCACTTTGCCGTCGGTGTCAATGCGCGCAATGAGTTGCTCAGCAGTGACGGTACCGCCATCGCCCACCAAGATTTCAGACAACACACCAGCGGAGGGTGCAGGCACTTCCAAAACCACTTTGTCGGTTTCAATTTCGATCAAAATTTCGTCGGCTGCAACGCTGTCGCCCACTTTCTTTTTCCATTGCAACATGGTGGCTTCTGCCACGGACTCAGACAGCTGAGGAACTTTAACTTCTACGATAGCCATTTCAATTCTTTCTAAATAGGTTCTATGGATGTTTGCGCTAGACCTTATTTGGTCAACACAAAGCCTTTGATCTTGCCGAAAGCGCCGTCGACCAAGGCTTTTTGTTGCTCTTGGTGGAGGTGTGAATAACCCACAGCAGGCGATGCAGAAGCGGCACGGCCGGAGTAACCCAGACGCTGACCTTCTGTCATGTTTTCGTGGATGTAATGCTGAACAAAGAACCATGCGCCTTGGTTTTGTGGCTCGTCTTGCGTCCACACCAACTCGGTGGCGTTGGGGTACTTTTTCAATTCGGTTGCGAAAGCTTTGTGTGGGAATGGGTACAGTTGTTCGACACGCAAAATAGCGGTGTCGTCGGCGCCCAGTTCTTCACGCTTTTTGACCAAGTCGTAGTAAACCTTGCCTGAACACACCAACACACGCTTCACCTTGTCGGCTTTGAGTGCTTTGTTTTCAGGGATCACGGTTTGGAAGCCACCTTTGGTGAACTCAGACAAAGGTGATGTAGCGTCTTTGTTACGCAGCAAAGACTTCGGTGTGAAGATGATCAATGGCTTGCGCAAATTGCGAACCATCTGACGACGCAACACGTGGAAGATCTGGCTGGCGGTGGTGGGCTGAACAATTTGCATGTTGGTGTCTGCAGCCAACTGCATGAAACGCTCCAAACGTGCCGAACTGTGCTCTGGGCCCTGGCCTTCGTAGCCATGTGGCAACATGAGTGTCAAGCCATTCACACGGCCCCACTTCACTTCGCCAGAGGCAATGAACTGGTCAATCACTACTTGAGCGCCGTTGGCGAAGTCGCCAAACTGAGCTTCCCAGATCACCAGGGTGTTGGGATCGTTAGAGGCGTAGCCGTATTCAAAACCAAGCACTGCTTCTTCTGACAAGATCGAATCGATCACGACAAAAGGTGCTTGATTGTCGGCAACATTTTGCAAAGGCACGTAAGTACCTGTGTCCCACTTCTCACGGTTTTGATCGTGAATCACAGCGTGACGGTGTGTGAAGGTACCTCGGCCACAATCTTCACCTGACAAACGTACTGGATAGCCGCTGGCCACCAAAGAAGCGAAAGCCATGTGTTCGCCCATGCCCCAATCGACGGGGATGTCACCACGACCCATGGCTGCACGGTTGTCGTAAACGTTCTTCACCAACTGGTGGGGCGTGACGGTGCTAGGCAACGTCGTGATTTTTTCGGCAATGCGTTTCCATTCAGCCATAGGGATGGCTGTTGAACCTGCGTCTGTCCACTTTTGATTCAGGAAAGGTGCCCAATCCACAGTGAATTGCGTTTTGAAGTTGGTCAAGACCACTTCTTCATCGGTGTGCTTGCCAGCATCAAGGGCGGCGCGGCATGCCTTGACCATGTCATCGCCCAATGTGTCACCCAAGCCTTGCGATGCCAAGCGGTCGGCATACAACTTGCGGGTACCGGGGTGGGCCGCAATTTTCTTGTACATCAAAGGCTGTGTGAGGCTAGGCGTGTCTTGCTCGTTGTGACCCAATTTGCGGAAACAAATGATGTCGAGCACCACGTCCTTTTTGAACGTCATGCGGTACTCAAGGGCAATTTGCGTGGCCAACACAACGGTTTCTGGATCGTCTGCATTGACGTGCAACACAGGCGCTTCGACCATCTTCACGATGTCTGTGCAATACACAGTAGAGCGCATGTCACGTGGGTCAGACGTGGTGAAACCAATTTGGTTGTTGATGATGATGTGCACTGTGCCGCCTGTGGAATAACCACGGGTTTGGGCCAATGCCAACGTTTCTTGGTTGACGCCCTGGCCAGCAAAAGCCGCATCGCCGTGCACCAACACGGGTAATACTTGCTTGCCATGAGGATCAGCACGGCGGTCCATACGCGCACGCACAGAGCCTTCCACCACGGGGTTCACAATTTCAAGGTGTGAAGGGTTGAAAGCCAAAGACAAGTGAACAGGACCACCACGGGTGCTGATGTCAGAGCTGAAACCTTGGTGATACTTGACGTCACCAGCAGGCAAATCTTCGGGGGCGGTGTGATCGAATTCAGCAAACAAGTCCTTGGGCAATTTACCCATGGTGTTGACCAGCACATTCAAACGACCACGGTGGGCCATGCCAATTACGATTTCTTGAACACCTTTTTCACCAGCGGATTGAATCAGTTCATCCATGGCGGCAATGAAAGTCTCGCCGCCTTCCAATGAAAAACGTTTTTGTCCTACGTACTTGGTGTGGAGGAAACGCTCTAGACCTTCAGCAGCAGTCAATCGATCGAGAATTTGTTTTTTCTGATCGGCATTGAAGTTGGGTTTGCTGCGAATGCTTTCCAACTTTTGCTGCCACCAACGCTTTTCAG
>CAZJAL010000008.1:0-91776 GCA_964544175.1 uncultured Limnohabitans sp.
TGGTGGAAATCAACCCACTGAACTGCGACAGCAAAGGCAACATCATGGCCTTGGATGCGAAGTTCAACTTCGATTCCAACGCCTTGTTCCGTCACCCAGAAATCGTGGCTTACCGCGATTTGGACGAAGAAGATCCAGCTGAAGTGGAAGCTTCTAAGTTCGACTTGGCCTACATCTCTTTGGACGGCAACATCGGTTGCTTGGTCAACGGTGCGGGCTTGGCCATGGCCACCATGGACACCATCAAGTTGTTTGGCGCTGAACCCGCCAACTTCTTGGACGTGGGCGGCGGTGCCACCCCCGAGAAAGTCACAGAAGCTTTCAAGATCATGTTGAAGAACCCCAAAGTGAAAGCCATTTTGGTCAACATCTTCGGCGGCATCATGAAGTGCGACACCATTGCAACTGGCGTGATCACCGCTTGCAAGGCCACTAACTTGAACGTGCCTTTGGTCGTTCGCATGAAGGGCACCAACGAGGATCTGGGCAAGAAGATGCTCAAAGAAAGCGGTTTGCCCATCATTTCCGTGGACACCATGGCAGAAGCAGCACAAGCTGCCGTTAAAGCGGTGAAAGGTTAATTACATGTCTATCTTTATCAACAAAGACACCAAAGTCATTACCCAAGGTATTACCGGCAAGACCGGTCAGTTCCACACTGAAAAATGCCAAGAGTACGCCAACGGTAAAAACTGCTTCGTTGCAGGTGTGAACCCCAAAAAAGCGGGCGAGTCCATCTTCAACATTCCAATTTACGCTTCTGTCAAAGAAGCGGCTTCCGACACCGGCGCTACCGTGTCTGTGATCTACGTGCCACCAGCAGGCGCAGCTGCCGCCATCTGGGAAGCTGTTGAAGCCGACCTCGACTTGGCCATCTGCATTACCGAAGGCATTCCTGTCCGTGACATGCTCGAAGTGCGCAATCGCATGCGCGCCAAAGAAGCGGCTGGCGGCAAGAAGACTTTGCTGTTGGGCCCCAACTGCCCAGGTTTGATCACCCCTGACGAAATCAAGATCGGCATCATGCCCGGTCACATTCACCGCAAAGGCCGCATTGGCGTGGTGTCTCGTTCAGGCACATTGACATACGAAGCTGTAGCGCAATTGACCGAAATCGGTTTGGGCCAATCTTCTGCGGTCGGTATTGGTGGCGATCCTATCAATGGCTTGAAGCACATCGACGTGATGCGCGCTTTCAACGAAGATCCCGACACCGATGCCGTGATCATGATCGGTGAAATTGGTGGCCCAGACGAAGCTGAAGCAGCTCGCTGGTGCAAAGACAACATGAAGAAGCCTATCGTTGGCTTTATCGCAGGTGTCACTGCACCTGCAGGCAAGCGCATGGGCCACGCCGGTGCCTTGATCTCTGGCGGCGCCGACACAGCCGATGCCAAATTGGCCATCATGGAAGAGTGCGGTTTCAAAATTACCCGCAACCCATCCGAAATGGGTCGTTTGCTGAAGGCCATGCTGTAATTGCGATAAGCAGTTTTACGCATCCCACGGCCCTTGCGGGCCGTTAAAATTCAAGTCCCGACAAAAGAATTGGCCCTTAGGGGCCTTTTCTTATTCCTACTAAAAATGCAAAGGGACTGACATGGAAATGTTACAAAACGCCGACTTCTGGATCGGCTTGATGAAGATCATCTGGATCAACATCATCTTGTCGGGCGACAACGCCGTGGTCATCGCCTTGGCGGCAAGATCACTGCCCGAACATCAGCAACGTCAAGCCATCATGTTTGGGTCTGGCGCTGCCGTTGTACTGCGTATTGCGCTCACCGTGGTGGCGGCTGCGCTCCTTGAGTTGTCTTTTTTACAAATCATCGGCGGCATCTTGCTGTTGTACATCGGCGCTCAATTGCTGAGTGAAGATGGCGACGAAGGTGAGGGCGAGGTTGAAAAAGCGAGCTTGTTCATGGCCATTCGCACCATCCTTGTGGCCGACATTGTCATGAGCTTAGACAACGTGATTGCGGTGGCTGCTGCAGCCAAAGGCAACATGACCCTGCTTATCTTGGGCTTGGCCATTAGCATTCCCATGGTGATTTTTGGCAGCGCCATCATGATCAAACTCATGACACGCTTCCCCATCATCGTCACCTTTGGTGCTTGTTTGATTGGCTGGGTGGGCGGCGAAACCATTGCCAGCGATGTGGCCCTGCGCGAATTCTCAGCAGAGAATCCTTGGCTGCACTACGCCGCGGCTACCGCAGGCGCGCTGTCTGTTTTGGCCATAGGCAAGTACTTCCAAGCCAAACACGCGCACAAACATGCGCCCGACACTGCTGCTTGATTTTAAGCAAGCGTTTGTCACCAAGCCGACCCACTGTGGTCGGCTTTTTTACGGCCTAATGCATCCAGCAAGATTAAAATTATTGTTTACCTAGGACCTCACATGACAGCGCCTCGTTCCAACTACTTCCGCGGATTCACATTGATTGAGCTCATGGTGGTCATTGCCATCATTGGGGTGCTGGGGTCATTGGCTTTACCGGCTTACCAAGACTACGCGGTCCGCGCCAAAGTCTCCGAAATGTTGTTGGCTGCAACTCAGTGCAAAACCGCCGTGTCTGAAGTGGTCAGTACGGCTTCACAGGCAGATGTCAGCACCGCCCTGCCCGCTGCATGCCAAACGCAAACCTCACAATATGTATCTAGCCTGTCTGTCAGCGCCAATGGCGTGATCACGGTGGTGGGCAACGCCAGCACTTTGCGCGGCAACACCAGTGACACCAGTAATGCACTGTCGCTGACCCCCATCCAATCAGGTACCACGGCCTTGGTCGGCACCACCGATGGTGGCAAGGCGATCAGCGCTTGGTCTTGTGGGCCTGCAGCCACCAACCCGCTGGCTGCCAAATACTTGCCAAGTTCATGCAAAGGCTCATAAGCCTTATTGCAAATGCTTTAGGGGGCCACCCAATGCCCCGACTTGCCGCCTTGCTTTTCTAACAACTTCACATCGGTAATGGTCATGCCGCGGTCCGCGGCTTTGCACATGTCATAAATGGTCAGCAAGGCCACTTGTACGGCAGTCAAGGCCTCCATTTCTACACCTGTTTGGCCCACCGTCTCTGCGGTTGCACGGCAAACAATCGTTGGTATAGCCGATGATGTAGGTATCTCAAATTCCACAGCCACGCGGGTCAAGGCCAACGGATGGCAAAGAGGTATCAAATCAGCGGTTCGCTTGGCACCTTGAATGCCTGCAATTCTGGCAATGCCCAGCACATCGCCTTTTTTAGCAGTGCCCGACTGCACCAAAGCAAGTGTGGCCGGTAACATTTGGATGGCACCTGTGGCCACCGCGACGCGGTGCGTCGAGGCTTTGGCACCAACGTCCACCATGTGCGCTTGGCCCTGCGCATCAAAGTGAGTCAAAGGCGACGAGTTGTTGGATGAGGTTTGCGACATGACTATTTTGAATAAACTGGTGAAAACCATTTACAAACGGTTGACTTAGATCGAGCATGATACGGTGTTCAGATTCACCTGAGAAGTTGGTGACCCTAATTGAAGCTTGCTACGCCCAAATCTAAACCATTGATGGTCCTCTTGGCCTTGTCCATGTTGCTGACGCCAGTCTGGTCACAGCTGCCTGGCAATGCGTCCAACTTACCGGCCTTGGGCGACGGCTCAGACATCACACTTTCCGCAGAACGTAAATTGGGCGACCGCATTGCACGCGAGCTTTACCGTGACCCCGACTATCTTGAAGACCCCGTTCTAGACGAATACCTGCAAAACATTTGGCAACCACTTGTGAAAGGCGCGCAGGCGCGAGGTGAAATGTCGGCAGAGTTGCAAGAGCGCTTTGCTTGGAAAATTTTGATTGGCCGCGACAGGTCGGTCAATGCCTTCGCCTTGCCAGGTGGTTATTTGGGCATTCACCTGGGCTTGATCAGTGTCGTGACCACGCGAGATGAATTGGCCTCTGTCATGGCCCACGAACTTAGCCACGTCACGCAACGACATATTTCTCGCTCGATAGGCGATCAGGCGCGCATGACCCCATGGCTCATAGGCGCCATGATTTTAGGCATGTTGGCGGCCAGTAAAAGTGCGCAAGGCGCGCAAGCCATGATTGTGGGTGGCCAGGCCATGGCGGCACAATCGCAACTGAATTTTTCGCGCGACATGGAACGCGAAGCAGACCGCATTGGCTACAGCGTGATGTCTGAAGCGGGGTTTGACACGCAAGGATTCGTCACGATGTTTGGCAAATTGCAACAAGCTGCTGGCTTGAATGACAGCGGTGCATTTCCCTATTTGCGAAGTCATCCCCTCAGCAGCGAACGCATGGCCGATATGCAAGCACGGCAGCAACTTCAAACACCACGTGCAGCGAACGCAGCGCAAGACCTTGTTCAAGCCATGATGTCGGCCAGAGCACGTGTTTTTGCACAGCCAGGCGTCGATGCCTTGCGTGCATGGTCACAAGAAGCCGCCGATGCCAGTGTTGCAACACAAACGCCAACCAAACAAGTGGGCATTTTGTATGGCGCTTGCTTGTCTTGGATGCAATTACGCGACATGTCCCAAGCACGCGCTTTGTTGCCTCGGCTTCATCTTGCCGTGGCAAAGCATGCGCCGGCACAACGCCTGGTGAACTTGCTAGAAGCCGAGTTGGCTTTTAAAGAAGATGACATGCAGGGCGTCCTGAAATCTTTGACACATCGGTCAGGCCCCAATCAAGCGCAATTGCAAAGACCCGAGCTGATTCTGACGGCACAAGCCAGTGCCCGGTTACAAGTTGCAGCTCCCAGCGCCGAGATACTTCAAATCTTGTCACGAAGCATTTCTATGCTGCAAACTTGGGTGCTTCAAAACCCACAAGATGCACAAGCGTGGCAAGTTTTGGCAACTGCATTGTCGGCCCAAGGCCGAACTTTGGCATCGTTAAGGGCTGAAGGGGAAGCACAACTTGCGCGCATGGACTTTGGTGCCGCCGTTGATCGATTGCGAGCTGCACAAGACGCCTCTCGCAAACTGAGCCCAGCCATGGGAGATCACATTGAAGCATCGATTGTGGATGCGCGTTTGCGCTTTGCCCAAGGCTTGTTGCGTGAGCAAATGCTAGAGCGCCAGGAAAGATAAAAAGCGCGCTTGGGCTACGGTGTGATGGGGCAGACCCACAACGCGTTGACGAATTGACAAGTAACTTTGCCAATGGGTGTGTCATGGGGATGGCCACTGAAATGCCAACCGGAAACAGAACCAGAACTTGTGCCTTTGCCTGTGCCATCGCCAAGATTTGACTCTGTCAACGTCAAGGCATAACGGTCTCTGTAAATTTCGGGCGCATAGCCAACACGGCTAGGCAAGTAATAGTCCACATCAAATTGAATGTGATGGGGGCTTATTTTCCAATGGTGAATTTGTTTAACCGCTATGCCTGCATGGTGGTCGACCCCTGAAGCAAACAACGCATTTCTTAAAGGAACGTTTTGGGCTGGCGTGTTTTGTCGCCAAGCTGGGCGCTCTTGAAGTGACGCAGAATGCGCTTCATTGACGGTGGCGGCAATTCGCGCCATGGCCTGTGCAATGATTTGAGTGTGTTGAGGCGTGATGACGGCGTGCAATTGCAAGGCAAGTTTTTCATGCAAAAAGGGCGGTGCAATTTCAAGCGGAATGCCATTGAACACCTCGCTGGCATAAACGCCAACCGATGAGCTGAGAACGGCCAACATCAAGCACCTCGAAGCGCCTAAATAAGGCGCCGTCTTTGCCACTTTGGCAGTGTTGCTACCGCATTGCAAAGACGACCTCATGTCAGTAAGGATTGAGGCACGCATTTTCTTGCGAAGTTGCGTAAGCCTTGGCGCCACCTAGGCTTACGCCAAGACCATAAGCCGTGGCAATGACGGTACACAACAAACCATTGCCGCCTTGGGATTCGCATGAGACCAAAATATCACTTCGAAACAGCGTGTCGGCTTCGACTTTTTCAAAGTTGCAAGTGTTGTATCGGTTGTCGTGTGCTGCGCAAGAAGACTGGAGGTTGATGCCAAACATAACATCTGGCACAAAGCCATCTAGGAGGGCTGTGCCGCAACCCGATCCAAGCGGTTGGCCATCGTTTCGGACACCACTGGTCGTGCCTGAGTCAAAATTTAAAAAATCCCAAAAGCCTTGACCCCAGACTTGTTGGGTTTCGGCGATGCTGCAAACTTGCATGGTGTGTTTCCATTCAAAAATTTTGTTAAAAATAATCAATGCTCAGGAAAGTGAGGGGCGTTGGAACACCGACCCATTCAATCGCTGGAATGAACTGAAGTGTCTGTAAAAGTTGGAGCTCGTTGGATTCAAATTCGCAAACAAAATGGTTTTCAAAGAGACTGTCTGTTTCTGCGGACATGCCCAGATTGAACAGGCCCCACAGGATCTGTTGCGGCAGTGCCAAAGCGGTATCCAAAGACAGGTTTGCATGAAAGCCCTGCCCAAAGTCCATTTGCAGTGCGTTTGAATGATGAGTTGTTTTGTACATTTAATTTCCTGTTTTGAATACCAAAGAGGTACTCATGGGCTCATCTTATGGCCCAAGACAGGCTGCACAACCTGCAATGGCTTGCAAGACAACTCTGGCACCGAGTGCATCCACAAACAGCTATGATCTCGATCCCTCTTCAAAGACCTTATGGCTGGCATTCACATCACAGACATCGAAGCGGCGATCAATTACTGGCGCCAAAAAAATCCGTCTCCCGATGGTGTGGCTTTGCCGCGCGAGCTTCGCGCTTTGGCCGAGGTGTATGCCCTGATGGTGTATTACAAAGAGGAAGAAGCTGACGAGTACACCTTGCCGTTGGCAGCGGCTGAAGCATGGCAAGCTTGGTATGCCAGCACCCCCGACACGCCGTGCATTGCCATTTGCTCAACATTCCAAGGCGACCCCGAGTGCAAGGGCTGCGGCAGAAGCTTTGAAGAGGTTCAGCTCTGGACAGAAATGAGCCCTGGCGAAAAACGCAGTGTCTGGCGCCGCATCACGGTGATCGGAACCTCATGGCGCTTCAATCGCTACGCCGAGCGAGCCGCTGAAGACCGGCAATTGGCACGCGAAGCCGCAGATGCGCAAGTGCCTTTGGGCTTTCAAAGCTGAGCCTGGTCTGGGCAGGCGCAAGCCCTGTTTATTTCCAGCGCACCACTTCCAAATGCACGCTGTCTTGGCTGTTGCTTAACGTAAGCTCGCCTTCTTGCACCGTGGCTTGAATTTGCATGCTGCGCTCTGCCAATTTGGCCAAGGCTTGGCTGGCCTCGGTTGGTACGCGCCACACTTGTAGCTTGTCCATGCGTGAGAGTTTGCTCTCAATGCCGCGCCACCACACCTCGGCGGCATGGTTAAAGCAATACACCATGACCGCATCCGATTTTTGACAGGCTTTGTTCAAGGGCTTGTCTTCGGGTTGCCCTACTTCCACCCACAGACGCGTTTGACCCGTAAAGTCGCGCAGTGACAAATCTGGATCGTCAGGGTCAGACAACCCAGCCCCAAAGGCCAACACGCCATCGCCATTCAAATCGCTTTGCAATTTGTAGGCGTTGAGCGACAAAGCCAATAAGCGAATCATCATGCGCTCGTCGGTTTCGCTGGGATGACGCGCTAAGGTGAGGGCGTGATCGGCGTAGTAACTGTGGTCAATGTCTGCAATAGAAAGATTGACTTTGTAGATGGTGGATTTGAGCGCCATTCTGAAATGACTCGCTCAGACCCGTTTGGCCAGCTCAATGGCTTTGCCAATGTAGCTACCCGGTGTCATGTCCAACAATCGTTCTTTTTCGGCTTGGGGAATGTCGAGTTCTCTGATCAAGCCATGCAAAGCTTCAGCGGTCACCGTTTTACCGCGTGTCACTTCTTTCAATTTTTCGTAAGCACCTTGCACGCCATAACGGCGCATCACGGTTTGAATCGGTTCGGCCAAAACTTCCCAAGCGGCATCCAAATCTTGCGCCAATGCTTCTTCGTTCAATTCCAGCTTTTTCAGACCTGTCATGAGCGACGAATACGCCAGCGCGGAATAGCCCAAGGCCACGCCCATGTTGCGCAAGACGGTGGAGTCGGTAAGGTCGCGCTGCCAACGGCTGATGGGCAACTTCTCTGACAAATGCTTGAGCACGGCATTGGCCAAACCCAAATTGCCCTCTGCATTTTCAAAGTCAATCGGGTTGACTTTGTGCGGCATGGTGGAAGAACCTATCTCACCCGCTTTCAAGCGCTGTTTGAAATACCCCAAGCTGACATAGCCCCAAATGTCACGCGACAGATCGATCAAGATGGTATTGGTGCGGGCCAAAGCGTCAAACAATTCAGCCATGTAATCGTGCGGTTCAATTTGAATGCTGTAAGGCTGAAAAGACAAGCCCAAGCCCCAATGCTCGCTTGAGGCGCCTGCCTCGTGGGCTTCTGGCGTTTCCACAACGGACTTGGAAAAATTTTCCCAATCGAAGTTGGGCCATGCAGAAAGGTGTGCGTTGTAGTTGCCAACCGCACCATTCATCTTGGCCTTCAAGGGCACAGCTGCAATTTTTTCGCGTGTGTTGCGCAACCTAACAAGCACATTGGCAAGCTCTTTACCAACCGTGGTAGGGCTGGCCGTTTGACCGTGCGTGCGGCTGAGCATCGGAATGGCGGCATACGCATGGGCCATGCTGCGCAATTGTTCAATCACTTCATCGATGGCTGGCAAGATCACTTGCTGGCGCGCACCTTTCAGTTGCAAGGCGTGGCTGGTGTTGTTGATGTCTTCGCTGGTGCAAGCAAAGTGCACAAACTCCGAGGCCTGCTCAAGCTCGGGGCGGTCATTGAATTTGGACTTGATCCAATACTCGACAGCTTTGACATCGTGATTGGTTGTCTTCTCAATTTCCTTGATGGCCAATGCATCTTGCTCTGAAAACTGCGTCACCAAACCCGTGAGGTATCGACGCGCGCCCAAAGAAAGCGGCTTGAACTCTTCAAAGCCCGCATCAGACAAAGCAATGAACCAAGCAATTTCGACTTGCACACGACGATGCATGTACCCAAGCTCGCTCATGAGTGGACGCAGGGCGTTGAGTTTGTTGGCGTAACGGCCATCCAAAGGCGAAAGGGCTGAAATAGGAGAAGAAGTCATACGCTGATTGTAAGTTCTGACCCTGACAGGCGACTGAGCCCGTGATTCATCTAGAATGCACGTCACTTTGCCCTGTTTTGGCGATTTTTGACAAGAACAAACACATGAAATTGATCGGTTCCCCCACCAGCCCTTACGTCCGCAAGGTTTGCATCGTGATGGCTGAAAAGAAACTGGACTACCAAATGGTGGTCGAAGATGTTTGGTCGGCAAACACCACCATCCATGCCTCCAACCCTCTGGGCAAGGTGCCTTGCTTGGTTTTAGAAGGTGGCGAAGCGGTGTTTGATTCACGCGTCATCGTGGAGTATTTGGACACCTTGTCACCCGTTGGCAAATTAATACCCACCAACGGCCGTGAGCGCGCCGAAGTCAAAACTTGGGAAGCGTTGGCCGATGGCCTGCTCGACGCCGCCTTGTTGGCCCGCATGGAAGCCGTTTGGCCCCATCGCCCCGCCGAACAGCGCAGCCAGCCGTGGATTGATCGCCAACTGCACAAAATTGATCAAGCGCTTCGCGCCATGTCTCAAGGCTTGGCAGACAAGCCTTACTGCTCGGGCTCGCAATTGAGTCTGTCTGACATTGCGGTGGGATGCGCGGTGGGTTATTTGGATTTCCGCTTTCCCAACATTCAATGGCGTGAGACTTACCCCAACCTCGACAAGCTCTACGCTAAATTGATGCAGCGTCCCAGCTTCGTTGACAGCTTGCCTGCTTAATTCTGACAAGGTGGATGGCGTGGCCAACAGTGTTTAACTGTTGGCCCTTTTTTTGAGCCAACGCATCAGCGCCCCCACCCATGGAAGCTTTTCATAAAGCTCTTCTGCGGCGTCCCAATAATCGCGGTGCAAACTGATGCGTTGTTGCGCATCTAACACCAAGTGACTGGTGCCAAGCACCACTTGCTCGGTTTGGGTGTCAAAACGCTTGAAACGAAAACGAAACTCCCACGTTAAAAACGCTTGGTCGCCGTCGATCACTTGACCCGTGATGACAAATCGGGGTTGCTCAAGTGACACGTACATGTGTTGAAAAATTTTCTCAATGGCTGGGATTCCCTGCACATCGTTGAACGGATCTTTGAAGCGCGCTGAAGCGCTGTAAAAATCTTTCAAGGCCGACACACTTTGGGGCGTGAGCGTTTCGAAATAGTCTGCGATCTGTTGAAAGCGTTCTCGCGTACTCATGATCAAAGTCCTGTAAAACGGCGCACCAAGGCAAAATACATTCGATAGGGTAAGAGTCGCATCAATTTGAGCCACAGCGTGAAACGCTTGGGAAAGTGAATGTCAAACAAGCCCTCAGACCAGCCCTGCAACATGGCTTTGGCCGCATCGTCGGGCGACATCAAGGCCGGCATCTGAAAATTATTTTGTGCCGTGAGCGGCGTGGCCACAAAACCTGGGTTGATCAGACTCACGCCAATGCCCTTGTCTTGCAAATCCATGTACAAGGTTTCTGCCAAGTGCGTCATGGCCGCTTTGGTCGGCCCATAGGCCAAGCCATTTGGCAGGCCACGCCAACCCGCCACACTGCTGACCAAACTGACGTGGCCAAAGCCTTGTTGTAAAAACATTGGCAAGCACGAATCGAGCACTCGCAACAAACCGTTGTAGTTGACGTCTTGATGACGCAACATGTCTGCGAGGTCAAACTCAGTGGCGCGCTGCGCACGGTAATGACCAGCACAATAAAGCAGCATGTCCAAGGACCCCATGGCTGCAACCTGACGCGTGGCATAGCGAACTTGCAAGGTATCTGTGACGTCCAGCGGCAACAATGCAATGGGCTTGCCTTCTTTTTGGCATTGCTCTGCCCATGCCGAAACCACACCGACATCGCGGGCCGAGATGACCACCTCCGCACCTGCCGCATGCAAGGCTTTAGCACACGCCAAGCCAATGCCACTGGAGGCACCGACCAGCCAAACTCGGCGGCCTTGCCACTGCACCATGGGTTGGTTCAGCGGGGCACCCCAGCGGCGCTTCAGAGGTATCGAAAGATTGACCAAGGGCAATTCGCCAGGGCCTGCTTTAACAGTTTCAAGGCTCATGACGTTTGGCCCAACGCCGTGTTCGAGCGGCGTTTGAATGACAAAGTCACCTCCCCCAAAGTCACGCCCCATTTGCGCATGACTGCTTTGTTCAGCATGACTTGGTCGTCCATCAAGTACATCCAATCGTCGAATTGCACCTGCCATACCGTGCCATCGACCGGCAAAGCCAAGGTGTATTGCCAGCGAAAAGCGTTGCCTTTGACTTCACCCTCGGCCAAACCAATGACGTCGTCAGCACGCCCTTCATAGCGGCCTTGCGGCAAAGCTTTCAAGCGCCAAATGCGGCGTTGCTGTGTGCCATCAGAATAAGTGAAGGCTTCATCCAAAACGCCTTCGTCGCCTTGCCAGCGGCAGTCCATGACCACTTTGAAGCGCTTGACCACACGGCCCGATCGATCGGTGAAAACGCCCCAAGCGTCGACCATGCCATTGAAGTAAGTGCGTAAATCAAGGACTGGTTTTTCGGCAGCATAGTCAAGCACTTGCGGACCCGCACATGCTGACAAGGCGCCAACACTGCCTGTGATGGCAGCCAGCCCTGCCGTGCGCATGAGCAGAGGCGCTGTCAAGCTGTGAGAAATTCTTTGTAGGCAGTGGCGTCGGTTCATGAGGTGCTCCGGGGTGTCAGCAGGGCAGCTGAGGGTTGAATCCAAAAAAACACAAGTGCTGCCAGTGCCAAAGACTTCAGCACACAAGGCAACACACCATAGGCCAATGAAAGGGCGTTCAAGCCCACCTCACTTTGCACGCCGGGTGCATAGCCCCAACTGGCCAGCAATGGCAAACACAAACCGGCCGCCAAAGCCAAATTAAATTTGGTGATGAGGTTCCACCACCCCAAATACAAACCTTCAGCGTGGCCTCGATGGCCTAGGTGATCAATGACACGATTGAGCAAGGCGCTTGGCACCACCATGTCGGCGCCTAGGGCCACACCAGATGCCAAGCAAACAGCAAGAAACAAGTACTCGTCACCTGGCCCCAATTTGCTCACTGATGCAAAACTCAAAATGGCCAACAACATACCTGCAGCCCATGTTTTGGCCAAACCCCAGCGGCGAACCAGCACGAGCCAAAGCGGCAACGACAACACGCCCGCTACAAAGTAAACACCTAAGAACAAGGGTGCCATGCGCGCAGAAGCTTGTATTTGATCCTCGACAAAGAACATCACCAAACTGGCAGGTACGGCACTGGCGATGCCATTCAACATAAAGACACACAACAGTTTTAAAAACAAGCTTTGCTGAACAGGCAACAGCATGCCCAGCGAAATGGTCTGAGTTTTTTCTGCGGCCAAGGGCGCATGACCAGCCTCAAAAACACCTTGCCATGACCATAGGCCCACCATCAGCAAAATACCCAAGAGCACAGTGGTGAAAGACCAGCCTGACAGTGCTGGCAAAAGTGAGGCCAAGACAACGCCTATCAAACCTGCACCTTCACGCCATGCAATGACGCGGCCTTGCTGCACAGCATCACCTCCCAAGCGCGTGGCCCATGCTTGGTGAAGAATGCTCAACCCACTGAAGGTCAAATGGCACAAGCTGACAAACACCGCTACCCAGGCCACATAACTGGCTGTTGCAGAAAAACTGGGCGGAAAAAAGAGAGCCGCAAAAGACAAAAGCAGCAGCAATGCCAACGCACCGGCCACCCTAGCAAAGCTTTGTTTTGATCGGCCATACAAGACATCGCTGATGCACCCCATCCATGGGTCAATGAACGCATCCAACAAACGGCTGAGCAACAAGACCAGGCCCAAGGTGGTGAGAGGAACCGCAAATTGCGTTGCGTACACGTGCGGTAAGTTGACATACATCGGCAATGCCACAAAAGACAAAGGCAGTGCAAGCAAGCCATAAGAGGCGCCCACCGCATGAGGTCGCGTCAAGGCAAATTTCATAAACCATTGACCCACGCTTGGCGAATACCGGGCGCTGGCGTGGCTTCATGCAGCCAAATGCCAAAAAACAACTTGGCAAAATCTGGATCGGTTACTGCACCAACCCTGCGCTGCTGAAACCAAAACTCTGCGCCTTCGTTGGGTTTGTGAACACCCACCAAACGATCGCCCTGGCGAACATTGGGGAAAATGTCGGTCATGGCCTTGAGCCAATCTCTTTCTTGAGCCGCGCTGATGCGGCCCAATTTACGCATTTCGTCCAAAGAGCGTTTGGCAATGGCCGAACCCTCAAAGCTTCGGAGGTATGACAGCTCCAACGCAAAAGGATGAGCCGTGTATTTCTGAACCGAAAACCCTGGCTGCGTCCACAAGCGCGCATCGTAAATTTCAAAACCCCATACTTGATAGCGTTGGGTGCTCGAAGGTTTGGTGCCCGGCAAAATAAGATCATCCGACTGCGCCAAGCAAGGCAAGGCCACCAGCGCCAAGGCGCAAACACTTTGTTTAAAACGCAAGTGCCACGTGTTCATGTCAAGCAGGCTTTTGCAATGTGAACTGAATCACATCGGTGTTGGCTTCATCAAATGCTGCTTCACAGTAAGCCAGATAAAACTCCCACGTGCGCAGAAACTTGTTGTCAAAACCCAGCGTCAAGACCTGAGACTCTTGCGCCATGAAATCATGACGCCAGCGGCGCAATGTCTCTGCGTAATCGGGGCCAAATTTCAACTCATCGATGACCTTCAAACCAGCCCGCTCGGCTTGCCTTCTAAATTCAGTGGGGCTGGGCAAACATCCACCAGGGAAGATGTATTGCTGGATAAAGTCTGTCGATTTGACATAGCGGTCAAACAAAGCATCGTCAATCACGATGCTCTGAACACAGGCTTTGCCGCCTGGTTTTAAAAGTTTGCTAATGGCCTGGAAATAAGTAGGCCAGTATTCTTGGCCAACGGCCTCAATCATTTCAATCGAGCACACCGCATCGTAGGGACCATCATCGATGTCACGATAATCTTGCAAGCGCAAATCTGCTTGGTCTGCTTTGCCATTCCACTTCATGCGCGCGTTGGCAAATGCCAGTTGCTCTGTTGAGAGCGTCACGCCTGTGACGTGAGCACCCATTTCCATGGTGGCCATCTCTGCCAAAGCGCCCCAACCACATCCAATTTCTAGGACACGTGAACCTTGTGTCACGTCTGTGGCCTGCAGAGCACGCCTTACCTTGGCATGTTGCGCTTCTTGCATGCTAAGGCTGAAGTCGCCTTGAAACAAAGCCGAGGAGTAGTTCATGGTGCTGTCCAACCACAACTCGTAAAAAGCATTGCCCAGGTCGTAATGTGCGTGGATGTTTTTGCGGCTGTTGGCTTTGTGATTGCGATTCAGCAAATGGCGCACGCGGTAAATCATGCGACCCCACCATGAACCATAAATCAAATCCTCCACCACACGTCGATTTTGAATCATGACGCGCAGTAACTCGCTCAAAGAAGGCGTGCGCCAATCACCGGCAATGTACGACTCGGCAAAACCAATGTCGCCCGATTTCAAGCTGGCCAAAAAAACATTCCAATTGCTCAAACTGAGGGCGGCGTGCGGCAAGGAACCATTGCCATAAATCTTCATGCTGCGATCTGGAAATTGAACGGTCAAGGTGCCGTGTTCAATTTTTTCAAGCAGCTGAAGCACACGGCGTGCGGCCATGGGTGCTGATTGAATGGCCAAGGAAGTGCCAGATGATGTGGTGGAGTTCATGCTCAGCTGTTTTTTGAAATGACGGGGTTATCAACATGTCCACGGGTGACAAATTGCGCGGGGGGCAGGGGCTTGTGGAAAAAGGGCACACGTTTAAGCCACAACAACAACGCGTGCCAATGAATTCGCAGTACAACTGCGAAAGTCCAGAATGGGTAGTGCCAAAAGGTGCGGCGAATTTCGGCTTGAGTTGCTGGCACCAACTTGCCGCTTTGGCTGGTTTGTATCAGCGGGCCATCGGTATCACTGTGATCAACGCGCGCCACAATGCGCTCTTCGCCATTGACATGTGTGCGCATGAACCTGAACTGGTAGTGGCCCGCCACTTCGCAAAACGGTGACACATGAAACACTTTGTCGGCTTGCGCTGTAACGCCCCACTTGGGCTCGTGCAATAGATAACAATGGCGCTCGCCAAATGTGTTGTGCACCTCCGCCACAATGGCGGCCAAACTTTGATCTTTTCGGTGGCAATACCAAAAACTCACCGGCTTGAAGGTGTAGCCCAAGACGCGCGGAAATGTCTGCAACCAAATTTCGCCATCGGCATCTTGAACATTGGCCTCTGCCAACAAGGTCTCTAGCCAGGCCAATGCACCACCTTCTTCTGGTGTGCGGCCATCACCATGGTCTTCATCGTAAAAAGACAAGAACCCGGGTTGATTCAAAGACAAAGCAATTGACTTTGCCGTGTTCAGATTGCACGTCAGTGACCGCAACTGCCGCATGGGCAGCATCACAAAATAGGCAGCATAGTCAAAGGCATGGCGGGCAGGGCGCAAGCGCACGTGCCTCACTTGGCCATGTCCAATGAGAATGCCGGCGCTTTTCATCCATGCACCTTCAACAGCAACTCTCTGGCCACCGACAGGCCTGACTTCAACCCATCTTCGTGAAAACCATAACCAAGCCAAGCACCGGCATACCAAGTATTTTGCTGGCCTTGAATGCGGTGCATGTGTTGCTGTGCCTCGATGGCTGCCAAGTCAAACACAGGATGCGCATAGTCAAAGCGACGAATCACTTTGGCGGGATCTATGGGTTGCGTCGGGTTCAGTGACACCACAACCGCTTGTGAATAAGGCAAGGGTTGCAATTTGTTCAGCAAATAATGCAGACACACGCGCGAGCTTTCTTGATCTTCGCTTTCGGCGCGGGCGTAATTCCAAGCGGCCCATGCTTTACGGCGACTTGGCAGCACGCTCTCATCGGTGTGCAACACCGCGACGTTGTCTTGATAACGAATGGCTGACAAACATTGCGTCTCGGCATCACTGGGGTTTCGCAGCATGCGCAAGGCTTGGTCGGAATGGGCGCAAATGACCACCTCGTCAAACCTTTCAGCAGCCCCTTGGGTGACAATTCTGACCCCTTGCTCGTCTCGTTCAATCAGTTGCACGGGCGTATTCAGACGCTTGTCACTGACATCTTTGACTATTTTCTGCACATAGTTGCGAGAGCCGCCCGTCACCGTGAACCAGCGCGGACGATTGCTCACCTGAAGCAAGCCATGGTTGTGGCAAAAACGAATCATGGTGGCCACTGGAAAGGCCAGCATCTGATCGGTGGGGCAACTCCAAATGCAGCCCATCATGGGCAAGAAATACCAATTTTGAAAGGCCTCGCCAAATTGGTGCTGCTTCAAAAATTCTGACAGCGGTTGGCGCATGGCCGTTTCGTTTTGTTGTACGGCGATTTCTGTACACAATTTATTGAAGCGCAATACATCCAGCAGCATTTTGTAAAACTGCGGTCGCAGCAAATTGCGACGCTGCGCAAACACCGTGTCTAAATTGCTGCCACTCCACTCCAGTGCTTCGTTGCCCCAGGCACGTGGCGCTTGGACCGAAAAGGACATGTCAGACAAGGACGTTTCAACACCCAACTCGGCAAACAAATTGATCAGGTTGGGGTAGGTTCTTTCGTTGAAAACCAAAAAACCAGTGTCTACACCGTGCGTGACCATGCCTTGCGTCGTTGGCAAAGTGATGTCTACGGTATTGGCATGTCCTCCAAAATAATCACCTGCCTCAAACAAGGTGACGTCTGCTTGTCCTTTGAGACTGTGCGCGACCGCGAGGCCTGAAATGCCCGATCCCACAATGGCGATTTTTTTGTATTTCAAAATGTCTTTCTTTCAGATGCTGCTTAAAGCGCTTTGGCCGCCAAGCTTTTTTCAACAGCCTGCACCAAACTTCTGCTTTCTGGGCTGGTCATGCTGTTGTAGCTGTCTATCAATTTGCCGTCGCGGCCAATCAGGTATTTGTAGAAGTTCCACTTTGGACGCTGACCAGGACTTTGCGACAGTTGTTTAAAGAATGGCGCCGCTGCATCTCCTGTGACGGCGGTTTTGGTGAACATAGGAAACTTCACACCAAAAGTGCTTTCACAAAAGTCGGCAATCTCTTGGTTGGTGGCTTTTTCTTGAGCAAAGTCGTTTGAAGGAAATCCCAAGACCACCAAGCCGCGGTCTTTGTACTTGTCGTGCAAGGCTTCTAAGCCTTTGTACTGCGATGTAAAACCGCAATAACTGGCGGTGTTGACCACCAAAATGACCTTGCCACTGTATTGGCACAGTGACTGCGGCTTTTCATCTTGCAAGCGCAGAAACGTGTGGTTCAACAAACCGGGACAAGTGGCACTGCTGGCCGCTGTGGCTGGCTGCGCCCATGCAGCGGGAATGGCCAAGCAAACGACCATGAATGCCAAGCATTGAAGCATCTTGAATTTAGGCATTGAACTGTCCATTCTATTTTGTGACTGGACAGTTTACTTCCAAATTTCGTGCTTGTCACGTCCCTTGTGGCAAATTGGCCTCATCTGGAAAAACAGCTCGCCACAAAGCCAAAACAGCGTCCTGCTGCGCCTTCAGCTGGGCGCCTTCAACCTGTGTCGGCTCCTCATTCAAACGGGCTTTGTGTTGTATTCGCCGCAATTCTCGGTAAGCGGCCGAGGATGCTGTGCCAACACCCTGGGGCAGCAGACCAGCAAGCTCCGCGCGCTGTAACAAGGCAATGTTGCCGACGTTGTCTGCCAGTTCTGGGTGCGCCCGGGTGTGCATCAAGACCAAATATTGGACGGCAAACTCAGCATCCACCATGGCCCCAGGACTGTGTTTCACATCAAAAAATCCGGGCTTGATGGGGTGCGCTGCACGCACCCGATTGCGCATGGTGACGATCTCTTGCGTCAACAACGCTGGGGCGCGTTGTGCGGTGATCACTGCGCGTCTCACCTGGTCAAAGCGCGCCTTCATGTTCAAATCGCCCATCACAAAGCGAGCGCGGGTCATGGCCTGATGCTCCCAAGTCCACGCTGTGTTGCTGCCTCGTTGTTGTTGATAATCGGCATACGCACCGAAAGTGGTCACCAACAAACCTGAGCTGCCATTGGGCCTCAAGGCGGTGTCGATTTCAAACAAATCGCCCTCTGCCGTCTTGACCGTGAACCAGTTAATCAGCTTTCGAACAAAGCTTGCATAGACCTCTTGGGCACGCTCATCGGCATCTTCATAGACAAAAACAATGTCCAAATCGCTGCCATAGCCTAGCTCCTTACCGCCCAACTTGCCGTAAGCGATGATGGCAAATTGCGGGGTCTCTCGGTGGCGATTTTTAAGACAAGACCAACACCACTCGGCCGTCACACGAAGCACGGCATCGGCCATGGCACTTAAATCGTCAGCCACTTGTTCGACAGTGAGTCGCCCCTCAACGTCTCGCGCCAAGGTCCGAAAGACCTCGGCATGGTGAGCTCGGCGCAACAAGTTCAGCAAGTTTTCTTCGTCGTCTTCACCCGTTCGCCTCAAGGCCTCGCGCCGAGCCTGCAACTCGGATTCAAAGTCAGCCGCCACAAAGCGTTGCTTCAAGACATCACCACCCGCTAACTCATCAATGACGCCTGGATGCTGAACAAGATAACGGGCAGGCCATTTGGCAGCACCCAACAACCTGAGCAGTCTTTCATGAACCGCCGGACGCTCGAGCATCATTGCCAAATAGCTTTCTCGTCGCATCAATGGCTCCATCCAATCGGCCATGCGAACAACGGCAAGCTCGTCAACACGACCCTCTTGCAGCCACTGGGCTGTACGCTGGAGCAATCGCATCAAGCGCGCTCTGGCATCGTCGCGCAGGCTTTTGACTTTGGCGTTGTCTTGCCAATGCGCCAAGCGCTTGCGGGCTTCGCCTTTGAACAAATCTAAAACGGCTTCAAGCTCTGGACGATCCCGCGCGGTCTGGGTCTGACAACCTTTGCAGCTTTGATCACCGCCCAACAAAATATCAAACTCATGCGCCACAATTTCTCGGTGTGCGTCCAGATCGGTCAATAAATCGCAACTGTCGGCATAGCCCATGGTGTGCGCAATCCAGTTGAGATCTTGGTCTTGTGTGGGCAGTACGTGGGTCTGCAGATCGTCCAAATATTGAATGCGGTGTTCTACTTGACGCAAAAAAACATAGGCCTTGGCCAATGCATCGGCAGTCTCCATCGGCATCAAGCCGGCTTTGGCCACCCGTTTGAGAGCATCTAAAGTTGGCCGGGTTCGCAATTCTGGAAATTGGCCACCTCGAACCACCTGCAACAGCTGCACAGTAAATTCAATTTCTCGAATGCCGCCACGCGACAGCTTGACATCATTGGCCCGCTCAGGATGGCCGGCACTGCGTTTGGCCGCATGATCGCGAATTTGCTGATGCAAAGTCCGTAAAGACTCAAACACGTTGTAGTCCAGATAGCGTCTGAAGACAAAAGGCAAAATCACGCCCCGCAAGCTGGCGGCAGAGCCATTGACAAGGCTGCTGCGCGGTGCAATGACGCGGCTTTTCATCCATGCAAAACGCTCCCACTCGCGCCCCTGAACCAGCAGGTACTCTTCCAAAGCGCCCAATGACACCACACTGGGGCCCGAGTTGCCGTTGGGCCTCAAGGCCAAATCGACTCGAAACACAAAGCCATGCTCGGTCGTGTCACCAATCAGGGTGTAGATGGCCCTGACGGCTCGTGTGAAGTAAGACTGAACCGAAATCTTGCCCAATCCTTGGTCGTTGCCCGTAGTTTCGCCGTCTTCGTCGTAGACATAAATAAGGTCAATGTCGCTGGACACATTCAATTCCCGAGCACCCAGCTTGCCCATGCCAATGACCCAAAACTCAGCACGCTTTCCATCTGCCGTCATCGGTATCCCGTGACGGGCGTCCAAGTCTCGGAACGCTTGTTGACAGGCCTCGTCCAAAGCCACTTCCGCCAGCTGGGTTACCGCCAAGGTGATTGTTTCTAGGGGTGCTTGAGATTCACAGTCCAGCGTCAACAACCTGGCCATGGTCCATTGCCGCAAAATTCGCAAAGCCGCGCCTACATCATGGCCCTGTGTCCGCAATTGTTGATAGGCCTGCGTTAAAGACTCTCGTTGCGGAACGACCTGCGGCAGCCCCGCAAACACATCGGCATAGCGTCTCTGGAGCCGCTGATAAAAACGAGAGCCTTCTGAGAGGGGTGGGGGTCGCTTTGAATCCATGGCTGTGTCTGTCTCAAATGGCTCTGCGGCAGTCATAATTCCCTGCCTGAGTCTTTATGTCTGTATTGCGATTCGAATGCTGAAGTTTTCCACCCTGTCTCTGTTGCTGAGCAACGCGCTGCGCGTCACCGCTTGGTTGATGCTCGTGGCAGGCATGGTCTTGGGCGTGGGATGGGCGGCATTGCATTTTTGGATTGTGCCAAGAATTGAAGATTTCAGACCTCGGCTTGAAAACTTGGCCACGCAAACCATAGGCGTTCCCGTCCAAATGGGTCAGCTCGTGGGTGTTTCGTCGGGCTGGATGCCCACCTTTGAGATTCACAACCTCAGTTTGCTAGACCCAGAAGGCCGACCCGCCTTGACCTTGCCCAAAATAGTCTTTGCAATCAGTGTGCGGTCGGTCTTGGATTTGGGGGTCGAGCAACTGGTCATTGAATCACCCACACTCGATGTTCGCCGAACCGCTTCAGGCGAATGGCGCATTGCTGGTCTCTCGCTCAAAAAAGACAACGCTGCCGACTCCGCCGCAGCCGACTGGATTTTTGCCCAAAAAGAAATCGTGATCCAACAAGGAACGGTGGTATGGACCGATGAGTTCAACCCGTACCAACGCGACAGAACCTCGCTCCAATTGACAGATGTGACGTGGGTCTTGCGCAATTCTGCTCGCCACCACTTATGGCGCTTGGACGCCACACCGCCCACAGGTTGGGGTGATCGGTTTGTGTTCATGGGCGATTTAAAACGAGGCCTGTTGTCCACACACCCTGGCCGCGTAAATGATTGGAGCGGGCAAGTGCATGTTGAGTTTCCAGATGTCGACTTGTCGCAACTGGGCCCACACCTGCCCTGGAAAGTCAACGCAACCCAAGGTCAGGGCGCACTGCGCATGTGGGTTGATCTGAACCAAGGCAAGGTCAAACAAGCGACGGCCGATTTGATATTGGAAAACGCCAAAGCGCAACTCAGCCCAGAACTTCAAGCGCTGTCTTTCAAAAACATCGCGGGCCGCGTCTCTGTCAAGCCGTTGAACAAAGGCTTAGATTTTTCGACCGAGGGCTTGCGCTTTGACACCACCGATGGTCTGCATTGGCCTGGCGGCAATGTCAAGTTTTCATACGCCGAAGCCGAGAATGGCAAAAACGCCAAAGGGCTTTTTCATGGCGACAAATTAGATTTATTGGCGTTGCGCAACATTGCATTGCAACTGCCCTTACCCAATGAGGCTCGAGAGCCATTGTTAGACCACAAGGTCTCTGGCTTGGTGAACGCCTTGCACATAGAGTGGACCCAACTGCTGGGCACCCATGACACTGCATTTCAAATCAATGCTGCTAACGGTCGCTTTGAAAACTTTTATTTTGAGGGCGGTCGGCCAGGGTCGCCCTCCGCGCATTGGCCAGGCATTGAAAACGCCGACATCAGTTTTGACATGACTGGCGAAGGGGGTCAACTCAAGGCTTCTGTTGACGGCGGCGCTTTCAGTTTGGCGCACATTTTTGAAGACCCGCGAATTCCCTTGGACAAGATGCAGGCTTCCATCAAATGGGTCAAACAAAAAAACCAATTGTCTGTGCCCGACTGGCAACTGAGTCTGAGCAACGCAGACCTCAGCGGTGAGTGGCGCGGCAATTGGAAACCAAGCACACTGCCCAACAGCTTAGGTATTTTGGATTTACAAGGCAGCGTCTCGAAAGCCTCTGCTGCTCGCGTTCACCGTTATCTGCCTAACACCTTGCCACAGAATGTGCGTCATTACGTGCGCGATGCGGTACTCAAAGGCGACGTTCAAAACTTGGCCATCAAAATCAAGGGTGACCTGCAACAGCTGCCATTTGCCAACCCCAAAGACGGTGAGTTTCGCTTTGCTGGCAAAGTCAAGGATGTTCAATATGCATATGCTCCCCCGAGCAACGCCGCCCCTTCTCGCAACACAGCGCCCACACCACCCAGCGCCATTTGGCCCGTGATGAACGCCGTGAACGGTGACATTGTGTTTGACCGTCTCAACTTCAAGGTCAACAACGCTTCGGGCAAATGGGGCAATGTGCCGTTCACGCAAATCAAGGCAGAAATTCCTAAGTTAAACAACAAGGTCGTGGTGCTGGTTCAGGGTGAGTCCAGAACAAATGCCCAACTTCTTTTGAACGAGTTACGGTCCTCGCCCATCAACAACATGCTTGGCGGCTTATTCACGCAAGCCCAAAGCACAGGCACATTAAACTCGCGCCTCAAACTCAGCTTGCCTTTGGATGAGCTAGACAAAACCAGCGTGCAAGGCAGCGTTGTCTTGAACAACAACGATGTGCGCCTGCAAACCAGTTTGCCCGTCTTTGAAAAAGCCCTGGGAACAATCAACTTCAACGAGTCGGGCTTCACTTTGGCGGGTGTCAATGCACAGTTCTTGGGTGGCCCTCTTAAATTAGAGGGCGGCTCCCGCAAGTTGCCAAGCAACAGCTCAGACGCGAACCCTATCATTCGCGCCCAAGGGCAAGCCACGGCAACCGGCATGCGCCTTGCCAAAGAGATTCCCATGCTCAGTGCCATTGCACAACAAGCCACTGGCAGCACAAATTACACCGCAACCCTGGGTTTCAAAGGAGGCCAAAGTGAATTGAGCATCCAGTCGCAACTGCAAGGCTTGGGCTTGAATTTACCGGCGCCACTTTACAAACGACCCGATGAACTTGTGGCTCTGAAGTATGAAAACATCATTCAAAACCTGAGTCAAAATTTGGCGCAACGCGACCAGTTACAAATTGCTTGGGGCCGGGCATTGTCTGCGTCTTACCTTAGAGACCTGACGGGTGCTGAGCCCAAAGTGATCAGCGGCAAATGGCTGATTGGGGATGTTGTCACAAGCCCCAGCACACCGACCAACACGCAAGACAACGGCGTCGTTGCTGTCGTGAATTTACCGACATTCTCGGTGGACGACTGGCTGCAGATCATGGCGCCCACCAAAGGCCGCGCAAACAACAGCGCAGCATCTAGCAACGGCATGTCTGTTGCCACTCAAAGTTATTTGCCCAACCGCATCACGCTGAAATCAAATGACTTGGC
Organism: uncultured Limnohabitans sp.; assembly: GCA_964544175.1. Taxonomy (GTDB): domain Bacteria; phylum Pseudomonadota; class Gammaproteobacteria; order Burkholderiales; family Burkholderiaceae_C; genus Limnohabitans_A. The sequence goes on from CAZJAL010000008.1 coordinate 23,415, forward strand.
CATTCAAGGTCGAACTTTGCACGATGTCTCGGTAAGTGGATCGCGCGAAGGCGCTTTGTGGCGCGCACAAATGGAGGCCCGCGAGTTCAGTGGTTACTTGGAATATCGGCAGTCCAATGCTCAAAGTGCTGGGCGAATTTATGCGCGCCTTGCGCGACTCAGTTTGCCACCGTCGGCAGACCAGACGGTTGAATCTCTTTTAGAGGACTCACCAGTCGCCATCCCTGCACTGGACATCGTGGTTGAAGATTTGGAGTTGCGTGGTAAAAAATTAGGCCGCGTAGAAATTGAAGCCCTCAACACCGACCTCACATCGCCGCGCAGCAACACAAGCCGCGAATGGCGACTCAGCAAGCTCAATGTCACCTTGCCAGAGGCCAGTTTCAAAGCCAGTGGCAAATGGATGACTTCGCGTGACAGCACCCAACCCGCCATGACCGACATGAACTTCCGACTCGATGTGTCGGATGCGGGGGAATTGCTCAATCGATTGGGCACCAAAGATGCTTTGCGCGGCGGTGGCGGCAGATTAGAAGGCCAAGTCAGTTGGCAAGGTTCACCTTTGACGCTTCACTACCCCAGTCTGAGTGGCCGCTTCAATGTCAACATTGGCCGAGGCCAGTTTTTACAAGCAGAACCTGGCGTGGCCAAGCTTTTGGGCGTGTTAAGTTTGCAAGCTTTGCCTCGGCGTTTGTTGCTCGATTTCCGCGACGTTTTCAGTGCGGGCTTTGCATTCGACACCATTCGAGGTGACGTGCTGATTCAACAAGGCATTGCCAGCACACGAAACTTGCAAATGAAGGGCGTGAATGCGGTGGTTCAGATGGAGGGCAGTTCTGACATTGCTCGCGAAACACAAAATTTGCGTGTCTTGATCTTGCCTGAAGTTGACGCGGGTACCGCGTCTTTGTTGGCTGGGCTGGCACTCAACCCGGCCATTGGTCTGAGTACTTTCTTGGCGCAACTGGTCTTGAAACAACCACTCAGCCGAGTTAACACTCAAGAGTTTGCCATTGACGGTACTTGGAGCGATCCCAAAGTGACCAAAATCACGGCCAACAGCAACACGCCCTGAGTCCTGCTTTTCGACTTGTCATGTCTTCATCCAACTCATCACAAGCGGCATGGCTCTCGCCTTTGTGGCTGATCTTTAAGTCGGTCACACGCTCCTTCACCGACCGCCGCGTGTCATTGTGGGTTGCGCTGGTGGGCTTGGTACTGGCCTTGCTCGTCACCTTGGTTTGGTTGGCGGGGCGGTACGAAGCTAGCCAGTTTCAGGCTGAGCTGGACCGTGACACAGCAGATGCAGTGAATGACATTCGCAGCAGTTTTTCGCGGCATGTGCTGGTTGTTCAGAGCATGAATGTCAGGGAGTTGTCGCCTGCGTTGTGGAAAGCCGAGGTCAACAGCCTGTTGAGTCAAAACAGAGAGTGGCTGCGCGTTGAACGGCGTGACATTCAAGGTGGCCTTGTAAGTTTCATTGACTCTCCTTTGCGTGAGCCTGTCTTTGACGCAAAGTCGCGCCTTAACGAGCAAGCCGAAATTGTGCAAACGTGCTTGCGCTCAAAGCGCCTTAACGGTCCTGCGTTTTCAAGAAGTTATTTTGTGCCTCAAGTCAACGGCATGGGCCTTGAAGTGATGGAGCTTTGTTTGCCCATGCTTGAGCAAGGGGGGGCCATTGGCTTCACCTTGATAACCTACAGCCTACAAGATATTTTGGCCAGCCAATTGGGTGGCAGCTATGGTCGGCGCAATGAGGTTTCATTCATTGAAGCGGATGGTACGCGCCTGGCCATTCATGGTTCATTGCCACGCGCAAAACGACTGTTCACGGCCACACAACTGTTGGACCTGCCAGGCAATACCTTGATACTGAGAATGGATGGCAGGCGAGCCGCGCCCGACCTCTTCCCGAACATCCTTCCCGCCTTGGTCACAGCCATGTCCATTGCGCTGGTCTCTGTGCTGGTGCTGTTAGTGAAGGACTCGCGCCGACGCCTCAAGGCTGAGCGCGATTTGGCCGATGCATTGGCGTTTCGAAAGGCCATGGAAGACTCATTGGTGACAGGCTTACGCGCCAGAGATTTGCAAGGGCGCATCACCTACGTCAACCCTGCGTTTTGCCAAATGGTTGGGTTTGAAGCCGAACAGCTTCTTGGCAAATCTGCGCCAATGCCCTATTGGCCACCAGAGATGGTCGGTGAATATCAGCAACGACAAGCGGTGCGCTTGGCGGGCAATGCGCCACCGCGTGAAGGCTTCGAATCGGTCTTTGTTCGAAAAGATGGCTCTCGCTTTCCGGTGCTTATTTTTGAGGCGCCCTTGATTAATTTGCTCGGCCAACAAACGGGCTGGATGAGCGCCTTTTTGGACATCAGTGAACAGCGCAGAATTGAAGAACTGTCGCGAGCAAGCCAAGAGCGCCTTCAGGCCACCGCTCGTTTGGCAACCGTTGGTGAAATGGCGTCCTTGTTAAGCCATGAGCTCAACCAACCATTGGCCGCCATCTCAAGCTATGCCAATGGGTCGTTGAACCTCCTGCAACAAGCACATTACCCCGACAACGACGCCACCCTGCGTGATTTGCATATGGCATTAGAGCGTATTTCTGAGCAAGCCAATCGTGCGGGCAAAGTCATTAACAGCGTGCACGATTTTGTTCGCCGACGCGATCAAGATCGCGAAATTGTTCCGGTGCGCGCCATTGTTGAAGCCGTCATGCCACTGGTTCAATTGCAAGCGCACAAGTTAAAAGTTCGGGTGATCACGCAGATTGATGAACGTTTGTCACCTGTATTGTGTGACCGCACCATGGTTGAACAGGTTTTGTTGAACTTGGCGCGCAATGGCATGCAAGCCATGGACCATCCCGATTGCAAACAACGCCTCTTGACCTTGACTGTCAAACCTGCAGCATCAAGCTTGTCACATGGTTGGATTGAATTTTCTGTGACCGATGTGGGTTTGGGTATACCGCCCGAAATTGCAGCGCAATTGTTCACGCCTTTTTTCACGACCAAATCTGAAGGCATGGGTTTGGGTTTAAGCCTGTGCCGAACCGTGGTTGAACAACATGGTGGACATTTAGAGTTCGCTGCCCATGCCCCACAAGGAACCTTGTTCCGATTCACATTGCCAACCGCTTCTGAAGTCTAAGCGCAACATAAAATTCAACTATGCAGCCTGTACTCAATGCTTGTGTCTACATTGTCGATGACGATGCCGTCGTGCGCGATGCCATGGCTTGGTTGTTGCGGTCTCGCCGTTTAATGAGTCAGTCGTTTGCAAGTGCTGAGGCCTTTGAACAAATGCTGCGCCATCAATTTCCTCATACCCATGCGCCTGTTCCCACACAGGCAGGCTGCATTTTGTTGGATGTTCGGATGCCCGGACAAAGCGGTTTGGCCTTGTTTGAATCGCTCATTGGCAATGGTTTGGCACAAACCTGGCCCGTCATTTTTCTAAGTGGGCATGCCGATGTGCCAACCGCCGTTGACTGCGTTAAACGCGGGGCTTTTGACTTCTGTGAAAAACCTTTTTCTGACAACGCATTGGTTGACCGAGTGGAGCAGGCCTTGGCTTTGTCAAACGAACGCTTGACATTGCGACGCCAAAGCGCCGACTTGGTGTCTCGATTGGCAGAACTTACCGAGCGCGAGCAAGATGTGATGCGCTTGGTGGTCGAAGGTTTACCGAACAAGCTGATTGCCAGCCAGCTTGACATCAGCGTTCGAACGGTCGAAGTTCATCGCTCTCGCGTGTTTGAAAAAATGGACGTGAAGTCTGCAGTGGAGTTGGCCAACCTGTTGCGTGAGATTTCCACGTGACAAGCATGACCAGCGCTTATCGTCAATGGCCAGATCAAACGCAACGCGCCAGGCGCTGGGGTCTGTTGCTCGCCTCTGGTCTTTTGGCCTCCTGTGCTACTGCACCTCCGCCAATCTCGCCTACAACGGCAACGCCACCCGTCGCGCAAGCCGTCGCAACTGCGCCAAGCAACACCCCATCCCCTGTCACTGTCGTTCGAAACAAAAGCCGTTGGGTCATGGCCTCTTGGAACGACTTACCTGGTTTGTCAACCGACAACCTGAACGAGGCTTGGGTTGCTTGGTTGCAAAGTTGTTCACGGCCCGCCGTTGCTTCAAGCACTTTGTGCCAAGGCGTTCGGCACCTAGAGGGCCAATCTAATGCCGATCAACGTGCTTGGCTCATGCAAAATTTCATGCCTTATCGCGTTGAAAGTCTCCAAGAAAGCAGCGCGCCTGCCAATGGCTTGCTCACCGCTTATTACGAACCCGTGATCGAGGCATCGAGAACACCCAAGCGTGGTTTTAGTGTGCCCCTTTATGCGCCACCCGCCAATCTCAAATCACGGTCACCCTGGTTTACACGCGAAGAAATTGCCACCTTGCCTGCTGCCCAAAACGCACTCAAAGGCAAAGAAATCGCTTTCATTGCCGACCCTGTCGACGCCATGATTTTGCACATTCAAGGCTCTGGCAGGTTGTGGCTTACAGAGCCCGATGGCAGTCGCAAACAAGTTCGCTTGGCCTTTGCGGGTACCAATGAGCAGCCTTATCAAAGCATTGGCCGTTGGTTGCTTGATCAAAAATTGACCAAAGACGCAACCTGGCCTGGCATCAAAGCATGGCTTGCCCAAAACTCCAAACGAACCCAAGAATTGCTGGCCAAAAACCCACGGTATGTCTTCTTCAAGGAAGAAGCTTTGAACGGCAAGGCCGCTTTGCTAGGTCCAAAGGGCGCACAGGGTGTGCCCTTAACACCTGGTCGCTCAATTGCCGTCGATCCTGGCAGCATTCCTTACGGCACGCCCGTGTGGCTTGTCAGCCATGGTCCTCAAACGCAATTGCAACGCTTGGTCTTGGCACAAGACACGGGCAGCGCCATTGTGGGTGCCGTTCGTGCTGATTTTTATGCCGGTTCTGGCGATGCTGCTGGTGAGTTGGCCGGACGTCTCAAACAAGACATGAAAGCATGGGTTTTGCTTCCACGATAAGCTTTGTCGTTCTACACTGCGGCAAATCGCTTTTGAAGGTGGAACACCATGAACGCTCCCTTGCCTGAACACTTGCGCCAAGCTTTGGCCAATGTGACCTTGGATGACAAATACAGCCTAAGCACTGGCCGTGCTTTCATGAGCGGGGTGCAGGCGCTGGTGCGCTTGCCCATGTTGCAACAAGAACGCGACGCGCTGGCAGGCAAAAAAACAGGCGCGCTCATCAGTGGCTATCGCGGCTCCCCTCTGGGCGGTTATGACCAAGCCCTCTGGAAAGCCAAACCTTATTTAGAAAAACACAACATTGTTTTTCAACCCGGTGTTAATGAAGAGCTGGCGGCCACTGCTTTATGGGGCACACAGCAACTCGGGTTTGCGCCACCTGGCAGCAACAAAATGGATGGTGTCTTTGGCATTTGGTACGGCAAAGGACCTGGTGTAGACCGTTGCTCAGATGTGTTCAAGCATGCCAACATGGCAGGCACCACCCCTTGGGGGGGTGTCCTAGCTGTTGCCGGGGATGACCATGTGGCCAAAAGCTCCACTGCCGCACACCAAAGTGATCACATTTTCAAAGCGTGTGGTTTGCCTGTTTTCTTTCCTGCGTCTGTTCAAGAAGTTTTAGATTTGGGCGTGCACGCCATTGCCCTGAGCCGCTTTTCGGGCGTCTGGTCTGGCATGAAGACCATTCAAGAAATTGTGGAATCGAGTGCCACCGCAGACATCAATGCAGACCGCGTGAAAATTGTTCTTCCTGATTTTGAAATGCCACCCGGCGGTGTTCACATCCGCTGGCCCGATTCAGCGCTTGAGCAAGAAGCCAGGTTGTTTGATTTCAAATGGTATGCCGCGCTGGCCTACATTCGTGCCAATCGCCTCAATCACAATGTGATTGAAGGCCACAACGATCGTTACGGCATCATCGCCAGCGGCAAGGCCTACAACGACACGCGTCAAGCATTGGTAGATTTAGGACTGGACAATGAAACATGCCAGCGTTTAGGCATTCGTGTTCACAAAGTGTCTGTGGTGTGGCCCTTAGAAGCGCAAACTACACGCGAATTTGCGCAAGGCCTGAAAGAGATTTTGGTTGTAGAAGAAAAACGCCAAATCATCGAATACCAACTGAAAGAAGAGCTCTACAACTGGCCTGATTCAAAGCGCCCTCGCATTGTGGGTAAATTTGACGAACTCGATGGCAACGATGCAGGTGGCGAGTGGTCAGTTCCAAACCCTTTGGCACATCGACTGTTAAGGGCCAATGCAGACCTCACGCCCACACTGATTGCCAAAGCCTTGGCGCATCGACTTTTGAAATTAGATTTACCGTCCGATATTGTGATGCGCATGAATGCACAACTTCAAATCATTGAAGGCAAAGAACGCGCACAAAACAGCTTGGTTCTCAACCCTGCTGCCGATCGCATGCCTTGGTTTTGCTCAGGCTGTCCTCACAATACCAGTACCAAAGTACCCGAAGGCTCGCGCGCCATGGCAGGCATTGGTTGTCACTTCATGAGCTTGTGGATGGACCGCAGCACTGTTGGCTTTACCCAAATGGGCGGCGAAGGTACGCCCTGGATTGGTCAGCAGCATTTCAGCCACGATCAACATGTGTTCGCCAATATTGGTGATGGCACATATTTTCACAGCGGTATTTTGGCCATTCGTCAAAGCATTGCAGCCGGTGTGAACATCACTTACAAAATTTTATACAACGATGCTGTCGCCATGACGGGTGGCCAACGCATTGGTGAGCGCGCCGAAGGTCACTCTGTTGTTCAAATTGCGCAAAGCATGCGAGCAGAAGGTGCTGTGGTGATTAAAGTGGTCACCGACGAACCCGAAAAATACAACGGTGTAGCACTCGCAGAAGGCGTCTTGGTACATCACCGAGATGAGCTGGATACGATCCAGCGAGAATTGCGTGACATCAAAGGTTGTACGGTCATTATTTATGACCAAACGTGTGCCACTGAAAAACGCCGCCGCCGTAAGCGTGGCACCATGGTCGATCCTGCTGTGCGGGTGATGATCAATGAGCTGGTCTGTGAAGGTTGTGGCGATTGTGGTGTGCAATCTAACTGTCTATCGGTAGAGCCCTTAGAAACTGACTTTGGGCGAAAACGCACCATCAACCAAAACACATGTAACAAAGACACCAGCTGCCTTAAAGGTTTTTGTCCTAGCTTTATCAGCGTTGAAGGTGGACAGCTGCGTAAAAAATCGAAAGAACAAAAGTTCAGCTCAGCGCAATTGCCGGCTTTGCCTTTGCCTAACTTGCCTGATTTGAGTGCCTCTTTGAACGCCTATGGCATTGTGGTCGCTGGCGTTGGCGGTACAGGTGTGATCACCATTGGACAGTTGTTGGGAATGGCCGCTCACTTAGATGGTTTGGGCATCGTGACCCAAGATTCGGCTGGCTTGGCACAAAAGGGTGGTGCAACATGGAGCCATGTGTTGTTGGCAAAACACCAAGATCAAATTCAGACAACCCGAGTCAGCATGGCTGCAGCCGACTTGATTTTGGGATGTGACCCCATTGTGAGCGCTGGCAAAGAAACTTTGTCACGCATGCGCCAAGGTCGCACGCATGTGGCACTTAACTCACACAGCACACCCACAGCAGCGTTTGTCAAAGACACACAATGGGTCAATCCTGCTGAAAGCTGTGCCCAAGAAATTGTCACCGCTGTGGGCTTAGAAGGACTTGCTGCATTTGACGCTGACAAGCTGTCATCGCAATTGATGGGTGACACCATTTACATCAATCCAATGATCTTGGGCTATGCCTGGCAAAAGGGTTGGGTTCCTTTGAGTTTAGAAGCTTTACAGCGTGCAATTGAATTGAACGAAGTTGCGGTGGCCAACAATTTGGCTGCTTTTGAGTGGGGTCGCCATGCTGCACAACATTTGAATGCCGTTGAAGCACTCTTAGCACCACCTCAAGTGATTCAATTTAAAAAACGTGACCGTCTGGAAGATTTGATTGCTCAGCGTTATGACTTTTTAACGGCTTATCAAAACACTGCCTATGCCAAACGCTACGAGAGTTTTGTCAATACCGTTAAACAAAAAGAACAGGCATTAGGCAAAACATTGCTGACCGAATCTGTGGCAAAGAACTTGTTTAAATTGATGGCTTACAAAGATGAGTACGAAGTAGCCCGCCTGCACACCGACAAACAGTTCTTAGAACGCGTTAAAACCCAGTTTGAAGGCGATTTCAAGGTGTATTACCACCTAGCCCCACCCTTGCTTGCAAAACGCAACGAGAAAGGCCATTTGATCAAACAAAAAATGAGCCCTTCGATGCTATTGGTGTTTAAAGCGCTCAGCCGCTTCAAATTCTTACGCGGCACAGCTTTGGATATTTTTGGAAAGACTGAAGAAAGACAAACTGAACGGGCCCTGATTCAAGAATACATGGATTCAGTAACAGAAATTTTGGCCTCTTTGAACATTGAAAACCATTCAATCGCCGTTCAATTGGCCAATGTACCAGACCAAATTAAAGGTTTTGGTCATGTGAAAGAAAGAAACCTAACAGCAGCCATGGTTCAGTGGCAAAACAGCATGGATGCATTCAGGAAGACAATTTAATTTGAATGCGAAGTTTGTCTTTGTATTCTTCTTTTATATAGATTAATACATAGTAGTAGTAGATAAAGAGGGGCTTGTCTTGTGGACAAGTCCCTTTTTTCTTTACAGATCAACACATTGAGTCATGTTGAAGGGTGTGCATGAGGCTGCAACCGAGCTGTCATGAAGGCATGAACAAGTTTAGAAAAAATAATTTTCTGTGGATAACTGGGTGCTTATCCAAAAATTGTCCACACCTTTGTGCATTGACAAACTCATTTTTCTAAAAACCACTGAATGCCTGATTTGGCAACAAAACCAAGCATGCCAAAAGCCAAACCAAGAAACAGAACAAAGGTTCCAAATTTTCCCGCTTTTGATTCCCATGCCAATTGACCAATGATGAAAAGCATGTACAGCATGAACGCTGCAATACCAAACGTCAGGCCATATGACGTGATTTGTTCTTCAGTGAGTCCCCAGATCATGATCTAAAGTCATCAATTGCTTGAATCAGTTCTTCTCGTGTGTTCATGACAAACGGACCATATTGCGCAATGGGCTCGTTTAAGGGCTGTCCTGCAATCAGCAATACTTTGCTGCCTGCAGAGGCTGTCAATGCAACGCCATGACCTTCGTTGTGCAAGATGGCCATTCTGTGCAGTGCCACAGGCGTCACTTGCGCTTTGCTGATGACATTAACGGCACCGCGGTACACAAACAAAAATGCATTGTGCTGATTTGGCAATGTTTGTTGAAACATACCCTCATTGTCAAAATGAATGTCTAAATACAAGACATCGGTTGGAAAGGCTTCCACAGGTCTTTGAACCGCACCTGCTACACCCTGTGATTGACCTGAGATGACCCTGACTTTGACCCCATCTTGCGGAAAAAACTCAGGAATTTTTTCGCTTTGCAGGTCTTGATACCCTGGTGTACACATTTTGTCTTTAGAAGGTAAGTTAAGCCAAAGCTGAAAACCTTCCATCACACCATTTTCTTGTTCAGGCATTTCACTGTGCACCACCCCTCGGCCTGCAGTCATCCACTGAACACCACCGTTTTGCAACAAGCCTTCATTTCCAGCACTGTCCTTGTGACGCATGCGCCCTGCGATCATGTAAGTGATGGTTTCAAAGCCTCTGTGTGGATGGTCAGGAAATCCGCCGCCATAGTCTTTGGGGTCGTCACTGCCAAAGTTGTCGAGCATTAAAAAAGGATCAAGCCGTCTTTGGTGTGCTTGCGTGAGCACGCGAGTGAGTTTGACGCCATCTCCATCGCGCGTGGCTTGACCCTGAACTTGTTGTTCTACGCGGCGACCTTCAAAGGTATTTTCAGACGAGTTCATAAAGCAAAACGAAGTTTTCGTTTGTGATCAAGGTGTTGCTGTCAATGTTGGATAGTCGGTGTAGCCAATTTCTTTACCGCCGTAAAAAGTTGCACGATCGGGTGAATTGTAGGGACCGTTTTGTTTCAAGCGTGCACCCAAGTCTGGATTGGCAATGAAAGACTTTCCAAACGCAATCAGGTCTGCACCGTTTTGCAAAGCTTGATCTGCTAACTCGCGTTCATAGCCGTTGTTGAGCATCCATGCGCCTTTGCCGCCAGCCTGTTGGTAAGTCGCTTTTAGAGCTTCATAGTCGAAAGCCTGATCACCTTGTTGATAATCTCTGGCAGCACCTGTAGAACCTTCAATGACGTGCACATAAGCCAAGGAAAGTGAGCCTAAAAACTGAGCGACATGCTCAAACAAAGCTTGTGGTGCGGAATCACTGGCATCGTTGGCTGGTGTGACAGGCGAGATGCGAATGCCGCACCGCCCAGCACCAATTTCTTCGCACACCGCGTTCATAACTTCCTTCAATAAGCGCGCACGATTTTCAATGCTGCCACCATAGGTATCGCTGCGGTGATTGCTGTCGGCGCGTAAAAACTGATCGATTAAATAACCATTGGCCGCATGTACTTCGATGCCGTCAAATCCGGCCTCAATGGCATTCCGAGCAGCCTTCCGGTAATCGGCCACAATGCCAGGTATTTCTTCTAGCAAAAGTGCGCGTGGCACAGAGGTTGCAACAAAACTGGGAACGCCGTTTTCAATCAAAACAGTTTTCGACTTAGCAACGATGGCAGAGGGTGCAACAGGTGCTTGGCCGCCGGGTTGCAAACTGGTGTGAGAAATGCGGCCAACATGCCAGAGTTGCATCACAATTTTGCCGCCCTTTGCATGAACGCCTTGCGTGATGGGTTGCCATGCTTTCACTTGTGCCGTTGACCAAATGCCGGGCACATCTGAATAGCCCTGGCCTTGGTGGCTAATGGCGGTCGCTTCAGTGATGATGAGCCCTGCGCCTGTTGCGGGGCTGGCGCGTTGCGCATAGTATTCAGCCATGAGGGCATTGGGCAAAGCGTTGGGTGCACGGTTGCGTGTCAATGGCGCCATCACAATGCGCGAGGCCAATTGAAGGGCGCCTGCTTGGCAAGGTTCGAATAAATTTTTCATGTCACAAAGTATCAGGTTAGGGACGTCGCTGTGGTTGGCTGTGAGTGTGTCAATGGCGGCGGCGGTGTCTTTGGGAATGACACGTTTTGCCTATGCGCTCTTATTGCCGCCCATGCGAGACGATTTGTCGTGGACCTACACCTTAGCAGGTGCCATGAACACTTTCAATGCATTGGGCTATTTGCTTGGCGCCTTGCTGACACCTTGGGCGCTTAGGCGTTGGGGTGCTGTTCGTGTTTTGATTGCAGGTTCAATGTTGGCATCGGTCCTGATGGCCTTGACTGGATTTTTCATCGATGCTTTGTACTTGTTGGCGCAACGATTTTTGGCAGGTGCTGCCAGTGCGTCAGTGTTTGTGTCTGGAGGCCTGCTGGCTGCCAGGTTGGGCGCTCACACACCGTCGCAATCTGGCCTGTTGTTGGGCATTTATTACGGTGGCACGGGTTGGGGCATTGTGATCTCTGCTTTGTGTGTTCCCTCCGCCATGGCCTGGGCGTCAGCGAATCAATCGCCACATACTTGGGCCTGGGCTTGGTGGAGTTTGGCATGTGTCTGTGCACTCATCAGCGCTGTTCTTTGGACAATTCGATGGCACTTGAATCGTTGGATGCCAGAAGTGCTTCCAGAAGAAGCCTCAGCGGTTGCCCAGCCGAGCCCTCACAGTGAGCAAACCGTATGGCGCGTTTGGGCACCAGGTTTGTTGGGCTATGGCCTTTTTGGTGTCGGCTACATTGGCTATATGACTTTTGTGGTGGCTGTGCTGCGTGAGCAGGGTGCGTCAGCCGCCAATATCACGTTCTTTTACGCTGCCCTGGGTTTGGCAGTGGTTGCGTCTTCTAGAGTTTGGGCGGGTCTGCTGAACCACTTTAAAGGGGGCCAAGCCTTGGCCATCTTGAATGCCTTGTTAAGCGTGGCAAGCGTGATTCCTGCATTGACTTCGGCGTGGCCTGCCATGCTGTTGTCAGGCGTTTTATTTGGGGGTGTGTTTTTGTCGGTGGTGGCCTCTACCACCGCCATGGTGAAACACAATTTACCTGCCTCGCAGTGGGCGACGGGTATCAGTGCCTTTACGGTTGTTTTTGCGATTGGACAAATTGCAGGCCCCACAGTGGTGGGCTGGATTGCTGATGGCCCTGGCGGTTTGCAGCGAGGCTTGGTTTTCTCTGCGGCGGCTTTGTTCCTGGGTGCTTTGGTGGCGTGGCAACAAAAGCCGCTCAGGTTTCAAACGTCGTAGCCTGGGTTTTCGCGGTTCAATTTGCGCAGCAAAGAGGGCCAAACAAAAGAGCCACCCAAGCCGCCCGTTTGAACTTTCATGGCATGTGTCACACCATCCAAAATCTGTGGGTTGACCGCGGTCAAGTGGGCCGGCGTTGTTTGACCCGCCAGTGCGTCTACTTGGATGCGACACGTGTTTTCAAAGGTGTACATCTGCAGAAACGCATCTTCAATTGATTTGCCCACCGTTAAAAGACCGTGGTTGCGGAGCATTAAATAATTGGCCATGCCTAAATCGGTCTTCAGTCTTGCCTTTTCATCATCGCGAATGGCCACGCCTTCGTAGTCGTGATATGCCAAAGACGCTAGAACAAAGGTGCTTTGCTGACTGATGGGCAACACACCATGCTTTTGCGCACTGACGGCGATCCCTGCGCGCGTGTGGGTGTGCAAAACGCAAGCGGCATCGTGGCGCGCTTCATGCACAGCGCTGTGAATGACAAAACCTGCAGGGTTGACCGGATATGGATTGTCATCGTCTAGTTTGTTGCAATGCATGTCTATTTTGACCAAGCTCGATGCGGTAATTTCGTCGAACATCAAGCCGTAGGGGTTGATCAAAAACTGGTGTTCTTCACCCGCGACGGAGGCCGGTAATTTGGCACTGATGTGTGTAAAGACCAAATCGCTCCAACCGTACAAAGCCACCAAGCGGTAGCAAGCGGCCAAGTCAACACGCAATTGCCACTCGTCAGGGTGAAAGCGGTTGGTGCTGTTGTTGTGTTGTGTCATGGCGTTTCCTTGTGTCGCTTTGAGTTTTTTCGTGTGGGAAGCTTAGCGCGAGCAGTGATTGCAACGCAGTCGCGCATGGAACACCTGATGCAGATAAAATCAACGCCCTTGGCCACAGGCCTCCCACGGCGCGGGCAGCGCCGACCTAATTGGTCATGAACGGGTGATTTGATGCTTTATCCACAAGAATTTGATGTGATCGTTGTCGGCGGTGGCCACGCAGGAACCGAAGCCGCGCTGGCATCTGCTCGAATGGGTTGCAAAACCCTTTTGCTTTCTCACAACATTGAGACCCTGGGTCAGATGAGCTGCAATCCGTCCATCGGCGGCATTGGCAAGGGTCACTTGGTCAAAGAGGTCGATGCTTTGGGTGGCGCCATGGCCTTGGCCACCGATGAGGGGGGCATTCAGTTTCGAATATTGAACAGCTCGAAAGGCCCTGCAGTTAGAGCAACGCGTGCACAAGCCGATCGCATTTTGTACAAAGCGGCCATTCGTCATCGCCTGGAAAACCAAGAAAACCTCTGGCTTTTTCAGCAAGCGGTAGACGACCTGATGGTGGAGTCAAATGGCACAGAAGACCGAGTGGTGGGCGCCGTAACGCAAGTGGGTGTTCGCTTTCGTTCTAAAACAGTGGTTTTAACGGCCGGCACATTTTTGGATGGCAAGATTCATGTGGGCTTGGAAAATTATGCGGCTGGCCGCGCAGGCGATCCGCCGGCTGTCAGTTTGTCGGCGCGTTTGAAAGAGCTCAAGCTGCCTCAAGGGCGCTTGAAAACTGGAACGCCACCGCGTCTCGATGGACGCACCATCGACTTCGCACAATGCCAAGAACAACCCGGGGACGGCATGCCCGGTGGTTTGAACCCGGAGGCGGGCGTACCCGTTTTTAGCTTCATGGGCAGGGCAGACATGCATCCTGCGCAGATGCCTTGCTGGGTGACGCATACCAATGAGCGAACCCATGACATTATTCGTTCGGGCTTTGACCGCAGCCCGATGTTCACCGGCAAAATTGAAGGCGTGGGCCCACGCTATTGCCCTAGCGTTGAAGACAAGATCAATCGCTTTGCCGACAAAGACAGCCATCAAATTTTTTTGGAGCCCGAGGGCCTGACCACCCACGAGTTCTATCCCAATGGCATTTCTACCAGCTTGCCCTTTGACATTCAGTACGCCCTTGTCCGTTCGATGAAGGGCCTGGAGAACGCGCACATTCTCCGCCCAGGTTATGCCATTGAATATGATTACTTTGACCCGCGCTCGTTGAAGAGCAGTTTTGAAACGCGCCAAATTGGCGGCTTGTTCTTTGCTGGCCAAATTAACGGCACCACCGGTTATGAAGAGGCGGCAGCGCAAGGATTGTTTGCTGGCATCAATGCGGCGCTTCAGTGCCGCAGTCTTTTGGGTCACGCCAATGACATGGGCGGCGCTTGGTTGCCAACGCGAGACCAAGCTTATCTGGGTGTGTTGGTCGACGACTTGATTACCAAGGGCGTAACCGAACCCTATCGCATGTTTACCAGCAGGGCAGAATTCCGCCTGCAACTGCGCGAAGACAATGCCGACATGCGGCTTACCGAGGTGGGACGACAGATGGGCCTGGTTGACGATGCGCGCTGGGCTTCTTTTTGTACCAAGCGGGAAGCTGTTTCACGTGAAACAGAGCGCCTGAAGTCGACGTGGGTCAACCCAAGGAACTTGCTTGCATCGGAGTCTGAGCGGGTATTGGGCAAAGCCATTGAGCACGAGCACAATCTGCTGGATTTGTTACGCCGCCCCAACGTGACCTACGCACAACTCATGAGCTTGGACGGCGGCCGATTCGAGGCCAACGCTGTTTCACGTGAAACATTGGGGGATGTGGCGCCTGCGGTGATCGAGCAAGTTGAGATCACTGCCAAATACTCGGGTTACATTGACAGACAAAAGGTGGAGGTTGAGCGCTCTGCTTACTATGAGAACTTGAAGTTACCAGCCAAGCTGGACTACCTGCAGGTCTCTTCACTTTCCATTGAGGCTCGGCAAAAACTGGCCAAGCATCGACCTGAAACCTTGGGCATGGCGTCTCGAATTTCGGGGATTACGCCTGCAACCATTTCATTGCTGTTGATTCACTTGAAGAGGGGTGGTTTCAAGGAGTTCATGGCCGTCAAACCAGAGTTGCTTGAAGGTGCTGAGGGCGCGCTTTCGTGATGAGCGCATCGTCCGAAAATCGCGGCGAGTTGTTTGCGGGTTTGGCTGCCGGCATTGGGGTCTTGGGCCTGGATTTGAGCGAGGCTCAGCAGCAAAATCTCATGGCATATTTGGACCTGATCCAAAAATGGAACAAGGTTTACAACCTCACCGCTCTGCGGGACCCCAAAGAAATGTTGACCCATCATTTGTTGGACAGCCTTTCTGCAGTGGGGCCTTTGCAGCGTCATCTTCAGGCTGTTTTGTCCTTCGATGAGCAAGGCTGCGCTCTGTTGGATGTGGGTTCGGGCGGTGGTCTGCCGGGTGTGGTGGTGGCCATTTGTTGCCCGAAGGTGAGGGTGACGTGTGTTGATGCCGTGTCTAAAAAGGCGGCCTTTGTTCAGCAGGTGGCGGCAAGCTTGAAGTTGCCAAACCTCAAGGGCGTTCATGCAAGGGTTGAGTCTTTGAGTGGCCCTTTTGATGTGGTTTGCTCAAGGGCGTTTGCTTCCTTGCCCGACTTTGTCGCCTGGTCTTCTGGCGCTTTGGCGGACGCAGGTGTTTGGATGGCCATGAAGGGCAAGTTGCCCACCGATGAAATGCTTGCTTTGCAGTCATTTGCGCAAGTGTTTCACGTGGAACAACTCCAAGTTCCTGGTTTGGACGCTGAGCGCTGCATGATTTGGATGAAAAAATCACCAAGTTCCTCGAGCTAAGTCCTTGGATTTGGGCGTCGCCCCATTACACTTGGGACAGATAAGAAAGCCTTGCATGTTTGGAATTTCAGATTACGGCGCCTTTGTGGCCGCCTTTGTCTTGCTTTTGTTTTTGCCGGGCCCCGGAAATTTGGCCTTGATCACATCAACCAGCCAGGGAGGACTGAAGGGTGGCGTTGCATCTGTGTTGGGGCTTCTTTTGGGTGACCAAATTCTGCTATGGATGACCGTTGCTGGTTTGGCGGCTTTGTTACAAACTTATCCGCATTTGTTCTTGGCCATGCAATGGGTGGGAGCCGCTTACTTGACCTGGCTTGGCGCCAAAATGGTGATGGCCAAGCCTGGGGAGGGGCCATCAATCAAAATTACACCGGGTAAATACTTCAAAGAAACCATGTTCATTACCTTGCTCAATCCCAAGGCAATCATGTTTTATTTCGCATTTTTCCCTCAATTCATCGACCCAGAAAAGCATCAAGGAATGATTACTTTTTCATTCATGGCGCTCACCATTGCGATCTTGGGTTTAATGTACTGTTTGGGGGTGGTTTACATCACGCACACCATGGCAGAACGCATTCGAGCCAACCCCAGAGTGTCTGGTTTGTTGCAAAAAGTAGCGGGCTTGTTTCTAATTGGTTTTGGCCTTAAGTTGGCCCTCGGTAAATAAACGCATCAACTGAAAATTAAAAGAGTAATCCATGGCAAAAATTTTCTGTGTTGCAAATCAAAAAGGCGGCGTTGGCAAAACAACTTCGGCAGTCAATTTGGCGGCTGGTTTGGCCAAGGTGGGTCAGCGTGTTTTGCTCGTTGACTTAGATCCGCAGGGTAACGCCACCATGGGGTCGGGCGTCGACAAGCGCCAACTAGAACTCAGTGTGTACGATGTTTTGCTAGAGTCCGCCAGCGTCAAAGAGGCTGCCATTTTTTCTGAAAAATGTGCGTACCACGTCTTGGGTGCCAACCGCGAATTGGCCGGTGCCGAGGTTGAGTTGGTCGACCTTGAGCACCGCGATCAGCGTCTTAAGCTGGCTTTGGACGTTGTCGATGCAGATTTTGATTTCGTCTTGATTGACTGTCCACCGTCATTGTCGATGTTGACCTTGAATGGTTTGTGCGCAGCCCATGGCGTGATCGTGCCCATGCAGTGTGAGTACTTTGCTTTGGAAGGGCTGACCGATTTGGTTAACACCATCAAACAAGTTCACGCCAATCTCAATCCCGACCTCAAAATCATTGGCCTTCTTCGTGTGATGTTTGACCCTCGCATCACCTTGCAGCAGCAGGTGAGCGAGCAACTCAAGTCCCACTTTGGCGACAAAGTTTTCAACACGGTCATTCCACGCAATGTGCGTTTGGCAGAGGCGCCAAGTTATGGCTTGCCCGGCGTCGTCTTTGACCCGTCGGCCAAAGGCAGCCAAGCATTCGTAGAGTTTGCCAAAGAGCTTGTCGTTCGCATTCCAAGTCTTTAAGGTACGCAAGAACTTAAATGCATCAGCCAACAGTCCTTATTTTGCCAGGTTGGCAGGGAAGTGGGCCCTTACATTGGCAAATGAGGTGGGTTGCCCTTTACAAGGATGTGGTGGTTGAACAGCATGATTGGATGCGGCCCTTGCGAGGCGACTGGCTGTCTCGATTGGACGATGTTTTGTCTGATCTAGAAGGCCCGGTTTACTTGGCTGCGCACAGTTTGGGCTGTATTCAAGTGGCTGCTTGGGCTGCTGTTTCTGCCCAGTGTCACAAAGTCAAAGGCGCTTTGTTGGTGGCGCCGGGAGATGTGGAGGCTGCCCAAGTGACAGACCTCTTTCCCAGTTGGCGTCCCATTGAGATGAATCGGTTGCCATTCAAAAGTGTTTTGGTTGGCAGCCAAAACGACCCTTATTGCACCTCAGACCGTGCGCAAGCATTGGCCCGTGCATGGGGTTCGGATTTTGTGAACCTGGGACTCAAAGGGCATGTCAATGCCGAATCCAATTTAGGCGACTGGCCAGAAGGCCGCGCAATGTTGAACAGTTTGATGAAAGAAAAAGAAGATGGTCACTAAAAAACCAAAAGGCCTTGGACGTGGTCTTGAAGCCTTGCTCGGTCCCAAAGTTCAAGATGAGCCCAGCTCTCCCCAAGCGGTAGAGGCCGCCGCTAATCGCTTGCCCTCTACCTTGCCTTTAAGCGACATGGTGGCCGGTATGTACCAGCCGCGAACGCGCATGGACGAGGGCGCCTTGTATGAATTGGCCGAGTCGATCAAGGCGCAGGGCATCATGCAACCGATCTTGGTGCGCAAGTTAAGCGATGGCCCCAACGCTGGCAAATACGAAATCATTGCGGGAGAAAGACGCTTCCGTGCCTCTCGTTTAGCGGGCCTGAATGAAGTGCCAGTGCTGGTACGCGACGTCCCCAATGAGGCCGCTGCGGCCATGGCCTTGATTGAGAACATCCAGCGTGAAGATCTCAACCCATTGGAAGAGGCCCTTGGTCTACAACGCTTAATTAAAGAGTTTGGACTTACTCACGAAACCGCGGCGCAAGCTGTGGGCCGTTCGCGCAGTGCAGCCAGCAACTTGTTGCGCTTGTTGAATTTGGCCGAACCCGTGCAAACCATGTTGATGGCCGGCGACATTGACATGGGCCATGCGCGAGCCTTGTTGGGCCTCGACAAAGCGGCTCAGATCACAGCGGCCAATCAGATCAATGCAAAAAAGATGTCGGTGCGTGAAGCCGAAAGCTTGGTCAAAAAACTCAGTGCAGAATTTTCTTTGGTTCAGCAAAAACCTAAAAAAGAAAAGTCTCGTGACATCAAGCGCGTGGAAGAAGAGCTTTCAGATTTGCTCATGGCTCAAGTGGAAGTGCGCATCAAAAAACGTGTAAAGCGCCATGGCCGTTTTGAAGAAATGGGTGAGTTGTCCATTCAGTTTGGATCGGTCGATGAACTTAATGGCCTGATTGAGCGTTTGCGCGGTTAAGCCAGACCTCTCAAAAAGGGCCTCGTGTCATTAGCCAGAATGACCCGGGCCCTGTTGTGTTAACGGAAGATTTTTCCAGGATTCATGATGTTCTGTGGGTCTAGCGCTTGCTTCAAGGTGCGCATCATGTTGACTGCGCCTTCGCCTGCCTCGGTCACCAAGAAATCCATTTTGTGCAAACCAATGCCGTGTTCACCGGTGCATGTACCACCCAAAGCAAGGGCGCGACTGACCAATTTGTGATTCAGGGCCTCAGCAATTTCGCGTTCTTCGGGAATTTCCGGGTCGATCAAATAACCAAAGTGGAAATTGCCATCACCCACGTGGCCCACCAAAAAATACGGCAGACCACTGGCGTCGGTTTCGGCGACTGAATCGAGCAAGCAATCGGCCAAGCGACTGATGGGCACGCAGGTGTCTGTGCTGATGGCGCGGCAACCTGGTCTGCTTTGAAGTGCCGCAAAGTAGGCATTGTGCCGAGCCGTCCAAAGCCGTGTGCGTTCTTCGGGCGTGGTGGCCCATTCAAAAGCATTGCCGCCGTGGTCGCTGGCAAGTTCTTGCACCGTTTCGGCCTGTTCTTTAACGCCAGCAGGTGAACCGTGAAACTCCATCAAGAGAAGCGGCTCTTCGCGCAAGCCTAGCTTGGCATAGGCATTGACCATGCGCACGGTGTTGTGATCAATCAATTCGACGCGCGCAATGGGCACGCCCAATTGGATGGTTTGAATGACGGTTTGCACGGCAGCTTCGATGCTGGGGAACGAGCAGATGGCGGCAGAAATGGCTTCGGGCAAAGGGTACAGCCGCACGGTGACTTCTGTCATGACACCGAGTGTGCCTTCGCTGCCTACAAACAAGCGAGTGAGGTCGTAACCCGCACTGGATTTTTTGGCGCGCGTACCCGTGCGAATGACTTCACCTGTCGCCGTGACCACTTCCAATGCCAAGACGTTTTCGCGCATGGTGCCGTAGCGAACCGCATTGGTGCCACTGGCCCGAGTAGCGCTCATGCCGCCAATGGTGGCGTCTGCGCCCGGATCGATCGGGAAGAACAAACCGGTTGATTTGATTTCTTCGTTTAATTGTTTTCGCGTGACACCCGGTTGGACGGTGACTGTTAAATCTTCGGCATTGATGGCAAGCACTTTGTTCATGCGCGTGAGGTCAATGCTGATGCCGCCTTGAACGGCCAACAGGTGTCCCTCTAAAGAAGAGCCAACGCCAAATGGAATGACGGGGACTTGGTATTGACTGGCCAGCTTGACTGCATCTGCCACATCTTGTGTGCACTCGGCAAAGACCACCGCGGAGGGAGGAGGGACGGGTGCAAATGCAGACTCATCGCGGCCATGTTGCTCACGAATGACCAAGGCCGTAGAGCAGTTGTCACCAAATCGCGCTTTCAGCGCATCAAGAAACGCCTGCGGCACAGGCCGGGCGTGCACAACGGGCGCCAAGTGGGCTGCGGGAGTGGGTGCATTCATGGTTTCGCTCCAAAAAAAAGAGGCCGTCAGTGATGGATCAGTGAACGGGGCCGACCCGTTGACCTTGGTCAGCATAATGTCGGCAAACTCGGTCAAAATCAGAGTTTACGCTGAGACATGCTTTTTTGCTGTCGTTAAGGCACAGGGGAAACACCATGGGTAACCGACTGACACAAATTGCCACCCGAACGGGAGATGAAGGCACGACAGGCTTGGGCAACAACCAACGCGTGTCTAAAAACAGCTTGCGTGTGCACGCCATGGGCGATGTTGACGAGTTGAATTCACACATTGGGCTTTTGCTCTGCGAAAAGATGCCTGATGACGTTCGGCACTTGTTGGTCGAGGTGCAACACCAACTGTTCAATTTGGGTGGGGAGTTGTCCATCCCTGGTTTTGAGTTGCTCAAAGCCGAGGCCATCTTGGTTTTGGATGCGTCTTTAGAGAAATACAACGCGCTGTTGCCCAAACTGGAAGAGTTTATTTTACCGGCGGGCAATCGCGCTGCAGCGCAGGCCCACATCTGCCGCACAGTGGCCAGGCGAGCAGAGCGTGCCACGGTGGCACTCGGCAATGAGGAGGCTTTGAACGATGCGCCACGTCAATACTTGAATCGCCTTTCCGATTTGATGTTTGTTTTGTCTCGCATCCTGAATCGCATGGATGGCGGCAGTGATGTTTATTGGCAAAGTGAGCGCATGAAAAAATAAGCCAGGCAATGGCTTGCGCTGTCACCTACGCGCAAATATTCGGGCTTTTCAGGGTGACAGCAAGCGATGTGCAAGATAGGCTTGCATCATGAACGCAAGCTATCAAAATTCTCCTTATTTGGCCTCGGCCGCCGACCTTCCCAAATTGGCACCGCAGGCCCCATATCCTTATGTGCCTCAAATTCGCCTGTATCAAAACTGGTTGAGCCAAAATCGAGGCTTGGTTTTTGATCAGTACAAAGATTTGTGGCAATGGTCTATTTCAGATCTAGACACATTCTGGCAAAGTATTTGGGATTACTTTGCAATGCAATCGCCAACGCCGCACACGGCCGTTTTGGCCAAAAACGCCATGCCAGGCGCTGTGTGGTTTCCGGGTGCCAAAGTGAACTATGCGCAACAAGTTTTGCGGCACGTGGATGCCGCTCACGCAGCAGGTTTTTCGGCACTGATTGCGCAAAACGAAAAAGGCCAGCACCAAGAAATTTCTTGGCCAGAGCTCAAGCGACAAGTGGCCTCGATGGCTTTGCATTTGCAAGCACAGGGCTTGCAACCTGGCGATCGTGTGGCGGCCTATTTGCCCAACATTCCCGAAGCCATCGTGGCCTTTTTGGCCACAGTCAGTGTAGGCGGCGTGTGGAGTATTTGCGCGCCCGACATGGGCACGCTGGCCGTGCTAGATCGCTTTAAGCAAATTGAACCCAAGGTACTGATTGCCTGCGATGGCGTGACCTATGGCGCGAAAGATTACGACCGCATGACCGTGGTGCAGGAATTGAAAGATGCGTTGCCATCGGTGCAGCATGTGATCGTGCACGACAATCTGGGCGTTGCAGACTTGGCCAGCAACGAAGTTGCTGCAGCTACGCGTTTTTCGCAAACGACATCAAAGCACGGTGCTGAAGTAGACGCGTTTGCACCCATGGATTTGCCCTTCGATCATCCTTTGTGGATTGTCTATTCCAGCGGTACCACTGGCTTGCCCAAGCCCATCGTGCACGGTCACGGCGGCACTGTCATTGTGGCCTTGGCGCTCAAAATTTTGCACAACGATGTGGGCTGCAGTTATCACCCCAACAGCTGGGGCGAGCGTTTCCATTGGTACAGCTCCACAGGCTGGGTGATGTGGAATGCGCAGGTGGGTGGCTTGATGAATGGCACAACATGCGTCATTTATGACGGCAACCCAGGCGGCAGCAAAGACAACCCCGACTGGAGCACCTTGTGGCGTTTTGCGGCCGAAAACAAAGTGACATTCTTTGGCGCTGGCGCAGCTTTCTTTGCCAATTGCCAAAAGGCCGGTGTTGACCTCACGCAGTGCGGCGATTTGTCGCGCGTGAGGGCTTTGGGCACCACAGGCTCGCCTTTGTCGGCAGACACGCAAAACTGGGGCACTGAACAATTCAAACGCATCAAGGCGCAGCATGCGCAGTCAACGCATTTGCACCGTGAAACAGATGGTGATATTTGGTGGTGCAACATCTCGGGTGGTACTGATTTTTGTGGCGCGTTCATTGGTGGCAATAGAGAGCTGCCACAAGAAGCCGGCGTGATGCAGTGTCGCCTGTTAGGCTGTGCGGTAGAGGCGTGGAACGAGGCAGGTGAACCCGTGCACGGCGAAGTGGGAGAGTTGGTTTGCGCGCAGCCAATACCCTCGATGCCTTTGTATCTTTGGAACGATCACAACAATGCGCGCTATTTGGCCAGTTACTTTGAAATGTATCCCGCGGGCCATGGCCGAAAACCAGGCGGTGGCGATGCACCCGTTGACTACGGCGGTGTATGGCGGCACGGTGATTGGCTGCGCATTGGTGCAGCAGATCAAGGCAAGAACGGCGGCGAGGGCTGCGTTATTTTTGGCCGCAGTGATGCCACCATCAACCGCCACGGTTTGCGCATGGGCACCAGCGAACTTTACAGTGCGGTGGAGGCCTTGCCCGAAGTGATCGACAGCATGGTGGTTGATTTGGAATACTTAGGCCGTGAAAGCTACATGCCTTTGTTTGTGGTTTTGCGTGCGGGTGTGCAATTGACACCAGAGATCCAAAACAAGCTAAACAACGCGATCAAAACAGCCTTGAGTCCGCGCTTTGTGCCCAATGAAATTTTTCAAGTGGCAGAAATTCCTCGCACCTTGTCCGGCAAAAAACAAGAACTTCCCATCAAGAAATTGATGTTGGGCCAGCCCTTGGAAAAAGTGGTCAACAAGGATGCCATGGCCAACCCGGCGTGCTTAGCGTGGTACGTTGAGTTGGCCCAAAAACACTTGGCAAAAACATCGTGAAAAGAAAAAAGCCAGTGTGTTGTCACACTGGCTTTGAAAAATTGACATGCGCAAAATGCGCAAGCTCAAAATTAATTTTTGTGCAAGTCGGCGTTCAGGCTGCCCCAACTTTCAGTGCGAGGAATCACTTGGACTGCGCCTGTTTGTGAATCTCTGCGGAACAAGATGCCGTTGCGACCCGACAATTCGCGCGCTTTGACAACACTGCCATCGGGCATTTTGACGCGTGTGCCGCCGGTCACATAGCAACCGGCTTCCACCACGCAATCGTCGCCCAAAGAAATGCCAATGCCAGAGTTGGCACCGAGCAAGCAACGCTTGCCGACCGAGATCACTTCTTTGCCGCCACCCGACAAGGTACCCATGATGGAGGCGCCGCCGCCCACGTCACTTTGATCGTCCACCAGCACGCCAGCACTGATGCGGCCTTCCACCATAGAAGCGCCCAAGGTGCCTGCGTTGAAGTTGCAGAAACCTTCGTGCATGACAGTGGTGCCGGAGGCCAAGTGAGCGCCTAAACGCACACGGTCGACGTTGGCAATGCGAACACCTGTTGGCACGACGTAGTCGGTCATGTAGGGGAACTTGTCGACTGCCTTGACGTCAAACACCACACGTGCAGCGCGCGCGCGCAAACGTGCGTCTTGCAATTGGTCGAGAGGGCAAGGGCCCATAGAAGTCCAGGCCACATTGGCCAACAAACCAAAGATGCCAGTGACGTTGGCTTGATGCGGTTTAATCAGACGGTGGCTGAGCAAATGCAAACGCAAGAACACGTCGTGCGTATCTTTCGGTGGCTCGGCCAAGGTGGCAATGCTGGTTTTAACGGCCACCACATTGACACCGCGCAATTCACAGGGACCAAGCGTTTTGATAAATGACTCACCCAAGTGCGTGCGAGCATCTGCTTCGCTTAAAACTTGTGTGCCGTTCTCAGTCAGGCCTTCGGCCAATTGAGGGGCAGGATACCAAGTGTCTAGCACCGTGCCATCTTTGGCCATGGTGGCCAAGCCATAGGCCACAGCGCCGCTTTGAATCATGGGTGGGGTTTGCATGTTTGTACTCCGCGAAAAGTCACGAACCTGTCGTGCGTTATAAAGAAATCAAAACCGAGATTATCGGGCTTTGCGCCAGTAGCTGCACTCATTGCAAAGCTGGCCAGGCAAGCCTGCGGCTTGAGTCGGTTAAAAGAGAGCGCGTGTACGCTGTGGATATTTTATGACTGATCAGTTCACAAGTTGGGATCCCTCGTTAAAATGAACAGATGAACACCCTTGCTGTGCCTGCCAAAAAGTCATTCAAAACTCAAATGTTGGAAGCCCGTGAGCAAGCCATCACGGCTTCTGTGAACCGGCTCTTGTCTGAAAAGGGCTTTGATGCCATGACCGTGGACGAGGTGGCTGCCGAGGTAGGCATTGCAAAAGCCAGTCTTTACAAGCACTTCAGCAGCAAAGAAGAGTTGGCATGTGCCGCCATGGTCCAGGCGATGCAAAAGGCAGAGGCCTTTTTAGAAGAGTTGAGCCAAACAGACGTGACCGACAGCACGGCCTGTGTGCCTTTGAACAAACTCATGGCCACCACCCGATGGACCTTGCAGTTGAAGTTGGCAGGAGAAATGCCAACGCTGCCCAGCCATAACTCCACCCTGCGAGCGACCTTGATGGCCAGCCGTCCATACATGGACGGTTTGATGAAGGTGAGTGAGGTGTTGGGTGGGTGGATTGTTCAGGCACAACAAGAGGGCTACATCAATGCCAGTCTGCCGCCCTTGGCGGTGCTTTACACCATCTATGCCAGGGCCTGCGACCCGGTGGTCGAGTTTTTGAAAATGAGCGAGCTGCATACCGATGAGGAAATCATCGACATCATCTTGAGCACGTGCTTTTCAGGCTTGAACGCAAGGGCCAACTGAACCGTGCAAGTCAAGCGCTGATGCGCCAGGTTTTTTTTGGCTCAAAAGCCAGTTGTTCATTTTTCCGCGCATACCCCAGAGGGTTGGCAACGACCCGGCAGCCCATGTGCTCATAGTCGTGTGCACAATGCAAATGACCGTGAAGCCACAAATTGGCTTTGGGTAGCAAATGGTCTAGGGCATTGCAAAATCCTGCAGTCCCAGGTGTCAAGCCATAACGCGGATCTGCACTTTTCAACGTAGGCGCAAAGTGTGTCACAACCACGGTTGGGCCCGAAAATGGTTCTGACAAGGTCTGCGCCAGCCATGCTTGATCGGCCAGTGCTTGAGCTTTGACCGCATCTGATAAAAACGCTTCACCTTTGAAAGTGGTGCCTGTTTTTCGCAAATAAAAGTTGGCTGCTCTTTCCGCTTTTTCCCTGGCTTTGAGTTGCTGAGTGAGGGGCCCATGCTGCGGTACCAAAGCTTCAAAATCACTCCACAAGGTACAACCGATCAAACGCACGCCATTCAGAACATGCACGCGTTGATGAAGCCAAATGATTTGCAGGCGCTCGCACGTTTCTTGAAGCCGCTCATGCGCCTCCTCAAAAGGCATGCCGTCGTATTCATGATTGCCTGGCACAAAATAAACCGGTACAGGCCAAGCCGCTAAATCGCATCGAGGTGAAAAACGGGCCAAGCCAAAATCAGTATCGCCATGATTCACCAACATCGAACCGGGTTGGTATGAACCAATGTCACCAGCCAGCACCAAGATGTCAGCAGACGGCGCCACTTCAGGCATAAAGTGTGGATGTGTTTCCAAATGGAGATCGGACAGCAATTGAATGTTGATCATCGCTCGTGACCCTTGAAGACATCGTGCGCAATGTTGATCAAAACATCGCGCAACCAACGGTGGTCGCTTTGTGCATGTTTGCGGCGGTGCCACAAAGCGTCAACGTGCAAAGTAGGCACTTTGAAAGGCAAATCGCACAAAAACAATTCATTTGACATGCCGGTGGTGGGTACAAAGTGACGCGGTAAAACAGTGAGCAAGTCGGAGTTGACGACCATACGACCGGCCGTGAAAAACTGATTCACAGTCATGACCACCCGGCGCTGTTTGCCAATGGAGGTTAAGGCCTCGTCAATGAAGCCGTACGGGCGCCCCGAAAAGCTCACCAACAAATGTCTTGCTTTACAGAAATTCTCCAAACTGATGTTTTCCGTTGCCAAAGGGTGAGCTTTGCGCATTACGCAGACATATTCACCATCGTACAAGCGGTGATGTTCAAAAGCCGTTGCCTCGCCCACCTGTGCTCTGGCTGTGAGGTCGGCCAAGGCGGCAGGAAAATAGCCAAGTGCCAAATCGACAGCGCCGCTCTCAAGCAAATTTCTGGGGTCGCGTGTGGTGAGTGGCAAGACACGGATGGAGATATTGGGTGCGAGGTGCTCTAGCTCTTGCGCCAAGCCCCCCATCAGTTCGGCGGCCGTGGCATCGGCCATGGCCAACACAAAGGCGTTGCGCGCCTCGCTGGGTACAAAGTGCTGAGGTACCAAAGCCCCTTGAAGTTGGTCAAGTGCCGCCCTAACGCTGGGCCACAGCGTCAATGCAAAGGGTGTGGGTGATATGCCATGGCCTTCGCGGCGCACCAAATCGTCGCCCAGCGTTTCGCGCAATCTTCGCAATGCATTGCTGACAGCGGGCTGTGTGATAGACAGGTTACGGGCAGCTTTGGTCAAACTGCGTTCTGCCATGACCTCGTCGAAGACCCTGAGCAGGTTCAAGTCGAGGGTTCGAAAATTGGTTTGTACCGCCTCAATCATTTCGTATGTGAATGAATAGCATCATGAATATAAAGTTGAACAATATCAGAGTAAACCCTATGATTCAAGCATTGTTTGGTCAAAAAGCTGAATTTTTCATCACTGACCAAGCGCCGAAGCTTTCAATCTCGTCAAGAGGAAATTACCATGAACCACAATTTTGTTCACTTAGAGTACCCCTTAACCCACCCTGGTGTTGAGCGCGCCGAGAAAGTCGTTCACAACTTTCAGCGTTTGAGCGACACGTTCAGCCCCACTCGCACTTTGGCCATTATGTTGTTGGCGGCTGTGGTCGCGGCTTTCATTGTGGTTGCTGACCAGATGATCGACACCTGGGCCGAAGGTCATTTGTTGGCCGCGTGGGTTGCACTTTGGGCCGTTGTTTTTGCAGCCGTTGGCTTGTTTGCTGGCTTCTCAAAAACCCTTGCGGTGCAGCTCAAGTCAGGTCTTGACACCTGGGCCGCCAAAGCTGCGCAGCGCCGTTCAGATGAGCGTCTGTGGTCCATTGCCCAAACCGATGCCCGTTTGATGTCTGATTTGCAAGTGGCCATGTCGCGCAGCGATGAGGAAGTTTTGTTGGGCGAAAGCAGCACACAAGGTCGCGTTGCCCGTTTGTTGCGCCAGCGCCAGTACTACATCTGAGCTTTGTAAAGCTTGTCTCAGGCCCACTGAGGCGTGCCTCAAGAACCTCCTTCGGGAGGTTTTTTTGATGCCGTTTGGGAGAGGCTTGCTAGGCGTTAGGCTTTTGGGAAGCCAAGTAAATGCCAGGCAAAATCAAGGCGGCGCCCAATGCATGATGCCAGCCCAAAGTCTCACCTAAAAAAAGCCAAGCAACCAAACCGCCATACAAGGGACCCAAGTAAAGGCTGGCAGCAACCCGGCTTGCACCCAAGGTTTTTTGACAAAAGCCATATGCCCAGTAAGCGCCCACTCCTGGAAAAAGTGCTGCGGTTACAACAAGTACGCTGGCCATCAAGCTCCACTCAGCGTGCGGTGTGCTGAACCACTCTGTGAGTGCAAAAGGCAACAATACCAAGCTACCCCCCAAACAAGTGGCGGCCAATCGCGCTGTGGGGCTTAAGCTGCTGGTCCACTTTTTCAGTAGCAAAGCATAAGCAGCCCAAGACACTATGGCGATCACAATGAGGCCATCACCCAGAACCCAGATGACTTGAGACAGGCCGGCCCATTGGCCTTTTACCACCACGTGCAAGACTCCCACCAGGGCCACCAAAACGCCCAGCCCCTGTTTCCAAGAAAAGCGTTCTTTAAGTCCAATCACCGCTCCTAAAGTAATCAAGACCGGTGAGGCGGCATAGATCAATGCAATGTTGATGGCGGTGGTGGTTTCGGCAGCCCAGTAAACCCATGCGCCACAAACTAACATGCCCAATGTGCCGAGGGCCAGATATTGTGGCCAGACCTTCAAGGTGGTGTGGCGTTCGCGCCAAAGCTCTTGGCGCGCGATGAAGGCCAAAATGAGACCGGCCAAAAACCATCGACCCAATGCCAAGACATGAGGGCTGATGATGCCTGGCGCGGTTCTGGCCACCACATAGTTCACCGACCACAAAGCCGGTGTGACCCACAACAAAGCTTGCGCCAGTTTGAGGCGCGATGTGTCGTTTGTCAGACCGCTGCTAAGCGCTGCTCTAGCGCTGCTTTGGTATCGAGCAAAGCCTTGGGCATGTTGTAGGCCAACTGCTCAAAGTGCGTGGTGTGCAATTGCAACTCTTGTTGCCATGCCGCTTTGTCAATGCTGGTGACGGTTTTGAATTGGTCGGCGGTGAAGTTCAAACCGGTCCAGTTCAATTCGCCATAAGTGGGTGTGACGCCAAACATGGTCTCTTGACCTTGGGCCTGACCTTCCAAGCGGTCGATCATCCACTTCAAAACGCGCATGTTGTCGCCATAACCTGGCCAGACAAACTTGCCTGCTTCGTCTTTGCGGAACCAGTTGACGCAATAAATGCTAGGCAACTTGTGACCGCCGGCTTCAATTTTGGCGCCTACATCCAACCAGTGTTGGAAGTAGTCGCTCATGTTGTAGCCGCAGAAAGGCAGCATGGCAAACGGATCACGACGCACCACGCCTTGTGCACCAAACGCCGCGGCGGTGGTTTCAGACCCCATGGTGGCAGCCATGTAAACGCCTTCGGTCCAGTTGCGTGCTTCGGTGACCAAAGGCACGGTGGTGGAGCGGCGGCCGCCAAAGATGAATGCGTCAATGGACACGCCTGCGGCATCGTCCCATGCTGGGTCGAGAGCAGGGTTGTTGGTGGCAGCTACGGTGAAGCGTGCATTGGGATGCGCTGCTTTGGCACCCGTGTCTTTTGCAATCTGGGGTGTCCAGTCTTTGCCTTGCCAGTCGATCAAATGGTCAGGCACTTTGCCAGTGTCTTTGTCCATGCCTTCCCACCAGACGTCGCCGTCATCGGTGAGCGCCACATTGGTGAAAATCACGTTTTTGTCCAAGCTGGCCATGCAGTTGGGGTTGGTGTGGTGGTTGGTACCTGGGGCCACGCCAAAGTAACCGGCTTCGGGGTTGATGGCCATCATCTTGCCGTTGGCTTGGGGCTTGATCCATGCAATGTCGTCGCCAATGGTGGTGACTTTCCAGCCATTGAAACCTTCTGGGGGCACCAACATCGAGAAATTGGTTTTGCCGCAAGCGCTTGGGAAGGCGGCTGCCACGTGGTATTTTTTGCCTTGAGGATTGGTCACGCCCAAGATGAGCATGTGCTCGGCCAACCAACCTTGTTCGCGGCCCATGCTGGATGCGATGCGCAAGGCCAAGCATTTTTTGCCCAACAAAGCATTGCCGCCGTAGCCAGAACCATAAGACCAGATCTCTCGTGTTTCTGGGTAGTGAACGATGTACTTGACGGTGGGGTTGCAAGGCCAAGAAGTGGTGTCTTTGGCGCCATTGACCAAAGGTGCGCCCACGGTGTGCAAGCAAGGCACGAACTCACCATCGGTGCCGATGACGTCGAACACGGCTTTGCCCATGCGTGTCATGAGTTTTTGGTTGACGGCCACGTAGGCGCTGTCGGTCAACTCAATGCCAATGTGTGCAATGTGCGAGCCCAAGGGGCCCATGGAGAAAGGCACCACATACATGGTGCGGCCTTGCATGCAACCATCGAACAAAGGGTTCAAGGTCTGGCGCATTTCGGCGGGGGCCATCCAGTTGTTGGTGGGGCCGGCGTTCTCTTTCTTTTCTGAGCAGATGTAGGTGCGGTCTTCAACGCGCGCCACATCGGAAGGATCGGAGCAGGCCAAGAAGCTGCCTAGGCGCTTGGCAGGATTGAGCTTTTTGAAGGTGCCGCTGTCGACCAACTGTTGGCACAGGCGGTCGTACTCTTCTTCAGAGCCGTCGCACCAGTAAACATTGGCGGGCTTGCACAAGGCCGCCATTTCGGCCACCCAAGCAATCAGCTTGGGGTTTTTAACGTACGTGGGCGTATTCAGGTTCAGGCCCTGCATCACGGGTGAGTTCATGGGAAAAGCTCCAAAGTTTAAAAATCGTTTTGTGCAAAGACCATCAAAAGCGAGCCATGAACCCCGCTGACCAATGACATTTGCAAAAAACGACGAGCCGCTTTTTTAGAGGCGGCTGTGCTGGCGCAAAAAGCTTTGTACCCTTCTTGTAACCAGACCTGAATTTTAGGGAGGCTGGCTGGAAAAGGGAATGTGAATTGGTAATTTCACTTCAAAATGTATGCAAAACTTGCATAACATCGCGTGCTGACTGTTTAGCTTGTTGTTTGACAAATGCGCAGGACCTCTTGTCCATAGGCTTCGAGTTTTTTCACGCCAAGACCGCTGATGCCTTGCAAGTCTGCAAGACTTTGAGGGGCCGCCGCGGCAATGTGTGCCAGGGTGGCATCGTGAAAAATAATGTAAGCAGGCAAGTTGTGCTCTTTTGCAACTTCGGCGCGCCAAGCTTTGAGGTTGATATATCGAACCAAGGCGTCTTGTCCCAAGTTGGCGGCGGCTGGGCCAGGCGCTTGGGGTTTACGGCTCCGTTTCTCGGGCTTTTGGCTGACCGACTCTCGCAACTGCACACTGATTTCGCCGCGCAGCACGGCCCTCGAGCCCTCAGTCAGTTGCAAGGTGTTGAAAACTTGTCCCTGTACATTCAGGGCGCCCATGGCGATGAGCTGCCGCAAGACGCCGCGCAATTGAACCTCGCTGAAATTGGCGCCAATGCCAAAGGTACTGAGTTGGGTGTGTCCGTATTGGGAGACTTTCTCGGTGGGCTTGCCTCGCAAGATGTCCATGATGTGGCCAGCACCAAACGAAAAGCCGCTGTGTTGCTGCGCACGAAAAACAGTGGACAACAATTTGCGCGCAGCATCCGTGCCATCCCAAACAGCGGGTGGATTTAAACAGTTGTCGCAATTGCCGCAAGGCTGACTGGCTTCATCAAAGTAAGAGAGCAGTCGAACACGCCTGCAATCGGTGGCTTCGGCCAAAGCCAATAGCGCATCGAGCTTGCCGCGCATGACTTGCTTGAAGTTTTCTTCTGCAGGACTTTCATCAATCATGCGCCGCTGGTTGACGACGTCTTGCAAGCCATATGCCATCCAGGCATCGGCACGCAGGCCATCGCGTCCTGCACGGCCGGTTTCTTGGTAATAACCTTCAATGTTTTTAGGCATGTCGAGGTGCGCAACAAACCGCACATCGGGTTTGTCAATCCCCATTCCAAATGCAATGGTGGCCACCATGACCACGCCTTCCTCACGCAAAAATCGGTCTTGGTGTTTTTGCCGCAAAGCAGCATCTAAACCCGCGTGATAAGGCAAGGCATCTATGCCTGTTTGAACCAGCATCTCGGCCACTTCTTCAACGCGCTTGCGAGATTGGCAATACACAATGCCGGCCTCACCTTCGTGCTCGCGTTCAATGAAACGAAGCAATTGTGTGGAGGCGTCTTTTTTCTCAACGATGGTGTAGCGAATGTTGGGCCGGTCAAAACTGCTGATGAACAGCCGCGCCTCTTCAAGCTGCAAACGCTCAATGATGTCTGAGCGCGTGAGGGCATCGGCTGTGGCTGTTAAAGCAACACGCGGCACGCCCGGAAAACGTTCATGCAACACGGTGAGGCTGCGGTACTCGGGCCGAAAATCGTGGCCCCATTGGCTGACACAATGGGCCTCGTCAATTGCAAATAAACTGACTTGGCCTTGGGCATAAAGCGAATCGAGTTGGGCTAAAAACCGCGGTGTGTTGATGCGCTCGGGCGCAGCATACAAAAGCGTGATCTCGCCCTTGCGCAAGCGCTGTTCAATGGCGCTGGTTTGGTCTGGGCTGAGGGTGGAATTTAAAAAAGCGGCGCTAACCCCCGCTTCGTGCAAAGCGCCTACCTGGTCGTGCATGAGGGCAATGAGGGGCGACACCACAATGGTGATGCCCAGCCCAGCTTGCTGGCGCGCAATGGCGGGAATTTGGTAGCACAAGCTTTTGCCGCCACCCGTGGGCATCAGAACCAAGGCATCTTTGCCACCCGTGACATGCGAGATGATGTCTTGCTGTGGCCCTCTGAAAGACTCGTAACCAAAAACCTCGCTGAGGATGCTCAAGGTGTTGTGGGTTGAAGTGGAGAGCGCAGAGGTTGACACGGTGGGTATTGTCCACCATGAAGCGATGCATTTGGCCTATCGAGGCGTTTTATGAGGCAATGCAAGCGGCCCCCACAAGACCGCTTCCGTTTAGCTGATTTTGAACTGCGTTGCTTTGATCACGTTGGTCCAGCGCACCACTTCATCGGTGATGAATTTTTCTGGGTCAGCTAAGGTGAATGGGTCTGCGCCAGCTTTCTCTAAGTCTTGCAAGAAAGCGGGGTCGTTGCGCACTTTGTTGTGCGTGGCGCGCAAAAAGTCCATCACCTCGCGCGGCACACCTGCAGGCGTGAAAACGGCATTGAAGACTTGCACCCGCATGTCTGGAATGCCGCTTTCTATCGAGGTTGGAATTTCGGGGGCCGCTTTTAAGCGCACATCGCTGTTGACGCTCAAAATGCGAGCACGACCTGCGCGGTGTTGTGCCAACACCGCCGAAGACATGATGGGCGTGATCATGGGGAGATGGCCTGCCACCAAGTCTTGCATGGCAGGACCGCCGCCCTTGTAAGGAACGTGTTGAACGTTGAGCTTGCCGCCCTGGAGTTTGAACAACTCACCCGTCAAATTGGTGATGGTGCCGGGGCCTGCCGAGCCATAGGCGAACTTGCCAGGACTGGCCTTGATCAAGTTCACCAAATCCTTCAAATTGTTAGCGGGTATGCTGGGGTTGACCACAATGCACGTGGGATTGATGCTGACCATGCCCACCAAATTGAAGTCTTTCACAGCGTCATAAGTGGCGGCCCCAGAAGCCAAAGGGTTGATGATTTGCGTCGATGAGGTGCCAAGCAACAAGGTATAGCCGTCAGCTTTGGCGCGAGAGGCCTCGGCTGCCCCAATGGCACCACCCGCGCCAGCCTTGTTGTCCACAATGAAATTGGCGCCGGTGTGTGCAATGGCATATTTAACCCACAAACGGCCAATGATGTCGCCGTCGCCTGCAGGGGCAAAAGGCACAATGACGCGAATGGGCCGGTCAGGGAATTTGGCTTGTGCAAAAGCGGCGGAAGGCGTGATGCCCGCAAGAAGTGTGCTGCCACTCAGGGCCAAAAATTGACGTTTTTTCATGCCCTCAATATAGAGAGAATGTTGCAATCCTTCAATTGGTAAAGGGCCGAACTGTGACGAAATCTCATGAGTCAGTTTGTTTTTCTACAATAGGGGTATGAAAGCTTTGAACTACACCCGCGCCCAAGCCCTGCCAGCCATCCTGGAAAAACGCATTGCCATTTTGGATGGCGCCATGGGCACCATGATCCAACGCTTTAAATTGAGCGAAGCCGATTACCGGGGCGAGCGCTTCAAAGACTTTCCCAAAGATGTGAAGGGCAACAACGAATTGCTCAGCCTGACCCGACCCGATGTGATCCGCGATATTCACGAAGGCTACTTGGCGGCTGGTGCCGACATGATTGAAACCAATACCTTTGGCGCCACTACCATTGCGCAAGAGGACTACAACATGGCCGACCTGGCCATTGAAATGAACCGCGCTTCGGCCGCCTTAGCGCGAGCAGCATGCGACAAATTTTCTACGCCCGATAAGCCTCGTTATGCCGTGGGAGCTATGGGCCCCACACCCAAAACCGCCAGCATCAGCCCTGATGTGAACGATCCTGGGGCGCGCAATGTGGACTTTGAGTCATTGCGCAAGGCCTACTACGAACAAACGAAAGCGCTGGTCGAAGGCGGTGTGGAAGTGTTGTTGGTCGAAACCATCTTCGATACTTTGAATGCCAAAGCGGCTTTGTTTGCCATTGAAGAATATTTTGCAGACAGTGGCGAGCGCCTGCCGCTCATCATCAGCGGCACCGTGACCGATGCCTCGGGTCGAATTTTGAGCGGTCAAACCGTCACAGCGTTTTGGCACAGCGTGCGTCATGCACGTCCTTTGGCCATTGGTTTGAACTGTGCCTTGGGTGCGACTTTGATGCGCCCCTACATTCAGGAGTTGGCCAAAGTGGCCGACGACACCTTCATCAGCTGCTACCCCAACGCCGGTTTGCCCAACCCAATGAGCGATACCGGCTTTGACGAAACACCCGAAGTGACCAGTCGTTTGTTGCATGAGTTTGCGGCGGAAGGTTTGGTCAACATTGTGGGCGGCTGCTGCGGTACCACGCCAGACCACATTGGCGCCATTCAAAAAGCGGTGGGCCCACTGGTGCCACGCGGATTGCATGTTGGGGCGTTTTACAAAGAAGCCGCCTGAGTTGGTGCTTTCCATTTCAACGGCGCACCAAATCGCAACTTGCTTCGTGATGGAGTGCGCCGCTTTGGTGCAGTGCCTCAACCAAATTTAAAGTAGCAAGGCTCTTTATAGAGGGCTGTACTACCAAGTCACAAAATAAACCAGGCTGACTGCGAGTTGGCCCGTTGTTTGCATAGTGCCTCTTGTCTACACAGAAAAGAGGTTGCCATGTCTGAGTTCTTTGATCCGTACAACGCCGATCGTCCCTTGATGCTGAAGTGCAGCTGTGGGCGTGATCACTCACCCGCAGACCATCATGCTGAAGTTGCAGCCGATGCGGCAGCCGCCACCTTGCGCGCGCGCTCAGAGACTGCAGAGTTTGAAGCCTACAGCCAAGAATTCATTGAGGCGACTTTGGTCAAGGCCTTGTTTCCTCAAGATCAAGAGCGTCGAAACTTTTTGCGCGCAGTGGGCAAAAAAACAGCCATGGCCGCCATTGCCAGTGTGTTGCCTGTGGCCAGTCTGCAAGCCATGGCGCAAGACAAAGGACCGCTTGAAAAACCAAATTTGAAGATTGGTTTTATTCCAATCACTTGCGCCACACCGCTCATCATGGCGCATCCATTGGGCTTCTATAGCAAGCAAGGCTTGAATGTCGAAGTGACCAAGACAGCGGGTTGGGCTTTGATTCGAGACAAGATGATCAACAAGGAATATGACGCGTCACACTTTTTGTCGCCCATGCCTTTGGCCATCAGCATGGGCCTCGGAGCCAACACCACACCCATGAATGTGGCCACCATTCAAAACGTCAATGGCCAAGCCATTACCTTGAGCCTCAAGCACAAAGACAACCGCGATCCGAAGAACTGGAAGGGCTTTAAGTTTGGCGTGCCGTTTGATTACTCCATGCACAACTTCTTGTTGCGCTACTACTTGGCAGAAAACGGTTTGAACCCCGACACCGATGTGCAAATTCGCGTTATTCCACCGGCAGAGATGGTGGCCAATTTGCGCGCAGGCAACATCGATGGCTTCTTAGGCCCCGATCCATTTAATCAGCGTGCGGTGTTTGATGAAGTAGGTTTCATTCACATGCTGACCAAAGACTTGTGGAATGGTCATCCTTGCTGTGCGTTTGGGACCAGCACGGAGTTCATCCAGAAAAATCCGAACACGTTTGCGGCGCTGTATCGCGCAGTGCTCACCTCGGCTGCGATGGCGCGTTTGCCTGGCAACCGGGAATTGATTGCCAAGGTAATTTCGCCAACGCAGTACTTGAACCAACCTGAAGCGGTGATCAGCCAAGTGTTGACAGGCAAGTTTGCCGACGGCTTGGGCAAGATTCAAAACGTACCCGATCGTGCAGATTTTGATCCGATGCCTTGGCAGAGTTTGGCTGTGTGGATGTTGACGCAAATGAAGCGTTGGGGCTACATCAAAGGCAATGTAGATTACAAACAAATTGCTGAAAAAGTTTTCCTGATTACCGATGCGCGCAAACACATGAAGGACTTGGGTCAACCCGTGCCACCTGGCTCGGCTTACATCAAGCACAAGATCATGGGCAAAGAGTTTGATGCGGCCAAGCCCGACGAATATTTGAAGTCCTTTGCCATACACAAGATGGGTTGAACCATTGTGAACACCCTTTCAATTAACTTTCGAGCAGCCTTGGTTTCATTTTTGATCTTGGTTTTTTTCTTAGGTGCGTGGCAGCTTTCATCGCAAGGACCGTCGATTGGCGGTGCGACGAAAGTGGGCGCCACCGCAGAAGAAATTGAATATCAAAAGATGATGGGCAAGGACCCGGGTGCTAGCAAGAGCACCGGTTTTCCACCCCCCATTGAGGTGGCCAAGGCCATCGTGACGCAATTGTCTAATCCGTTTTATGACAACGGCCCCAACGACAAAGGCATTGGCATTCAGCTGGCACATTCTTTGGGTCGTGTCGGTTTGGGCTTTGCTTTGGCCGTGCTGGTTGCACTTCCTTTGGGCTTTTTAATTGGCATGTCGCCGCTCATGCAGAAAGCCTTTGACCCGTTCATCCAAGTGCTGAAGCCCATCAGCCCGTTGGCTTGGATGCCGCTGGCTTTGTACACCTTGAAGGACTCTAGCGTCAGCGGTATTTTTGTGATCTTCATTTGCTCGGTGTGGCCCATGCTCATCAACACTGCCTTTGGTGTGGCCTCGGTGAAGCGTGAATGGCTGAATGTGGCCAACACCTTAGAAGTGAACCCACTGCGCAAAGCCTTCTTAGTAATCTTGCCAGCCGCTGCACCCACCATCGTGACGGGCATGCGCATCAGCATGGGCATTGCCTGGTTGGTCATTGTGGCCGCCGAAATGTTGGTCGGTGGTACAGGCATTGGCTACTTCGTTTGGAACGAGTGGAACAACTTGTCTTTGGTGAATGTGATCTTTGCGGTTTTGGTGATTGGCGTGGTGGGCATGTTGCTCGACATGGCGTTTGCCAAATTGCAAAAAGGGGTGACCTATGTTGAATGATCAAGTTGAATCTCTCGCTGTTTCGCAAGTGGCATCCCAAGTGGAGCGCCAAGTTGCAGAACAAGGTGTTTTGGCACAACCAGGATTTTTAAAAATCGAAAAACTGGCCAAGACTTACGTGGCAGACAAGCCGGTGTTTGCCGATGTGTCATTCACGGTGGCCCGTGGCGAGTTTGTTTGCATCATTGGCCATTCTGGCTGTGGCAAAACCACGGTGCTGAACGTGCTGGCCGGTCTAGATACAGCCACTGAAGGCCATGCGTTCATGGACGGCCGCGAAATTGCAGGCCCCAGTTTAGAGCGCGGCGTGGTGTTTCAAAGCCATGCGCTGATGCCTTGGTTGACGGTGCGTCAAAACATTGCGTTTGCTGTGAAGTCCAAATGGCCAGACTGGAAGACACCGCAAATCAATGAGCATGTCGAAAAGCATGTCGACATGGTGGGCTTGTTGCCCGCCATCGACAAAAAACCCAGCCAATTATCGGGCGGCATGAAGCAGCGCGTGGGCATTGCGCGCGCGTTTGCCATTCAACCCAAGATGCTGTTGTTGGACGAGCCCTTTGGCGCATTGGACGCACTAACCCGCGGCACCATTCAAGATGAACTGATGGGCATTGTTCGCCAAACGCAGCAAACAGTTTTCATGATTACGCACGATGTTGACGAAGCGATTTTGTTGTCCGACCGTATTTTGTTGATGAGCAATGGCAACGAAGTCAATGGGCACTACGCGCCGGGTGGCTTGGCCGAAGTGGTGCAAAACCCATTGCCTCGCGACCGAACCCGCGCACAACTGCACCACTTGACTGGCTACTACGATCTTCGAAATCACATTGTCGATTTCTTGGTTTCACGCGCTAAAGCGCATTGATCACAGCTTGATATGACTCACGCGCAATTCAAAAACACTGACTTAATTTTTCATCCAACTTTTCACGAGGAAAACCATGAACCGCTTAGACGTGACAGAAAAAATCATCAGCACCAAAGTGTCCAAGGGCATCAAGTGGTCTGATGTGGCCGACAAAGTGGGCCTGTCCAAAGAATGGGTGACCGCTGCCTGCTTGGGTCAAATGACCTTGGATGCCAAACAAACCAAAATCATTGGCAAAATTTTTGGCCTGACGGCTGAAGAACAAAAGTGGTTGCAAGTGGTGCCCTACAAAGGCTCTTTGCCTACGCCCGTGCCAACCGACCCGCTCATTTACCGTTGGTACGAAATTGTGAGTGTGTATGGCACCACGATCAAAGAACTGATTCACGAAGAGTTTGGCGACGGCATCATGAGCGCCATCGACTTCAGCATGGACATCGTGCGCCAGCCTGATCCTAAAGGTGATCGCGTGAACGTTGTCCTGTCGGGCAAATTCTTGCCTTACAAGCAGTATTGATGCGCCAAACGCCTTGGGCGTGGTTAAAATAACCATTCCCAAGGAGCGTTGCAGCCCGCCAGCCACTCAGGCCGCGGGTCAGGCTTGGGAGTCAATCAAGGGCCTGGCCCTTTCCCATTGCAAACCACGCTCACCTGCGATCCAAGAGGTGAGTTGTGTCTGTTGTCGTTTCTCCGTTAAAACTGTCTGGTCTTGAGCCTGTCTCGATTGGCACGGACTCATTGTTTGTGAACATTGGTGAGCGCACCAACGTCACAGGCTCCAAAGCTTTTGCCCGCATGATTTTGAATGGCGAGTACGAACAGGCTTTGGCAGTAGCCCGCCAGCAAGTTGAAAACGGCGCACAAATCATTGACATCAACATGGACGAAGCCATGTTGGACAGCCAAGCGGCCATGGTTCGTTTCCTAAACCTCATTGCCTCCGAGCCCGACATTGCCCGTGTGCCCATCATGATTGACTCTTCCAAGTGGAGCGTCATTGAAGCGGGTTTGCGCTGCATTCAAGGCAAAGGCATTGTCAATTCCATCAGCATGAAAGAAGGCGTTGAGGCCTTCAAAGAACAAGCGCTGTTGATCAAGCGCTACGGCGCAGCAGCTGTGGTCATGGCGTTTGATGAAAAAGGCCAGGCAGATACCTACCAACGCAAAATTGAAATTTGCGAACGCGCGTACCGCGTGTTGGTCGATGAGGTGGACTTCCCGCCGGAAGACATTATTTTCGACCCCAACATTTTTGCCATTGCTACCGGTATTGAAGAACACAACAACTACGCCGTCGATTTCATTGAAGCCACGCGTTGGATCAAACAAAATTTGCCAGGCGCCAAAGTGTCGGGCGGTGTGTCCAATGTGTCCTTCAGCTTCCGCGGCAACGACCCTGTGCGCGAAGCCATTCACACGGTGTTTTTGTACCATGCCATTCAAGCGGGCATGGACATGGGCATTGTCAATGCAGGTATGGTGGGTGTGTACGACGAACTCGAACCCGATTTGCGTGAGCGTGTAGAAGACGTTGTCTTGAACCGTCGCCCTGATGCTGGCGAGCGGTTGGTCGAAGTGGCTGAGAACGCCAAAGGCGCGGCAAAAGATGACTCGCAAAAACTCGCATGGCGCGGCACGCCCGATGCGCCAGTGACCGTCTCCGCGCGCTTGTCACACGCCTTGGTGCACGGCATTACCGACTTCATCACCGAAGACACCGAAGAAGCCTATCAAGAAATATTGGCCAAGAACGGCCGACCACTGCACGTCATTGAAGGCCCGCTGATGGATGGCATGAACGTGGTGGGCGACTTGTTTGGCCAAGGCAAGATGTTCTTGCCACAAGTGGTTAAGTCAGCGCGCGTCATGAAGCAAGCGGTGGCGCACTTGGTACCCTACATCGAAGAAGAAAAACGCCAGCAAGAAGCCGCCGGCCAGGACGTGAAGTCCAAAGGCAAGATTGTGATTGCCACCGTCAAAGGCGACGTGCACGACATTGGCAAAAACATTGTGACGGTGGTGCTTCAGTGCAACAACTTTGACGTGGTCAACATGGGCGTGATGGTGCCCTGCCACGAAATTTTGGCCAAGGCCAAAGAAGAAAATGCCGACATCATTGGCTTGTCGGGTCTCATCACCCCCAGCTTGGAAGAGATGCAGTACGTGGCCAGCGAAATGCAAAAAGATCCGCATTTCCGTTTGCGCAAAATGCCTTTGCTGATTGGTGGCGCCACCACCAGTCGCGTGCATACGGCCGTCAAAATTGCACCGCACTACGAAGGCCCTGTGGTCTATGTGCCCGATGCTTCTCGCAGCGTGAGCGTGGCGCAAGGTTTGTTGTCTGACCAAGCCGCTACTTACATTGACGAGCTCAATGCCGATTACGCTAAAGTGCGTGAGATGCATGCCAATAAAAAGCAAACGCCCATGTGGCCATTGGCCAAAGCGCGTGGCAATAAAACGCAAATCGATTGGACAAGCTTTAAATCGCCTACGCCCAAGTTCATTGGCCGCCGCGTGTTCAAGAATTTTGACCTGGCCGAATTGGCGCGCTACATCGACTGGGGCCCCTTCTTCCAAACCTGGGATTTGGCCGGCCCCTACCCCGCCATTTTGAAAGACGAAGTGGTAGGCGTGGAAGCGCAAAAGGTTTTCAATGATGCACAAAAGATGCTGCAAAAAATCATTGAAGGCCGCTGGATCACGGCACATGGCGTGATGGGCTTGTACCCCGCCAACAGCGTGAACCATGACGACATTGCTTTGTATGCCGATGAGTCACGTCAAGCGCCTGTGCTCACCTGGCATGGCCTGCGTCAACAAACAGAAAAGCAAACCGGCAAACCCAGCCGCTGCTTGGCAGACTTTGTGGCACCTTTGCTGGATGCAAAAGGTCAACCGACCAAACTACAAGATTACGTTGGCGTCTTTGCAGTCACGGCTGGTATCGGTGTTGAAAAACGCGAGCAAGCTTTTGAAGCCGCTCA
This sequence comes from uncultured Limnohabitans sp., assembly GCA_964544175.1. Taxonomy (GTDB): domain Bacteria; phylum Pseudomonadota; class Gammaproteobacteria; order Burkholderiales; family Burkholderiaceae_C; genus Limnohabitans_A. The sequence goes on from CAZJAL010000008.1 coordinate 64,767, forward strand.
CGACGACTACAGCGCCATCATGCTCAAGGCCTTGGCTGACAGATTTGCAGAAGCCTTTGCAGAGTGCATGCACGAGCGCGTACGCAAAGATTTGTGGGGCTACGCCGCGGCAGAAAATGCAACACTAGAAGATTTGGTTGCCGAGAAATACCAAGGTATTCGGCCCGCGCCAGGCTACCCCGCATGCCCAGACCATTCAGTTAAAAAGCAAATGTTTGAACTCTTGCAATGCGAAGAGATTGGCATGGGCCTGACCGAGAGTTTGGCCATGACACCTGCTGCCAGTGTGTCAGGTTTTTACCTCAGTCATCCCGACAGCCAGTACTTCAACGTGGGCAAAGTGAGTGAAGACCAAGTGCAAGATTTGGCCAAACGTCAAAACTTGAAAGTGTCAGACATTCAGCGATTGTTAGCGCCTAACTTGTGAGCGTCTTCGTGTGTGCTTGAAGCGCGCTCTTTTGCGCCCACCACAAACACGCCACACCCAAGACGCCGGCCAGTAACAACCAACGCAGGCCGTGCGTGTAGCCCACCTCGGGCGTCCACATCAAACCCAAAGCCCAAGGCGCCACAGCGCGCCCCATGGCCAAGGGCACGCCCAAGACACCATTGAGTTGGCCCACATGGTCGCGGCTGACGTATTGCGCCATAGCGGTACCTTTGACAATGGTGTTCAAACCATTGCCAAGCCCATAGAAGGTGACAAACAACAAGGCGGCCCAAGGCGCTAAACCGCCGGCTACTAAAAACACCAAGCCGAGTGGGACAAGACAAGGAATCCATTTGTTGGCTGCGTGAACATCCAAGTGTTTTTCAAAAACAAACAATAAAAATCGACCCAATACTTGAATGGCGCCAATTGATGCAGGGATGGCAATGACCCAAGCGGGTGAAAGATGCGCCTCTTCAAGCAAGCTCACCATGTGCGCGGGCAGTGCAGAACTGACGATGGCCGTCATCAGCATGAAGCCCGCCAACAACCAAAAAGGCGCACGCCTTAAGTGCACTTTGATAGAGACAGGCTTTGTGGCCAGGTCTGTATTTTCAGAGGCCTTCAAGAGCGGTTTCTTTTGGAAAGCACCTTGGAGCAACCTAGCGTGCAAAGGCCAACAAATGAGCCATTGAAACAAGGCCAGCACCCACAAGGCGTGCCGCCAACCCAAACTTTGTATCAACCAAGACGACAGAGGTATGAAGACCGTGCTGGCCAAACCACCTAAGAAAGTCATGATGATGATGGCGCGTCGAAAGTCGTTTGGAAAACGACGGGTCACCACTGCAAAAACAGGCGCGTACAAAGTGGCCGACATGCCTAAGCCCAAGCCCAGCCACACCGCATAAAACCCGGCAAGAGAGTCAATGAAGCTGTGCGCCAACAAACACAGGCCCACCCAAGCTGAACCCCATGTCATGACGCGACGCTCGTACCCTCGATCAATCCAGCGACCGATGGGGTAGGCCATCAGGCCATCTGCGAGCAAGGCCAAGCTGAATCCCAAAGAGGCGTCTGCGCGGCTTAAGCCCAACTCGCGTTCAACCGGTCCCATGATCAATGAGAAGGTGTAGAACACACTGCCCCAAGTGATCAACTGGGCCCAAGACAGCCAAACTGCAAAGGGCGCTAAGTCGGGAGCATGGTGCGTGATACGGGTGAGATCCCAGTACGGCCTGATTCTGCGCATGGCCTCATTATCGACGCCCCGCAAAGGGCCGTCGATATTGAACGGCCTCCGCAATGTGTCCGGGTTCGATGGTCAAATGGCCAGCAAGGTCGGCAATGGTTCGGGCAATTTTTAAGACGCGGTGTGTGCTGCGGCCACTCCACGCAAAATGAGTGGCCACTTGCGTCATGTAAGTGGCCGCATCTGGCCCCAATTGGCAGTGCTGGTCTAGTGCGGCGCCACTCAGTGCCTGATTGGTGCAACCCTGCCGCTCGATGGCCACTTGTCTGGCCCGAAGGCATCGGGCCTTGATGGTGGCTGTGCTTTCACCGGCAGGTGCATTGATCAATTGTGCAGCGTGTTGACTGGGAACTTCAATGTGCAGGTCGATGCGATCTAACAGGGGGCCACTGATTTTGTTGCTGTATCGGAGCACCTGATCGGGCGTGCAACGACACAGAGGACTTTGTTGGCCAGGTACTCGGGCCTGCCCGGCGTGGCCACACGGGCATGGGTTCATGGCGGCGATAAGCTGAAAACGCGCAGGAAATTCAGCGCTGTGCGCTGCCCGCGAAATGGTCACGCTGCCCGACTCTAAGGGCTCACGCAAAGCCTCTAAGGCCGATCTTGGAAACTCAGGTAACTCGTCTAAAAATAAAACGCCATGGTGTGCCAGTGAAATTTCACCGGGCCTGGGTGGTGAACCGCCGCCGACCAATGCAACCGCGCTGGCCGAGTGATGGGGGTGCCGCGTTGGACGAACCAGCCATTGCCTGAGTTGAAACCGACCCGCCAAACTGGCCACAGCGGCCGTTTCCAGTGCCTCTTCAACGCGCATGCTGGGCAATAAGTCAGCAAAGCGGTGTGCCAACATGGACTTGCCCGCACCTGGCGGCCCCACCATTAAAAGACAGTGACCACCTGTTGCTGCAATTTCAAGTACACGCTTGGCGCCTGTCTGCCCTTTCACATCTGCCATGTCCCAATTCGTTGATGCTTCTAACGGGGGCGTGCTGCTAGGCGTCTGCATGCGCGCCCAAGTTGGGGTGTGCGCATCTGGCGGTGCTTGTCCTTCCAGTGGAAACTGAAGGGCCACTTCGCGCAGGTGTTTGGCTCGAAAAACCTGAGCGCCGGGTACCAAGGCGGCTTCTTCTGCGCTGCCCGGTGGCAACACCAAATGAGGCGCATTGTGGCGCTGGTACAAGGCCATTCCCATGACCAATGCGCCTCGCACGGGTCGAAGTTCGCCAGACAAGGACAATTCGCCGGCAAACTCGTATTGATGCAAATGGCGATCATCTATTTGGCCACTGGCCGCCAAAATGCCTATCGCAATGGGCAGATCAAAGCGCCCAGAGTCTTTGGGCAAGTCGGCTGGCGCCAAGTTCACGGTGATGCGTTGGTTGTTGGGAAACTCAAAGCCTGAGTTTTGAAGTGCCGATCGCACGCGCTCACGGGCTTCTTTGACTTCAACATCTGCCAGACCGACCAAGGTGAAGCTGGGCAAACCGTTTGCCAGATGCACCTCGACGGTGACAGATGGGGATTGAAGGCCTAGTAAGGCCCTGCTTTGCACCAAAGATAAACGCATTTGTGTTCCTTGCACCAAATAAGTGCGCCGTTTGAGTGAATGGGTGAATTCAGAACAAGTGCGGTGCAGATTCAATTGGAGCACCAAGGCCCCGTGAATCAAGCTTTCAGAGGCGCGACATTAACTTGCAATGACGCAGCGCAGCATTGGCATGCTAAATGCTTAAAGGACAACTCAAACTATTAATTAACTGGAGCTGTCTATGAAAAAAATCGTAACCCCCTTGATGTTGGCCTTGTCTTTGGCCGGTGCCGGCAGTGCTTTTGCGCAAGCTGCACCCGAGTCAAGCCTGACATTGAACGTTGGCGCCGTGAACGAATACCGTTACCGTGGCATTTCACAAACACGTTTCGACCCAGCCTTGCAAGGCGGTGCTGACTACGCAGACAAGAGCGGAGTTTATGTTGGCGTTTGGGGCTCTGGCATCAAATGGGTCAAAGACGCGGGTGGCAAGTCCAACACAGAAGTTGACTACTACGGTGGTTACAAATTCAGCATTGGTGAAGTGGCTTACGACGTGGGCTTTTTGCACTATGACTACTCTGGCAATGCTTTGGCCGTCAGCGCCAACACCAATGAGTTGTACGGCGCCGTCACCATGGGCCCGACAACTTTGAAGTACTCACAAACCACAGGCAATTTGTTTGGTTTTGCAGACAGCAAGGGCAGCTCTTATGTTGACCTGACAGCCAACTTTGATCTGGGCAATGGTTTCACATTCACGCCTCACATTGGCTACCAAAGCGTCAAAGGTGCAGGCAACAGCATCTATTCCTACACAGATGCAGCACTCACATTGGGCAAAGACTTGGGCAACGGCTTGTCTGCTTCAGCCGCCATCATTGGTACCAACGCCAAAACAGGCTCTTACGTTAGCCCCGCTGGCAAGCAATTGGGCAAATCTGGCCTGGTTGTTGGCATCAAGTACGCCTTTTAATTTTTTTTGACTCACAAGGAACCATCATGAAACTGGTGACCGCCATCATTAAACCCTTCAAGCTGGACGAGGTGCGTGAAGCCCTTTCTGGCATCGGTGTGCAAGGTATTACCGTGACTGAAGTCAAAGGCTTTGGTCGACAAAAAGGTCATACCGAGTTGTATCGCGGCGCTGAGTACTTGGTGGATTTCTTGCCAAAAGTAAAGATTGAAGCTGCCGTATCCGACGAGCTCGTTGAACGCGTGATCGAAGCCATCGAGTCAGGTGCCCGCACCGGCAAGATTGGCGACGGCAAAGTGTTTGTGTACGACTTAGAACAAGTCATTCGCATTCGCACTGGTGAAACTGGGGCAGAAGCCCTTTGATGTCCCTGAAAGAGAGCACAAAATGAAAAAACTATTTGCCTCCCTCGCCTTGGGACTGTCCTTGTGTTTTGGCGGCGCAGCATTTGCGCAAACAGCACCTGCTGCTGAAGCCAAAGTGGAAGCCAAAGCTGAGGTGAAAGCCGATGCAGCCGCTCCCGCTACAGCGCCTGCAGCTGCACTTGCTGCCGCAGAAGCAGCCCCCGTCCTAGTGCCTAACAAAGGCGATACAGCTTGGATGATGGTCTCCACCATTTTGGTCATCATGATGGTGGTGCCAGGCTTGGCACTGTTCTATGGCGGTCTGGTCCGCAGCAAGAACATGCTGTCTGTGCTGATGCAAGTCATGGTCACCTTCTCATTGATCACCGTTCTGTGGTTCATTTATGGTTACAGCTTGGCGTTCACTGAAGGCAATGCCTACATTGGTGGCCTCGACCGCTTGTTCATGAACGGCATCTGGGACAACGCAGCGGGCACATTTGCCAATGCCGCAACGTTCAGCAAAGGTGTGGTCATTCCTGAAATCACGTTTGCAGGCTTCCAAGCCACATTCGCAGGGATCACTTGCGCCCTGATCGTGGGTGCATTTGCAGAGCGCATCAAGTTCTCCGCAGTCTTGTTGTTCATGACTTTGTGGTTCACTTTCAGTTACTTGCCCATTGCACACATGGTCTGGTTCTGGATGGGTCCTGACGCTTACGCTTCCAAAGAAATGGTTGACGAGTTGACTGGCAAAGCTGGCTTGATCTGGCAGTGGGGCGCGCTTGACTTCGCTGGCGGTACTGTTGTTCACATCAACGCTGCTGTGGCTGGTTTGGTCGGTGCTTTCATGATTGGCAAGCGCGTGGGTTATGGCCGCGAAGCCATGGCACCTCACTCCTTGACATTGACCATGGTCGGTGCCTCATTGTTGTGGGTGGGCTGGTTTGGTTTCAACGCAGGTTCTGCACTCGAAGCCAATGGTTTTGCAGCCCTTGCTTTCGTCAACACTTTGTTGGCAACAGCCGCCGCTGTGTTGGCCTGGTGTGTGGGTGAAGCGCTGATGCGCGGCAAAGCGTCTATGCTGGGCGCAGCCTCCGGTGCTGTGGCTGGTTTGGTGGCCATCACGCCAGCAGCGGGCAACGTCGGTATCGGCGGCGCTTTGGTGATTGGTATCGTGGCAGGCTTTGCATGTTTGTGGGGCGTCAATGGCCTCAAGAAAATGCTGGGCGCGGACGACTCCTTGGACGTCTTCGGTGTGCACGGTGTGGGCGGTATCGTCGGCGCATTGCTAACCGGTGTGTTCAACTCACCTGCGCTGGGTGGTCCTGGCTTTGTAGCCGACTGGGTCACTGTGACCATGGTGACTGCTGCCGATTACTCTATCGCTGCGCAAGTTTGGACCCAAGCCAAAGCTGTCCTGCTCACCATCGTGTGGTCTGGCGTGGTGTCTTTGGTGGCCTTCAAATTGGTTGATCTGACTGTGGGTCTGCGCGTCTCTGAAGAAGAAGAGCGCGAAGGCTTGGACATCAGCTCACACGGCGAAACTGCTTATCACAGCTAATCTGTCAAGATTTTCATAAGACTTTCCGAGAAGTTAGTCTCCAACTCACAAGCCCGCTTCGGCGGGCTTTTTTTTGCCCGCTTCAGGGGCTTTTTTTTCGCCTTCAAAAAGTTACACAGGGTTACAAGGTCAATTTAATTGAAAATGCCAAGACCTTTGCAACCCATAATCTTTGATGACTGCAGTAATTCCTTTTGTCCGCCCTGAATGGCACCGCATGACGAGTCAAGCCGATGGCCTGGGTGAGTCGCCTTTTTGGCACCCGCAAGAGCAGCGCTTGTATTGGGTCGATATTCCGGGCCGTCGCTTGCGCCGCATGTCGGTTTCTTCCAATTTATCCCAAGCTCAGGTGGTTGAAGACTGGCCATTACAAGAAGAGCCCGGTTGTTTTGCGCCAGCAAAACAAGGCGGGTGGGTCATGGCTTTGCGCAGCGGCGTTTACCGAGCCGACAGCTGGGGTGGCCCATTAAGCTTGTTGGCTGCCGCGCCTTACGACACTGGCAAGTTGCGCTTCAATGATGGCAAGTGCGACCCTGCCGGAAACTTTTGGAGTGGCACCATGTACGAGCCGCGCGATCAAGCAGCCGGCGTTTTGTATGCCTTGCAAGCCGATGGACGCTTGATGGCCAAAGCCGATCAGGCCACAGTTGCCAACGGTTTGGCGTGGTCACCCGACGCCAAAACCCTGTATTGGTCTGACACAGGCGCGCATTGCATTCGCGCATGGGACTTTGACCTTGACACACAACAGATGACGCGCGAACGCATTTTTGCGCAGTTCCCGTCCAAACCCAAAGACTGGACGTATGGTTCAGATGCGGCGCTTGCTTATGCAGGCCGCCCCGATGGCGCAGCGGTAGACGCTGAAGGTTTTTACTATTCGGCCTTGTACGAAGGCCATCGCTTGGCCAAATTTGCACCCAATGGCCAGTGTGTTGCCTTGATCGACACGCCGGTTCAGTGCCCCACCATGCCGTGCTTCGGAGGTGAAGATTTGCGCACTCTTTTCATCACCACATCGGCACATGGCAGGAGTGCCGCAGAACTACAAGCATTGCCCCATTCAGGCTGCGTTTTTGCCACGCGCGTTGAAACACCTGGTTTACTTGTGAGTTTTTTCAACAACTGAATTGACCCATTTCTGCTTGGGTACAGGGTCAAGGTTGGCCCTAAACAGGGCTTGTCCGTTTAACATGGCGCTATGAACGCAAGTCCTTCTTCCAATTCAATGCCCTCTGTCTATCCCGACCTGCCGGCCATCTTGGAAACTGTGCGCGCTGCTGCTGCCCAGTCGCCTGCACAGCGCCCAAGTTTTCGCATCCACGGTGCAGGCAGTCATGATTTTTACGGCGAAGCCTTAGAAGGCACTTTGCTAGAAACGCGAGGGCTTTCTGGCATTCTTCAATATGAACCCAGTGAGTTGGTCGTGACAGTTGCTGCAGGCACGCCCTTGCGTGAATTAGAAAACACACTGGCAGCACAAGGACAGAGTTTGGCCTTCGAGCCTCCTGTTTTTGATACCGATCGAGCCCACAGTCAGGCCACAGTGGGTGGCATGGTGGCGTCGGGCTTAAGTGGCCCCGCCAGAGCGCATGTGGGCGCCGTGCGCGATTTCGTGTTGGGTTTGAAATTCATCAACGGCCGCGGCGAACACCTGACCTTTGGTGGTCAGGTCATGAAAAACGTCGCGGGTTATGACGTCAGCCGCTTGTTGGCAGGCAGCTGGGGCACCTTGGGCCTGATCACCGAAATCTCCTTGAAAGTATTGCCTGTGGCACCCGCTGAGGCGTTTTTGATGTGCCAACTTCCGCAGGACCAAGCGCTGGCCTTGTTGCACCGATGGGGTGGCCAGCCCTTGCCCTTGAATGCCAGCTGTTGGGTCAAGGACACCAGTGCACCAGGTCAACCCAACATGTTGTTCATTCGGTTGCGTGGGGCACATGCGGCCGTCGAGGCCGCCAAAGTGCGCATGTCCCAAGATGTCGCGGCTTTGAAAAGTGAATTGATCGAGCAGGCGGCAGAAAGTGCCGCCCAAGACTGGTTGGCCAGTGCCGACCAGCGCTTGCCCTTTTTTACAGAAAATACAGCCTCGCCAGAGTTAGCCCTATGGCGTTTGTCGGTACCGCAAACCGCACCCGTGATCAAGTTGCCAGACACTGTCAGCTCACCCTTTGTGGAGTGGCAGGGTGCACAGCGTTGGGTCTGGGCCCCGCTTGATGCGGCAGACACTTTGCGCCGTGAAGCCATGGCAGTAGGCGGTCAGGCCACCTTGTTTAGAAGGCCAAACCAAGCCACTGCTGCAACACCCGTGGCAGTGCCTGTTTTTACACCACTCGATCCTGTACAACAACGCATTCAGCAAGCGTTGAAACATGAATTTGACCCTGCGGGCTTGTTTGGCCCACGCAGATTGAACGCGCATTTTTGAGGCTCACCATGCAAACCCAACTCGCACCTGAGTTTCTAAACACCCTCATCGGACAAGAAGCCGAAGCCATTTTGCGCCAGTGCGTTCACTGTGGTTTTTGCACAGCCACATGCCCCACTTATCAATTGATGGGTGATGAGCTGGACGGGCCGCGTGGCCGCATTTACCTCATGAAGCAAGTCTTCGAAGGTGCCGAGCCCACTCGCAAAACACAGATGCATTTGGACCGCTGCCTTACTTGCCGCAATTGTGAAAGCACTTGTCCTAGCGGTGTGCAATATGGCCATTTGGTCGACTTGGGGCGCAAAGTGGTGGACGCCAAAGTAGAGCGCCCTCTGAAAGATCGCGCACTGCGCTGGCTCTTGAAGGAGGGACTCACATCGAGCTTGTTTGCGCCCGCCATGAAGCTAGGTCAAAGTGTCAGAGCCTTTTTGCCTGCTGCCCTCAAAGCCAAGGTGCCCGCACCCCAAGCTGCGGGTGCATGGCCTACCCAAAAACATACGCGAAAAGTATTGATGTTGGCAGGCTGCGTTCAGCCCGCCATGATGCCCAACATCAACACGGCCACAGCCCGGGTACTCAACGCCTGTGGCATCGAAGTGGTGGTGCCACCCGCAGCAGGTTGTTGCGGCGGCGTGAAGTTTCACTTGAACGACCAGGTCGGCGGACTTGACCACATGCGCCGCAACATTGATGCATGGTGGCCATGGGTAGAACAAGGTGTAGAGGCCGTGGTGATGAACGCTTCAGGTTGTGGCGTGACGGTCAAAGAGTATGGCCATTTGTTGCAGCATGATGCGCAATATGCCGAGAAAGCCAAGCGCATTTCTGAACTCACGCGTGACCTGAGCGAACTATTGCCTTTGTGCTTGCCCCAACTTCAAAAACTTTTGAAACCCGAGGTGGTGGCCAAGACGGGCCTGATGGCTTATCACCCACCTTGCACTTTGCAGCATGGCCAGCAACTCAAGGGCGGTGTTGAAGCGCAGTTGGGTCAATTGGGATTTCAGTTGCGCGTGACCGACATCGAGTCCAATTTGTGCTGCGGTTCTGCAGGCACTTACTCTGTGCTTCAAGCCGATACTGCTTATGCCTTGCGTGATCGCAAGTTGGGTCATCTGAACAAGCTGCAGCCCAAAGCCATCTTGAGTGCCAACATCGGCTGTATCACGCACTTGCAAAGCGGTGCCGATGTGCCTGTGAGGCATTGGGTTGAATTGGTCGACGAGGCTTTGTCAAAAAGCAAATAAAAACCGAGCGTGTGCGTCATGTGCGCCAGTGTTGCTGCTGGCGCACGGCAATGGTATGGCGCGAGGTTTAAGCAGCCAATGCGGCCTCAATGTCGCTGCTGATTTTCTCGGGCTTGTCTATGGGGGCATAGCGTTTGATGACGCGGCCGTCGCGTCCTACCAAAAACTTGGTGAAATTCCACTTGATGGCTTTGCTGCCCAATAGGCCAGGCGCTTCTGCACACAACCATTGGTACAAAGGATGCGCATCGGGGCCGTTGACCTTGACTTTTTCCATCATCGTAAAACTCACGCCATAGTTCAACTGGCAAAAGCTGGCGATGGTTTCGTTGCTGCCAGGGTCTTGACTGCCAAACTGGTTGCAAGGAAAACCCAGAACCGACAAGCCGCGGTCTTTGTAGGCTTGGTGGATTTTTTCGAGCCCACCAAACTGGGGCGTAAAACCGCAGGCACTGGCGGTGTTCACAATCAGCATCACTTGTCCGCGAAGCTGACTCAAAGCCATTGGCTGACCACTCATTTGTACCGCTTCAAAATCGTAGATGGAGGCCATGAAAGTCCTGTGCGTGTTGGGTGAAATTAAAGCAAGAGATCAGCCATGCTGGTGATCATTTTTGGCCACTTCGATCAAGCGATTTAACTCTTCGCTGTGATGTCGGGTGTTGTGTTCGTGCCAGCGCTTGATGACCCACATGATGCTGGCCACCACAAAACCAAACGCTGTAATGGCGCCAAAGGCAGAAAGTCCCATGCCCGTTGAGAAACTGTAAAGGCCGCCCAACATCAAAATACAGGCTTGCTCATTGAAATTTTGAACCGCAATGGAACGCCCAGCACCCATCAAGTTATGACCGCGGTGTTGCAGCAAAGCATTCATGGGCACCACCAAGAAGCCGCCAAGTGCGCCTAGCAAAATAAGGAACGGTGCGGCCACCCAAACGTTGTCGATGAAGTTCATGGCCATCACCAGAACGCCCATGGCGATACCCAGTGGCATGACCAGCGTGGCTTGGTGCAGTTTCATGCGGACAGAGGCCACAACTGCGCCGACTGCCGTGCCAATGGCCACCACGCCAACCAAGCTCGAGGCCTGTGTGGTGGAGTAACCCAAAGCAGCAGCGCTCCAAGCCAACACGATGTAGCGCAGGTTGCCAGACACCCCCCAAAACAGGGTGGTGGTGGCCAAGGAAATTTGACCCAAGCGGTCTTTCCAAAGGCGGGTGTTGCAACTCCAAAAGTCTGGCAACAAGGCCTTGAGATCTTTGGGCAAGGCGCGCATTTCAACGCCAGTGTCTGGAATGCGCGTGTTGAACCAAGCGGCCAAGGCATAAAAAGAAATCAGCAACAAAATGGCAGCTTCTGGTGCTGTGTCGATGCCTGTGTCAATGAATGGCAAGTCAAAGCTGAGCAAGTAGCCCGAAACATGCGCACCGACCAATTGCCCGCCTACCAACACGCCCAAGATGATGGATGCGATGGTGAGGCCTTCAATCCAGCCATTGGCCTTGACCAATTGCGAGGCTGGCAACAGTTCGGTCAGGATGCCATATTTGGCCGGTGAATAAGCCGCTGCGCCCAAGCCTACGATGGCATAAGCCAGCAAAGGATTGGCGCCAAACAACATCATCAGGCAGCCCAAGACTTTGATGCCGTTGCTGATGAACATCACCTGACCTTTGGGCCGAGAGTCGGCAAAAGCACCCACAAATGGCGCCAGCACCACATAAAACAAGGCAAACATGGGAACCAAAGCTGCGCGTTGCCATTCGGCACCGCCGCCAATTCGAATCAGCTCTACCGCTGCGACAAAAAGTGCGTTGTCGGCCAGTGAGCTGAAAAACTGGGCCGCCATGATGGTGTAAAAACCGCGCTTCATGAGTTCATGCAGTGAATCGATCAGGCATTAGGCCAAATTCGAAAATTGAGAAAAGTACCAAAGCAACATCCGCAACGCAGATGTTGGCGTAAGTTTCGGTTATATCACGCCCTGAAGTGCCACAATCTAGGCTTCTACCCGCGAAATTGATCGCCGTTTAAGTAACGATCTGACATGCCAAGACCGATTCAGGCCACTCTCGACATCCCAGCCTTGCGCCACAACTTGTCGCAAATTAAAGTTGCGGCCCCCGATGCCTTGGTTTGGGCCGTGGTCAAAGCCAATGCGTATGGCCATGGCATTGAGCGCATTTTTGAGGGCTTACGGGCGGCCGACGGCATTGCGCTGCTCGATTTGTCTGAAGCTGAACGGGTTCGACAACTCGGTTGGCGCGGCCCCATTCTCTTGTTGGAAGGCGCCTTTGAAACCCGCGATTTGGAATTGTGCTCTCGCCTGAACTTGTGGCATGTGGTGCATTCAGAAGCGCAAATTGACATGCTGGCAGTGCATAAAACCCACCAGCCGCATCGGGTCTTTCTCAAAATGAACACGGGCATGAACCGCTTGGGTTTTGCCCCGCAAGCTTTCAGAGCCGCGTGGACGCGCCTGAATGCGTTGCCCCAAGTCGATGAAATTTCGCTGATGTCGCATTTCAGTGATGCCGATGGCGACAAAGGCATAGGCGCTGCCATGGCCTTGTTTCATCAATTCACGCACGATTTATCGGGCGAGCGCAGCCTGTGCAACAGCGCGGCAAGTTTGCGCCATGCCCATGATGTGCTTGTTCGCGCCGATTGGATACGCCCTGGCATTGCGTTGTACGGCAGTTCGCCAGATTACCCGCATCACTCAGCCCAAGATTGGGACTTGAAACCCGTGATGAGTTTGAACGCTGACATCATTGCCATCCAAAATTTGCAAGCGGGTGACACCGTGGGCTATGGTTCATCTTTTGTGGCCGACCGGGCTATGCGAATTGGTGTGGTGGCCTGTGGTTATGCTGACGGCTATCCTCGATCAGCGCCAACAGGCACACCGGTGTGCATTGAAGGCCATCCTTCACGCACCATAGGACGCGTCAGCATGGACATGATCACGGTAGACATCACTGACTTACCGCATGCGGCTTTGGGCAGTGAAGTAACGCTGTGGGGCATGCCGCAGAAATCGAAAGTCAGTGCACAGTCGCCCTTGGGCGTTGCCATTGATGAGGTGGCACAGGCCGCCGGCACCGTGGGTTATGAACTGATGTGCGCTTTGGCGGCACGCGTCCCGGTGGTGGTGAAAGATTGAAGCATGCAAGCTATCAGCGCATGGCGCTTGGCGCCGCGCTTCTGTTGATTTTGATTTGGGGCGCCAATTTCAGCGTTCAAAAGTATTTGCTCAACACGCTGACGCCCAGTGGCTTTTTGTTGGCGCGTTACCTCATCATGCCCCTTTGCGCTCTCATTTTGATGCGCGTGACTTTGGGCAAATTTTTACCCCCTCTGCCACGAGAAGACTTGCTGTCGCTGGCCCGCTTGGGCTTTGTGGGGCACAGTTTGCATGTGGGCATTGTTTGCTATGGCATCCATTTGTCGACGCCATTTTCGAGCTCGGTGATTTTGGCGTGTGGGCCGATTTTTACCTTGTTGATTCTGCGTTGGAAGGGCCACGAAAAACTGCAACATGCACAAGTTCTCGGGGTGGTGGTGGCCTTTGTGGGCGTGATGCTGTTTTTGTCTGACAAATTGTTGAGTGGCAATTTGCGTGCAACAGGCGGTGATGTGATGCTGTTTGTGGCGGCACTGTTGTTTTCTTATTACACCGTGCAAGCCAAACCCCTGCTTGAAAAGCATGGCAGCGTGCTGACCATGGGCTATGCCACCTTGTGGGGCGGCCTGCCTGTGATGCTGTTGTCTGTGCCGGCCGGATTGGCCGCACCTTGGGGCAGTCTGGGACTGCAAGGCTGGGCCGCCATGGCTTGGTCAGTGTTGATCTCTGCGTTTGGTGGCTGGTTGGTGTGGGGCTGGATCAACCAAGTAAGAGGCGTGGCCAAAACAGCGCCCTTGATGTACCTGATGCCGCCAGTGGCTGGCTTCTTTGCATGGGTGCTAACAGGCGAACAGTACACGGCCATCAAATTGACGGGTGCAGGCGTTGCCTTGATAGGTGTGGCCTACGCCCAGTTTGCACCTCAGCGCAAAAACCCGTCATAGGTGGTTTTTAAAATAAGCGCACCGACCACAGCCAGAAAAACATAGCGGACAAATCCTGCGCCGTGTTTCAGTGCCAAACGCGTGCCCAACAAACTGCCCACCACATTGGCAATGGCCATGGGCAAGGCCAAATGCCACCATACATGGCCTTGCAAGGTGAACAGCACCAAGGCAGAAAAATTGGTGGCCGTGTTCATCAATTTGGCGTTTGCGGATGCATTGAGAAAGTCATAGCCCAACAAGCGCACATAAGCAAACACAAAAAAACTGCCTGTGCCAGGCCCAAAGAAGCCATCGTAAAAACCAATCAACATGCCGATGGCCATGGCCAACAAGCTTTCTTGTCGTCCCTTGAATCGGGGTGCGTGCAGTTGCCCCATGTTTTTCTTGACCACGGTGTAAATCAGAAGGGTCAACAAAATGAAGGGCAAGGCTTTGCGCAAAAAACTGGGGTCGATCTGCGTGACAGACCAAGCCCCGCACAATGCGCCAATCAAGCCTGCGGCTGCGGCGGGCATCAAAGCGTGCCAACGCATTTCAACCTTATGGCTGAATTGGTAGGTGGCAAATGCGGTACCCCAGATGGCTGCACTTTTGTTGGTGCCCACTAAAGTGGCGGGTGGGGCGGTGGGGAAAGTAGCGAAGAGTGCAGGGACCAAGATCAGGCCACCACCGCCAACGATCGAATCGACCAAGCCGGCCAACAAGGACGCCAGAGAGACGATCAGTATTTCCATGAAAAAAAAGCGCCGCTTTCGCGGCGCCTATCAAAAGTAACATCTCGTTGTGGATGTTTATGTTCGAGTAGTTTGGGTGTCTCCTCTGCCCTCAAAACGAACCCAAACTGCAGTTCATCGAGTGCATGAAATGTATCTGGCTTCATAGGACATTTCCATCAGGGATTTCCCGTGGCGTTTTTGAGCGCGTCCAGCGCCATCCAATGCGCGGCTTTTTCGGCAATCATCAAGGTGGGGCTGTTGGTGTTGCCGCTGGTGATGGTGGGCATGACGCCTGCGTCGACCACGCGTAAACCTCGAATGCCACGCACTTGAAGTTGGCTGTTGACGACGGCCATGGGGTCGTCTTCCTTGCCCATGCGGGTGGTGCCCACAGGGTGAAAAATGGTGCTGGCAATGTCACCTGCCAGCTTGGCCAACTCGTCGTCTGATTGATATTGAGCGCCGGGTTTGAACTCTTCAGGTTCAAAAGCGGACATGGCTGCTTGCGACATGATGCGGCGAGTGACGCGCAAGCTGTCGGCCGCCACTTGTCGGTCTTCATCGGTGCTGAGGTAGTTGGGGGCAATGGCTGGCGCGTCTTTGAAGTCGGAACTTTTGAGCGTCACGCTGCCACGGCTGCTTGGATTCAAGTTGCACACGCTGGCGGTGATGGCTGGGAAGCTGTGCAAAGGTTCACCAAAGGCATCCAAGCTAAGAGGTTGCACGTGGTATTGAATGTTGGCAAAGGGTTGCGAAGGATCGCTCTTTGTGAAAGCGCCCAATTGACTGGGCGCCATGCTCATGGGCCCGCTGCGCGAGAGGGCATATTCAAGACCAATTTTGGCCTTGCCCCACCAGTTGCTGGCCAAGGTGTTCAGCGTTTTGGCGTTCTTCACTTTGTAAACCGAGCGAATTTGCAAATGGTCTTGCAAATTGGCGCCCACGCCTGGTAAATCGTGTTGCACTTCAACACCTACGGGCTTGAGTGCGTCTGGATTGCCAATGCCTGACAACTGCAATATTTGGGCAGAACCAATGCTGCCTGCGCTGAGGGCAACTTCGCGCAAGGCGGTCGCAGTGACCAGTTGGTGGCCATCCCAAACCTTCACGCCTGTGCAGCGCTTGGCGCCATCGGCATCGGTTTCAAGCACCAAGCCTGCCACCTGTGCTTGCGTCCACAATTCAAAATTGGGCCTTGCAAAGCAAGTGGGGCGCAAAAAGGCTTGCGCTGTGTTCCAGCGCCAACCATTGCGTTGGTTGACCTCAAAATAGCCAACGCCTTCGTTGTTGCCTTGGTTGAAATCGTCGGTTGCAGGAATGCCCGCTTGCTGCGCCGCTTTGGCAAAAGCATCCAGCACGTCCCAGCTAAGGCGTTGCTTTTCAATTCGCCATTCACCGCCTGCTTGTCTGCCTTTGAGTATTTTGAAATAGTCGGCGGAGGCTTGCGAAGAACTTTGGGCACTGTCAAACAAGCTTGGCTTGATGCCTTTGGCGCCGTGAAGATCGTTGGCGCCTTTGTAATGGTCTTCGTGCGCTTTGAAATAAGGCAGGCATTGATCCCAGCGCCAATCGTCGTTGCCTGTGAACTGTGCCCACTGGTTGTAATCGCGGGCTTGGCCGCGCATGTAAATCATGCCGTTGATGCTACTGCTGCCACCCAAAACTTTGCCACGAGGGTAGCGCAAGCTGCGGCCGTTTAAGCCATCGGCGGCTTCAGTTTGGTACAGCCAATCGGTGCGTGGATTGCCAATGCAATAAAGATAGCCCACTGGGATGTGAATCCAGTGGTAATCGTCTCGCTTGCCGGCCTCGATCAACAAAACCCGTTTGCTGGCATCGGCCGACAGCCGATTGGCCAACAGGCAACCTGCCGTTCCTGCGCCAACGATGATGTAGTCAAAGGTGCTGTCGTTCATGTTGTGCGTTGAAGTTGTGCGTGCAGGTGGGAGGCTTTGAAATTTATTTAGATGTCGGCATCACAAATTCAGCGCCTTTGCCAATGCTCTCTGGCCAGCGTTGCATGATGGATTTTTGCTTGGTGTAAAAACGCACGCCTTCTTCGCCGTAGGCATGCATGTCGCCAAACAAGCTGCGTTTCCAGCCACCAAAACCATGCCAGGCCATGGGCACAGGAATAGGTACGTTGATGCCCACCATGCCCACTTGAATGCGGCGAGAAAATTCGCGTGCCACATTGCCATCGCGCGTGAAGCAACTCACGCCGTTGCCAAATTCGTGGTCGTTGATGATTTGCACGGCTTCGCCAAAATCTTTGACGCGAACGCAAGACAACACAGGGCCAAAAATTTCTTCTTTGTAAATCTTCATGTCGGTGGTGACGTTGTCAAACAAAGTTCCACCCAACCAGAAACCCTTGTCGCAACCTGCGCCCGCTTTGGCGCCGTCAAACTGACGGCCATCGACCAAGAGTTTGGCGCCTTCTGCAATGCCTGCATCAATGTAGCCAGTGATGCGCTTCTTGGCTGCGTCGGTGACGATAGGACCCATTTCGGCGTCGAGGTTGGTGCCATTCAATACTTTGAGCGCCTTTGTTTTTTCCAACAGCAAAGGCATTAATTTTTCGGCCACATTGCCAACCAACACTGCCACACTGATGGCCATGCAGCGTTCGCCGGCAGAGCCGTAGGCTGCGCCAATAAGCGCGTCGACAGCTTGTTCAATGTCGGCATCGGGCATCACCACCATGTGGTTTTTGGCACCGCCCAAAGCTTGGACGCGTTTGCCGTGGCGCGCGCCGTTTTCATACAAGCTGTTGGCAATGGGCGTAGAACCTACAAAGCTGATGGCCTTCACATCGGGGTGTTCAACCAGTGCGTCGACGGCTTCTTTGTCGCCTTGCACCACGTTGAAAACACCATCGGGCAAACCAGCTTGTTTGAGCAACTGGGCCATCAGCAGGCTGGGGCTAGGGTCGAGTGGGCTGGGTTTTAAGACGAAGGTGTTGCCGCATGCAATGGCCACAGGGAACATCCACATGGGCACCATGACTGGAAAATTAAAGGGCGTGACGCCCGCCACCACGCCCAAAGGCTGACGCAGTGTCCAGTTGTCAATGCCTGTTGAAACTTGGTCTGTGAAGTCGCCTTTGAGCAATTGCGGAATGCCGCACGCAAATTCCACAATGTCGATGCCGCGTGTTACTTCGCCTTGTGCGTCTGTAAACACTTTGCCATGCTCGGCTGTGATCATGCGCGCCAAGGTGTCGCGGTTTTGATTGAGCAACTCTAGATACTTGAACATGACACGTGCACGGCGCAGTGGTGGCGTATCGGCCCATGCAGGAAAAGCAGCTTGCGCAGAAGCAACCGCTTGCGCCACGTCTTGCACATTGGCCAAGTGGACGCGGCCTGTGACGGCACCCGTCGCAGGATTGAAGACATCTTGTGCGCGAGTCGAAGTGCCAGCCGTTGTATGGCCAGAAATGAAGTGAGCAATCGAGGTGACGGTCATGGCTTGTCTCAGTAAATGTAGAACAGGTGAATGTTAATCGCTTGCAGCAGCTTCTTGCGCAGGATGTCTGCGCCTGAACATGCCCCAGCCTTCCATGTGCAACACAAGGTCGCCATGTTGATTGTGCATTTCCCATTGGGTGCGGACCAAACCCACATCGGGCTTGGATCGCATAGGGCGCGACTCTAATATTTTGTGTTGGAGGCGCAGGGTGTCATTGGGCAGCACAGGCTTTTTCCATTGCAAGTTCTCAAGACCAGGAGATCCCAAGCTCGAGGATTCATGCAAAAAATTCGTCACCATCAGTCGCATGGCCATGGAACAGGTGTGCCATCCGCTGGCGCACAAGCTGCCAAACACAGAAGCATTGGCCGCTTCGTCGTCAAGGTGAAAAGGTTGCGGGTCAAATTGTGAAGCAAAGGCAATGATCTCTTCGCGGGTGGGTGTGATGGTGCCCAGATCGCGAACACTGCCTGGGAGCATGTCTTCCCAGTAATAAAGGATCTTGTTGGCCGGTGTGCCTGCCATCAACGGCCTCCCGATACGTCGATCAGGCTCATGGTGGTGTAGCTGGCTTCATCAGACAAAAGCCACACAATGGCCTGCGCCACTTCCATGGCTGAGCCGCCGCGCTTGGCTGGCACCAAATGCTCGAGGTCTTTGACGCGGTTGGGCAATCCGCCGGAGGCATGAATTTCGGTGTCAATCAAGCCGGGGCGAATGGCGTTGACGCGAATTTCGTCGCCTGCCACTTCTTTGGCCAAGCCCAAGGTAAAACTGTCGATGGCGCCTTTGGCAGCTGCATAGTCCAAATACTGACCCGGTGAGCCTAGCCTTGCCGCAGCACTCGATAAATTCACAATGCTGCCGCCTTGGCCGCCGTGTTTTGTGCTCATTTGCAAGATGGCTTCGCGTGCACACAGCATCGATCCTAAAACATTGATGTCAAACATGCGGCGCCAGCGTGCCATGCTCATTTCATCAAGCCGAGCAGACACATCGACAACACCGGCGTTGTTGACCAAACCGTGCAGAGGCCCAAGTTCTGCACGTACTTTTTGGAACATGGCCAAAACCTGTTCTTCGTTGGCCACATCTGCCTGAACGGCGATGGCGCGGCCACCCGCTGCTTTCACTTGTTGCACCACCTCGTCGGCAGCTTGTGCGTTGGCGGTGTAATTGACGGCAACATCCCAGCCCTTTTGAGCTGCCAAGATGCAGGTCGCAGCACCAATGCCGCGGCTCCCACCTGTGACCAAAACTACTTTGCGCATTCTTTGTCTCCTGCAGAATATTGAGTAAACGGTTAAAACACTGTCTGGTGCTACGGCATTGCATCTGCAGATTACCTTACCTAGGAGCTTTTTGTGAGTCACTCAGTCGACTATTATTTCGCCCCGCAAAGCCCTTGGGCTTACTTGGGCCATCAGAGATTTCATCAAATCCTGACGAAAGCAGGTGCGAGTGTTCGCGTCATGCCCATCGATCTGGGTGGCAAAGTGTTTCCAATTTCGGGTGGCTTGCCCTTGGGCCAGCGTGCGCCGCAAAGACAGGCATATCGGCTGACTGAGCTGGCCCGCTTTAGCAAGTGGCTGGGTGCCCCCTTGCATTTAAAACCGACCTATTTTCCAGTGGGCGGCGACGATGCCGCCAAATTAATCATTGCCGTAGACATGGCGGCAGGCCCACCAGCGGCCATGGCCATCAGTGGCGCCATTTTGTCGGCCGTCTGGGCACAGCAGCGCAACATTGCCGACGAGAAAACCTTGGCCGAGTTGCTTAAAGAACAAAATTTGCCAGCCAGTTGCCTAGAACAAGCCTATAGCCAAGCTGCACAAGAGCGCTATGAGTCCTATACCCAAATGGCCATTGATGCCGGTGTGTTTGGCGCACCCTCTTACGTGGTCGAAGGCGAAATTTTCTGGGGACAAGATCGGTTAGATTTTGTAGAGCGCGCCCTCGCTTAAACATGGCGCTGTCAACACAAGTATTTTGAGGAGATCTACATGGGAACGTTTGTTCAATTAACAGCCGCAGATGGCACGCAATTTCCAGCGTATGTGGCTCAGCCCGCCACACCCGCCAAAGCGGCAGTCGTGGTCATTCAAGAAATTTTTGGTGTCAACTTGCACATTCGTGAAGTGGCCGATGCTTACGCCAAAGAAGGTTACTTGGCCATTGCGCCCGCGATGTTCCACCGTGCGCAAGCCAACGTAGAACTGGGCTATGCCGAAGCCGACATGGGCGCAGGCATGGCCTTGAAAACGGCCATTGAATCTTTGCCTGCACCTGGTGCTTTGCAAGACATCCAAGCCAGCATTGACCACGTGCACAAAGTCTGCGGCGGCAAGGTGGGCGTGGTGGGTTATTGCTGGGGCGGTTTACTGACCTGGCGCTCTGCCTGCTTGCTCAACGGCTTGTCGGCGGCAGCGCCTTACTACGGCGGCGGCATGACGACTGAAGCCGAGTCGGCACGTCAATCGAAAGTGCCAGTGATGGCGCACTTTGCCGAAGAAGACAAGTGGATTTCCATGGAATCGGTCAAGGCCTTTCAGGCCGCGCACCCCAATGCACAAGTGTTCACGTATGCGGCGCATCATGGTTTCAATTGCAATCAGCGGGGTGCATGGCATGCGGCGTCTGCAGCCTTGGCGCAACAAAGAACCTTAGAGTTTTTCAAGGCGCACCTAAGCTAAGAGCCCGTCATGACCGCTGCAAATAAGCAGCCTTGAGTTCAGTGTCCTGATCGTACCAAGTAGCGTTTGCGCCAAAAAAACCAAACCAAGGTGAGTGCGATCAGGAGCATGCTGCCAATCGTCCACCAAAAGCCAAAACTGCTGTGAAGCATGGGAATGACATCGAAGTTCATGCCAAAGATGGCGGCAATCAAATTCAAGGGCAAGAAAATGGCCGTGATAGAGGTTAGCGTTCGCATGGAGGCATTGGTGCGATTGCTTTGGGCATTGAAGTGAATTTGAACGGCAGTTTCAATGCTCTGCTCTAAACGCCTGACGTGATGAACGACGCGATCGATGTGTTCTAAAACATCCCGACTGCGCACTTTCAAAATTTCATGTTCTTTGATCAAGGGGTTGGCACTGGGCGTTGTCCAAGTGTTCAAAGACTCTAGCCAACCCTGCATGGCACTGCGTTGATCTTCACAAATTTCATCAAGATAGTGCAAAGACAAGCGTGCCTCTAACAGGGCGGGCCAATTGTTGAAGCGGGTGTCAGGGCTGATCAGCTCAGCTTGCCAGTGGTCTAGCTGCCGTGTGAGTTCTCTGCGCAAATCCAAATACACATCGACCACCTGGCTCACCATGCGCAGCATCATGTCGGCTGGGCTGACGGGAATGCCCCGCGCGCCAACTGATCGTTCGTCTGGCAGGTTGGCTGTTGAGGCATTAGACCCGCTGGCGGCGTCCCCGTTTGACTCGGTGCTTGCAGTGCTTTGTGCTTGACTGCCCGATGCCAAAAGCCTTGCCGCATAAGCCTCGCGGATGCTGCAATCATCTGGGTGCACCGTGAGGAGCACTTTGTCGAAAATGGCAAAGCCAATGGGACTGGTGTCTAACCTGCGAAGTGCCGGCGGTCCTGAGACCTTTCCTTTGAGTTTGAGGCGAGATGGGGGCTTGGTAGGTTCGGCCGCGCGGGATGGTTGCGCCGCCAATCGGCGAAACACCAACACATCGTAGTAAGACGTTAAATCGAAGCGTGAAGGCAATTGCCCATTGAGCAAATCGGACACGTGCAAGTCAAACAAATGATGCCCAGTGAGGTTTTGCAAAGCCTGCTGAACCTGTTCATGTTCAGACGAGAAAAATGTCCTGGCGCAAGCAATCCACACAAAACCGTTGTCAGGCAATGCACGTGGCAAAGAAAATCCTTCTTGAACGTGTGTGCCAGAGACTGTGAAGACGCGCATGCAACAGAGAGTAAGTGGTTTGCGTTAACTGAAGGTCAGGCTTTGGCGAGCAAGCGCGCAGCATCGCGTGCAAAGTAAGTCAAGATGCCATCTGCACCAGCGCGTTTGAAAGCCAGCAAGCTCTCCATCATGACGCCATCGTGGTCTAGCCAGCCGTTTTGAGCAGCGGCTTTCAGCATGGCGTATTCACCAGACACTTGATAAGCAAATGTGGGCACACCAAACTCATCCTTGACGCGGCGCACCACATCCAAATACGGCATGCCTGGCTTGACCATCACCATGTCAGCACCTTCGGCAATGTCCAGAGCCACTTCGCGCAACGCTTCGTCGGTATTGCCGGGGTCCATTTGGTAGGTTTTTTTGTTGCCTTTGCCCAGGTTGGCGGCAGAGCCCACGGCATCACGGAAGGGGCCATAAAAAGAGCTAGCGTATTTGGCGCTGTAAGCCATGATTTGTGTGTGCACATGACCTTTGGCTTCCAAAGCTTGGCGAATGGCGCCAATGCGCCCATCCATCATGTCACTGGGCGCCACAATGTCGACGCCTGCATCGGCTTGCACCATGGCTTGTTTGACCAATTGACCCAAGGTGGGGTCATTCAAAATGTAGCCATCATCGTCTAGCCAGCCATCTTGTCCGTGGCTGGTGAAGGGGTCGAGTGCAACGTCTGTCATGACACCCAATTCAGGAAAGTTTTTCTTGAGGGCTCTGACCACGGTAGGCACCAATCCGTCAGGATTGAGAGCTTCGTTACCTTCTGGGTCTTTGAGTGAGCTGTCAATGACCGGAAAAAGAGCCATCACAGGGATGCCCAACTTCACGCAATCTTCTGCCACTGGCAGCAACAAATCCAAACTCATGCGCTCAACCCCTGGCATCGAGCCAACGGCCTGCCGTTGATGCTTGCCATCTAGAACAAAGACCGGGTAAATCAAATCGTCAACCGTCAATTGGTTTTCGCGAACCAAACGTCTTGAAAAATCGGTACGGCGCAATCTGCGGGGGCGGCTGAGGGGATATGGCGTGTGAATCAGTGTCATTTGAAAATTGTGCCTGAAGTTTGTTGAAAAACAAGCCTCGGGGCTACACTTGCACCATGCTCTGGATTAAAGCTTTTCACATCGTCTTCGTGGCCAGTTGGTTTGCTGGCTTGTTTTACTTGCCGCGAATTTTTGTCAATTTGGCCATGGTGCCAGAAGATTCCGCGGCTGAGCGTGAGCGGCTATTGCTCATGTCTCGCAAGCTTCTCAGGTTCACCACCTTGTTGTCGGTGCCGGCCATTGTGCTGGGTGTGTGGCTGTGGTGGGGCGTTGGCATTGGATGGGGTCCCGGCAACGCTTGGATGCATGCCAAATTGGCATTGGTACTGCTCATTGTGGGCTACCACCATGCTTGCGGCCGCATGTTGAAGAAGTTTGAAGCCAATCAAAATACGCACAGCCATGTTTGGTATCGCTGGTTCAACGAGGCCCCCGTGTTGATGCTGGTGGCGGTTGTGATTCTTGTGGTCGTGAAGCCCTTTTAAGGCGCATGCAAAAAACTGCGGCATGGCCCTTGGCTGGCATTTACGCCGCATTGATTGTTTACGCCAGTCTTTACCCCTTTGAACAATGGCGATCTCAGGGGGTCGACTGGACCGCCTTCCTGATGGCCCCGTGGCCCAAGTATTGGACAGGCTTTGATGTCTTGGCCAATGTGGTGGGTTATGCGCCGTTGGGTTTCATTGGTGTATTGGCACTGCGACGCAGCGCACGGCATTGGCCGGCCGTCACACTCACAGTCGCTGCGGCGTCATTGCTGTCATTGGCACTTGAAACACTGCAGCTTTTTTTGCCTGCCCGCGTGCCGTCCAATGTTGATTGGGGGCTGAACACTTGCGGCACTTTGATAGGTGCCACGTTGGCTTGGTTTTTGGAGCGGTGGGGCTTTCTAGACCGCTGGACTCGGTTCCGCGCCAACTGGTTTCTGCCAGATGCCAGAGGCTCATTGGTGCTCTTGGCGTTGTGGCCGCTGGCCTTGTTGTTTCCAGCGCCTGTGCCGCTGGGCTTGGGCCAAATTTTGGAGCGTACAGAAGATGCGCTGGCATTGTGGTTGCAGGACACGCCATGGCTTGATTGGTTGCCTGTTCGCGAAGTCGAGTTGCAACCATTACTCCCCATTTATGAGGTGTTCTGCGTTGGCATGGGTTTGTTGCTGCCTTGTTTACTGGCTTTCAGTTTGATTCGGCAAAGGTATCAAAAAATCATTGCGGCGTGTTTCTTGGTCATGTCTGGTTTGGGCTTTACGGCTTTGTCCGCTGCCCTCACGTATGGCCCTGCCCATGCTTGGGGCTGGTTTAACTCGCCCGTTCAAGGCGGCTTTGTTTTGGCTTCGCTGCTGGCGCTGCCCATGCTGTGGCTTCGAGAAAAAGCACTTCAAGTGCTGGCCCTGGTGGGTTTGGTGCTGCAGCTGAGCTTGCTTAACAACGCTTCAGCGAGCGCTTACTTTGCCTTGACTTTGCACAACTGGGAACAAGGCCAGTTCATTCGATTTCATGGCTTGATTCAATGGATAGGTTGGCTATGGCCTTTTGTTTTGTTGGTTTATTTGATGCGCCGCTTGTCGTCTTCCCGCCCCTCTAAAATGGACGCATGAGCGAAAAATCCACTCCTTATTACGAACGGCATATTTTTTTCTGTCTGAACGAAAGAAAAAATGGCGAGTCCTGTTGTGCGGTGCAGGGCGCGCAAGCCGCCTTTGACCATTGCAAAGCCCGTGTCAAAGACTTGGGCTTGGCGGGGCCAGGAAAAGTCCGCGTCAACAAAGCAGGTTGTTTAGACCGATGTGCGGGCGGCCCGGTGGCCGTGGTCTACCCAGAGGGCACGTGGTACAGCTTTGTCGACAACACCGACATCGATGAAATTGTCGACAGCCATCTCCAAAATGGCCAAGTGGTGCAACGCTTGGTGACACCTTCCGACGTGGGACGCTGATGAACTCGGCTACGCAAGCCGTGCAGTTTCAAGGCGCTTCAGGTGTCTTGGAAGGACTTGTTGACGAACCAGAAGAGGGCGCGTTCAAAGGCGTAGCTGTCATCTCTCATCCGCACCCTTTGTTTGGCGGCACCATGCAAAACAAGGTGGTTCAGACGCTGGCCAAGGCCTTTGTTCAAAATGGTTGGCGCGCCATCCGATTTAATTTTCGAGGCGTTGGTGCCAGTGCCGGTGTTTACGACGAGGGCCGCGGCGAGTTGGAAGACTTGTTGGCGGTTATTTCACAAAGTCAAAGTCAAAACTCACCGCCAGTTGCGGCTGGGTTGGCGCTTGCCGGATTTTCATTTGGCGCTTTTGTGACAAGTCACGCGGCTGCGCAATTGGCCCCTTCGGGTCAATTGGAAAAATTGGTGCTGGTTGGAACGGCGGCTTCACGGTTCCAAGTCGCGCCTGTGCCCCCCGAGCTCCACAACAAAACATTGGTGGTGCATGGCGAGGTCGACGATACCGTGCCTTTGGCCAGCGTGATGGATTGGGCGCGCCCTCAATTTTTGCCTGTCTCTGTCATTCCTGGCGTGGCGCACTTTTTTCACGGGCAATTGCCCTTGCTCCGTTCCTTGGTCAGTCGCCATTTGCGAAATTGATTGTTGAACCATGCCCTCTACACCATGACAGCTTTGTTTTTAACGCTCCGGCGCAGTGCTTTGCGATCAGCCCTAATTTGGGTTGCGTTGTCATTGAACTTACTGCCATTGCAAGCGCAGGCTCAGGCGCATTTGCAAGTGCCCGTTGCGCCTGAAGTTGCAGCGCGAGCCTATTTGTTGCTAGACGTCACAGCCAATCAAATTTTGGCATCACGCGAATTGGACATGCCCGTCGAGCCGGCTTCATTGACCAAACTCATGACGGCCTATTTGGTGTTTGATGCCTTGAAGGCCAAAAAAGTCGACCTCAAACAAACATTCAATGTGAGCGAGCGTGCCTGGAAAATGCCTGGCTCTCGCATGTTCATTGATCCCAAAATGAAGGTGCCCGTTGAGGATTTAATCAAGGGCATGGTGGTTCAATCGGGCAACGATGCCACTGTGGCCTTGGCGGAAGGCGTTGGCGGCTCAGTCGATCGCTTTGTGCAAATGATGAACGACCAAGCCAAAGTGTTGGGCATGAAAAACACCACCTACAAAAACCCAGAAGGTTTGACGGAGGCGGGCCATGTCACTACGGCACGCGATTTGGCAACCTTGTCCATCCGTTTGATGCGTGATTTTCCTGACTACATGGGCACCTACGCCATCAAAAAATACCGTTACCCAGGAACCCCCGCAGCCAATGAAAGCAATCGCAATTTGCTGCTTTTCAAAGACCCAACCGTCGACGGTTTGAAAACGGGCCACACCGATGCGGCAGGCTATTGCTTGGTGGCCACAGCCAAACGCGACTTCCCCAACCTTGGCCCGCGCCGTTTGATGGCCGTTGTGCTGGGCGCCAGCAGTGAAATTACGCGTGCCAATGAGGCGCAAAAATTGCTCAACTGGGGATACACCGCATTTGATGCAGTCAAGCTTTTTGATGCTGGCCAGCCCGTTGCAACGCCGGCCATTTGGAAGGGCAAAGAGGCCAGCGTCAAGCTTGGGCGCTCGGATGCCCTGGTGGTGGCGGTGCCCACGGGTTCTGCTGCGCAGATCAAAACCCAGCTGGTCCGCCCAGACCCCTTGGTGGCCCCGGTGACCAAGGGTCAAACCATTGGCAGCCTCAAAATTTTCCGTGGTGAGCAGCTCTGGGTCGACATGCCTTTGCAAGCTTTGGACACAGTAGAGCAAGCGGGCGTCCTGGGCCGCGCTTGGGATGCGCTGCGTTTATGGATCAAATAAGAAAAGTTGGCACTTGCCAACTTTGACTCAAGGCGGGGCTGCATAGATTTTTTTGCACAGGCCCTATTCCGCGGCTATACTAGAAGGCTTTTCCGCATTTGGGGCGGAGAAGATTTTTTTGTTCATTCCAAACGTTTAGGGACGTTTTTTTAAATGCCAACCATCAATCAATTGGTGCGTCAGGGGCGCGAGGTCGAAAA